>DASPXJ010000017.1:0-125251 GCA_035637355.1 Gemmatimonadales bacterium
GGGGGGGGGGGGGGGCGGTCATGCGACCGCCCGCGCGAAGCCGTCGAACAAGGCCCGCTCGGTCAGATCTTCCGGATGCCACTGTACCGCGACGATCCAGGGGGCGCTCGCATCCGCCGGCTCGGCGGCCTCGATCACGCCATCGTCGGCCCACGCCACCGCCTTGAGGCCCGGCGCGACGTCCCGAATCGCCTGATGGTGCCGGCTGTTCACGGACGCCGCACGAGCGCCGAGTGTCCGCTCGAGCAGCGACCCGGCATCGACCCGCACCGCGTGATTACTCGCTTCATTGTGCGGCACCGAACCCGGCCGCTCACTGTCCAAATCCTGATACAGAGTGCCTCCGAGGGCGACGTTGAGGATCTGAATGCCGCGGCAGATCGCGAGAATCGGCAAACGCCGCCGGCGCGCGGCGTCGATCAGCGCCAGCTCGGCCGCGTCGCGCGCGGGATCGACGTCACCGAGGCGCGGGTGCGGCGCGGCGCCGTAGCGCGCGGGCGCGACGTCTTCCCCGCCGGTGAGCACCAGGCCGCGCACTCCGGCGAGCGCGGCGGCGGCGTGATCCGGTGCGAGAATCGTCGGAACGGCCAGCGGAATGAGACCGGCGCCCTCGAGCGCGCGCACGTACGCCGTGTTGAGGGTGATTCGCTCACGGCCATCGACCATCCGCCGTGGAGCCGTCACGGCGACAGGAACGGCCGCCGTGGCCCTGGTCACGACGTTTGGGTCGCCGGGCCGCCGAACAACGGACAGCGGGGATTGCTGACGCTCGCCCAGTCGACGCGGACGCCGTACAGATTCAGCGCCACACTTCCGCCGATGATCGTGCCGATCGCCGGATGGCCCTGCGGCTCCTCGGTATCGAGGGTCAGAACACCCATCGTGCGCTGCGAGGTGTCGTCGACCACCAGCAGGCCGTAGCCGTGCTGGGGAAAGCCGGAGCCTCGATACTGCATCGAAATGCGGCCCTCGCCGTCCCGACCGACGAGCACGGCTCCGATGTCACGCGTCTTCTGGAGGATGACGAGGGCGGGCAGCGAATCCGGGACCCCTCGGGGCGGATCAGTGAGGACGGCGCGCGCGTTGCCGAGCTGCTGGGTGATCAGCGAAGGCCCGGCGAGGAACGCAATGCCGCAGGTCGGCGAACCGCCGCTCCCGCGGCCACAGGCAGCCACCGCGAGGGTCAGTGCCAGCAGCCGGTAGTTCATGATCTGGAATCTAACGCTAATGGGACCAAACAGCCGTCACGGTCACGGTCCGCACGGGCGCGAGGGCCTGGGGCACCAGGTTGTAGATGTAATTGAGCACATTGGCCGCCATGAGCCGCAGCTCGACCGGGCCTTGTTTCCAGCCTGCTCTGAGGTCCAGCACCTTCACGGGGACGCGCCTCGAGTCGACGAACCCTTCTAACTCGATGCGCTCGACACGGCTGGCATACCGGAAGTCGGCGCCCACGCCGATGGCGCCGAGGCTGTAATCGCCGCTCAGCGTCACGAGGTGCCGCGGGCGGAACGCGAGCGGCCCTGCCGCCGACGTGTCACCGGCGACCTGCCGCCGCGTGCTGAGGTAGGTATAGCTCAACGTCGCGATCAGCCGATCCGGAATGGGCGCGGTCAGAATCGCAACGTCGAGTCCGGCGATGCGCGCGCGGGTGACGTTCTGGAGCTGGATCTTGGGTACGAGGTTGGGTATCGAGTCGTTGGGTGATTCCTCGATCAGGATCAACCGCGGCTCGATCAGCTCGCGTGGCTCCGTCCAGAACAGCGCAGCGTCGAGCCGCAGCATCCGGAACAGCGGTGCGGTCGTGTAGCCGAGTTCCGTCGACCATGCGGTTTCCGGCCGCAGGTTGGGATTGGGAATGACCTCGAGCCCTTCGGCGAAGGTGTGCACGAATCGCTCCGCGATCGTCGGGGCACGGAAACCGCGGCCGATCGACGCGCGCAGCGATCCTCCACTGTGATCGGTCGGCATGGTGACGCCGAGCCGGGGACTGACGACCGCACTGAGCGAGCCGCCGTCGACCGCGAGAAAATCGATGCGCGCGCCCGCGGTGAGACGGACCACGCCGACCGCCTGGTCGCTCTCACCGTACGCGGCGAACTCGGACTGCGAGTGATTTCCGAAAATGTCGCTGGTGACATCCGAAAACGTCATCTCGCTGCCGACCAGCACCGTACGCGTGGAATCACGATGCACCTCCGCCCGGAGCTCGGCGCCGAAGCGGTTGGCAACCCCGAACTCTGAGCCGGTGGGAGGACGCTGATCGAAGAAGTTGGTGCGGAACCACGACGCGCGCGCCTGCCACGCGAATCGCTCCGACACCACCGTCCGCGCCTGCGCGGCGACGTATCCCTTGCGCGAGTCGGTCCACGCGCCCAACGAGGCGGTCGGGACCTTGAACGGTTGATACGCCTGGCCGCGATCGTTGCATTCGCCTTGCCGGCACCACGCGAGCGGCACGTCGTAATGGTCGACCGCCCAGGCGCCGGACATGTCCACGCGCGTGCGCGGTGCTGCCTGCCAGCGGGCTCGGCCGGCGATCTGCCAGTGATCCCCGTCGTCTTGTTCGCGGTATCCGTCCGAATGACGCGCGCCCGCCGCGAACCGGCCGCCGAACGTCGCGGTGCCGTATGACGCGGAGACATCGGCCCCGCCCTCCAGCCCCGTGCCGTCGCGGAACCGCCACACTGCGTGGGGCGGATTGCCGTACGCGCCTCCGGTGAGCCGCACGCGCACGTGCATGCCATCAGGCACGTCACGGGTCGTCAGGTTGACGACGCCCCCCAGCGCCGCCGACCCATACAGCGACGAGCCGGCCCCCTTGAGGATGTCGACGCGCTCGATCTGATCCACCGGCAACAGGTCCCAGTTGATCCCGCCGCGGTCGCCCTGATTCATCGGAACGCCGTCGACCAGCAGCAGCACACGCGAGTTGAGTCCCTGTACGTAGCCCGTCGATCCGCGAATGTTGATCTGCCCGTTCAGCATCTGAATACCCGCCGCCTTATCGACTGCTTCGTCCACGGTGTTGACCGCCCGTTGATCGATGTCGTGCGCGGGGATCTGGACGACGCTCGTCGCGGGGCGGTCGCCAAACCGCGCCACCTTGGTGCTCACGACGTCGAGCGGAGGCAGCTCGAGCGGCGATGGCTCCAACGTGAAGTCGGCGATCGCGGAGTCGCCGGCAGCGACCGAGACGCTGGCGGCAGTGGGCAGGTATCCGATGGCTGCGACGCGCACACGAATGTCGCCTGCCGGCAGCGGTGTCAGGCGATAGCGTCCCTGCGGGTCGGTCTGCGTGTACAGCGTCGTGTTCGGCACACCCACGATCGCCGCCTGAATGGGGACGCCGTGCGCATCACGGACCGTGCCGCGCAACACCCCTTGAGCAACCGCGGGAAGTGGCGCGACCAACAGCAGCAGCGCCGTTATGGCGCGGTGCATGTGACGAAATCGGTTGCCGGCCGGAGGCTGTCGAACTCAACCCTGAAGTCGATGTTGCCGACCGTACCGCCCGCGGGGATCGTGACGATGCCGGGCAGGGTCGTATCGGCGGGATCGCGGTAATAGCCCGCGACTCGGAGCAGCGCCGTATCCTGCGGGGTGAGGGTCAGGTTTCCCACCTTCTTCCAGACCGCGAGCACCCAATGGTAGGTGGCCGGGTCGAGGACGACGCTGTAGGGCGCGGCCGAGTCGGTGTAGGTGACTGAGCCGGGAATGGGTGGCTTGCGCTTGTTGATGAGGTCGTTGCAGGTCTGCGGGAACGTGACGTAGGCGGCGATGAAGACGTTGTCGGTGCTGTCGGGGATCGTGCCGCGAAATCGCAGCGTGCCGCACAGGCCCACCAGACTCGGCGGGCAAATACGTTCCGGCTCGAGTCCGCCGTCGCAGGCAATGGTGCTGGCGGCTGCCGCCAGCGCGACACCGGCGATTCGGACTGCAATCCGGAGCATTCCAGCAATTTGCGCCCCACGCGGGGTGCGTCAACTTGACCGTGGTTTTACGGGGGAATAACGTTTGCGCATGCCAGTGTACGAGTACCGTTGTACCGCCTGTCACGCGCTGTTCTCGCGCACCGAAACGATGGCGGAGCACTCCCTGCGCCCGCATCCGACCTGCCCGGAGTGCGACTCGCCCGCGGTGGAGCCCGTCTTCTCCGACTTTTTCGCCAAAACCGTCCGTAAGAGCTGAGCGAGGCAACCGACCTGTTCGAGCGTCTGCGGGACGCGTTCCGCGCTGCCCTCGACGCCGCCGAGGGTGGCGTCGATCTCCGATCGCTCGCCCGGCAGATGCGCGAGGCGGTCGTGGACGCGAAGGTCGCGGTTGCCGAGGTCCAGGAGGCCGTGGCGCGCACCGAACGCGAGGTGGGGCTCGAGCGCCAGCGGCTGGCGGATGCCGAGCGGCGCGGCCGTCTCGCTGGTGAGATCCAGGATCAGGAAACGGTCACCGTTGCCGAGCGCTTTGCGACCAAGCACCGCGAGCGCGTTGGCGTGCTCGAGCGCAAGCTTGTCGCGCAGCGCGAGGAGCTGGCGCTGGCGCAACGCGAGCTGGATGAAATGCAGACGCAGCTCAAGAGCGCGGAGCGCGAGCGGCCGGCGATGGAAGCTCGGCGCTCCATGGACGAGGCCGGCGCCAGGGATGCGGACGTCGATCTACAGGACGAGCTGCTCAAGGCGGACATGGACCGGGCGGCGCGCGAGGCGGCGGCGGCGCGCCAGCTCGACGAGCTCAAGAAGAAAATGAGAAAGGACTAGATCCGTGCTCCTCTTGTCTCTCCTTCAGATCCTCCACCACCCTCCACCCCCTCCACCATCTGATTTTGCCAAACGCGCCCACACCTACAGCATCGTCGCCTACGACTCCGCCACCGGCGATCTCGGTATCGCTGTGCAGTCGAAGTTTCCCAACGTGGGCGGGATCGTGCCGTGGGCCCGGGCCGGCATCGGTGCCGTCGCGACACAATCGCTCAGCAACACCGACTACGGCGACAAGGGCCTGGATCTCCTGGCGCGGGGCGCGACCGCCCCGGAGGCGATGCGGATCATCATGCGCGGCGATCCGCGGCCGTCGCAACGGCAGGTGGGCATGGTGGACGCCCACGGCAACTCGGCGAGCTGGACCGGCGACTCGACGTTCGATTGGGCGGGAGGCCGGACGGGCGGACGGTCGGACGGCCGGACGGGCGGTAAAGGCCAGCTCATCACGGGACGAGACTACGCCGCCCAAGCCAATATCATGGTCTCGGACGCGACGGTGCGAAACATGGCGGAGACGTTCGAGCGCAGTCGTGGATCGCTCGCCGATCGGCTGCTTGCCGCGTTGGTCGCGGGCCAGGCGGGCGGAGGGGACAGACGGGGGATGCAGTCGGCGGCATTGCTCGTCGTGCGGGCGAACGCCGGGTACCTCGGCAACAACGACCGCTACATCGATATCCGGGTTTACGATGCGCCCGATCCGATCAAGGAGCTGCAGCGGCTGTACGCGCTGCACAAGCTCTATTTCTTCACCACCGACTCCGCCGACCTCATGCCGATTACGCCGGCGCTGCAACAAGAGCTGGAAACGATTCTGGTGGTCGAGCCCGCGAATCAGCGCGAGAAGTGGCTCGCCGCTCCCCAGCCCTCCCTCAATGACACGTTTCTGACGGCGCTCGCGAACTTCATGTATTGGGAGAACTACGACGTGCGCGTGCGCATGGACGGAAAAATTGATCGCGTTGTGTTAGAAGACATTCGCAAAAACCGGCGTCCGCGGAGGTAACCTATGGATGTGAAACGGGGGCGCATGGTATTCCTCGGCTATGGAAAATATTGGCGCTCGGACCGCATCCTCGGCCTGATGCCGATCGAGGAGGGTCGCGGCCCGGGGCAACGCACCAACGTCTTCATCGAGGGGCGTCCCGAACCGGTCGTCGCCTCGCGGACGGAGCAGAGCATCCTCGAGGACATGGCGGCGACGGACGACAGCTTCCGGCTCGAAGCGTTACGCGAGGCGACGCGCGAGCTGCTCGAGGCGTTTCACGAGTTCTCGCCGGTGCTGCGTCGCGCGCTGCAGAACGAACACCATTTCGACGTCGAGAAATGGGAAGAGCGGCTGAGCACCTTGCTGCGACCCAGCGAGCATCCGGACACCGCGCAGCAAGACGATCTCTTCGACTGATGAACGACGAACGTCAATTCTTCGGTCACCCGCGCGGCCTCTCCACGCTGTTCTTCACGGAGATGTGGGAGCGCTTCAGCTACTACGGGATGCGCGGCTTCCTGATCCTATACATGACGAAGGCGCTGGGTTTCACCGATCAGCACGCCGGGCTCGCGTACGGCAATTACGTCTCCAGCGTCTGGCTCACGCCGATCATCGGCGGCTTCATCGCCGATCGCTGGCTCGGGCAGTATCGCAGCGTGCTGATCGGCGGGAGCGTCATCGCCCTCGGCCATTTCACGCTCGCGTTTCATGGCCTGCCGTTCCTGTACATCGGCCTCGCGCTGATCGTGCTCGGCACCGGGCTGCTGAAGCCCAACATCAGCACGCTCGTCGGCTCGCTCTACGAGCCGGGAGACGAGCGGCGCGACGCCGGCTTTTCCATTTTCTACATGGGGATCAATCTCGGCGCGTTTCTCGGCCCCCTGATCGCCGGCAAGCTCGCGGAAGGCGTCGATTGGCATCTGGGCTTCGCGTGCGCGGGTGTGGGCATGGTGTTTGGCCTGATCCAATACGTCCTTGGCCGGCAACGTCTCCAGCCGGCCATCGATCGCCTCGCCGCTCAGCGCCAGGCCCGTGCCGCGGCCGACGTGTTGCGGGGCACGAAGGCGCCACTCACCCCTGACGACTGGCGCCGCATCGGCGCCGTGGTCGTGCTGTTCGTGTTCGCGTCGTTGTTTTGGGGCGCATATGAGCAGGCGGGATCCACGCTGAACCTGTTCGCCGACCGCTACGTCCATCTCGAGTTTCTGGGGATCAAGCTGTATGCGTCGTGGTTCGTGTCGATTCAGGCGGCGTTCGTCATTCTCCTGTCGCCACTGTTCGCGTGGTTGTGGGTCCGGCTCGGCCCCCGCCAACCGTCGAGCCCGGCGAAGTTCGCCCTCGCGCTCGTCTTCGTCGGTCTCGCGTTCGTGCTGCTGATTCCCGGGGGCTCGCTGGCCCAAAGCGGCGTAAAGGTTTCTCCGCTCTGGCTCGTCGGTGCCTACTTCATTCAGGAGCTCGGTGAGCTCTGTCTCAGTCCGGTCGGGTTGTCGCTGGTGACGAAGCTCGCGCCCGTCCGGTTCGTCAGCCTCGTAATGGGGATCTTTTTCCTGTCGAATGCCGCGGGCAACTGGCTGGCGGGATGGTCCGCGCGATTCATCAGCACGGTCCCGCTGGTGACGCTGTTCGGGGTAACCGCGGCAGTGACGCTCAGCGCCGGGGTCGTCCTGTTCCTGCTGCTCCGTCCGATTCGCAATCTCATGGGCGGCGTGCGGTAGATGGCGGAGCCGGTCACACCGCAACGAGACACCGCCGGGTGGTTTGGCCATCCGCGCGGCCTGTCGACGCTGTTTTTCACCGAGATGTGGGAGCGCTTCAGCTTCTACGGGCTGAAAGCGCTCCTCATCCTGTTCATGACTGCGGCGGCGGCTCAGGGGGGGCTTGGGTTTAGCGCCGAGCGGGCCGGGTCGATCATCGGATGGTATGGCTTCGGCGTATACGCGTCGGCGATTGCGGGCGGCATGCTCGCCGATCGCGTCTTCGGGCAATACCGCAGCGTGCTGCTGGGTGGGATCATTATCGCCCTCGGCCACTTCACCATGGCGATCCCCACGGTGACGACGTTCTACCTCGGCCTCTGCCTGATCGTCGCGGGCACGGGACTCCTGAAGCCAAATGCGAGCACGATGGTGGGGGCGTTATACGACCCCGACGATGCGCGTCGCGATGCCGGCTTCTCGATCTTCTACGTCGGGATCAACGTCGGTGCGTTTGTCGCGCCGCTGATCGTCGGGACGCTGGGGCAGGAAGTCAGCTGGCATGCCGGCTTCTTGTGCGCCGGCATCGGGATGACGATCGGATTGATCCAGTATGTCGCCGGGAAGCCGCGACTCCTGCCGGCGCTCCAACGTTTAGGACAGACGGAGAAGCATGCAGCGCCGTCGACGGAGCCGTGGTGGCGCTTCACGCGCGAGGAGTGGGGGCGGGTCGCGGCGATCGCGGTGCTGTTCGTGTTCTCGTCGATCTTCTGGGGGGCGTTCGAGCAGGCATCGTCGAGCCTGAACCTGTTCGCCGACCGGCTCACCCAGAACAGGCTGTTTGGATTCGACTTCCCCTCGACCTGGTATCAGTCGCTGAACTCGATGTTCATGATCTTCGGCCTCGCGCCGCTCATGGGCTGGCTATGGGTCCGCCTCGGCCCGCGCCAGCCGTCGAGTCCAGTGAAGTTCGCGCTGGGTCTGATCTTCGTGGGACTCGGATTCGCCCTGATCGTCCCGGCGGCGAAGATGGCGCAGGAGCGCGGGGTTCTGGTCAGCCCCTGGTGGCTGATTGGGCTGTACGTCCTGCACACGATCGGCGAACTCTGCCTCAGTCCCGTGGGGCTGTCGATCGTGACCAAGCTAGCGCCGCAGCAAATCGTGGGTGCGATGATGGGGTGGTGGTTCCTATCGATCGCCGTGGGCAACAAACTGGCCGGAATGGCGGGCGGACTGTTCGAGAGCTTGCCGCTGCCTAGGCTGTTTGGCGCGGTCTCGCTCACGACATTTGTGGCGGCGGCGATCCTGTTGCTCTTGACGCGGCCGCTTCTGCGAATGATGGGCGGAGTGCGCTAGCTCAGGAGATTTGTCGCGCACCTCGGTATTGGTAGTCCCCGGGCTGCCGCCCGGGGTTAGCGGAACCTCTTGTCCTGCTCGGGATCAGATCGGGATGGCGTCGATGCTGATTGCGGATGTACTCGACGACCCGCGGAAGCTCGCGCTTGCCAACCGTCGCAGCAAGAAACCCGCGACCCCAACGCACCGCGCCGGGGATCCTGGCATTGGCTCGGTACGCGGTCCCGGATTTCACCAGGCGGACAAAGTCACTCAGCGAGGAATTGGGCCGAAAGCTCACGAGCACGTGCACATGGTCGGCTAGTCCCGCGCTCTCTAAGACGCGAATCCCAGTAACACGAGTCGCGTTGCGAAGAGCTATCGCGAACTCGCCAACGGCTCTTTCATCGAGGCACCCTCGTCGCTCCCAAGTGTGCCAGGTGAGATGCGCGTATAGTTGGAAGGCGTGATGCATAGTCCATCACTAAACGGGATTAACTAACCCCGGGCGGTAGCCCGGGGTGCTCGATAACTTGCTGAGGCAATCTTCCTACCACATAACCAAATTCCTGCGTTAGGGCGCCTGCCACGTGATGTCGCCGATTTCTGACGCAGCCCGAGTCTTCAGGCCATCGCTGTCGATGCTGACTCCCACCGACACGATCGGTTTCGGGGCGTTGTTCCAGAGCCGGCGATAATCGCCAAACGGGTCCCGGCGCTCCACGTGCCAGGACCCATCCGCATCTTCCGCGCGCTGCAGCACCACCACCATCCGGTTGCGTCCGGCCCAACTGGCGAAGCTCTCGTTGCGGCTTTCGCGATTGCCCCACGCGTACACGAGGGTGCGGCCATCCTGAAATGTGATGACCACGCGAATCGGACTGTCGTCGCCGGCGCGGCGTTTCAGGTCGGCGCCGCGCAGCGGCGTGCCGGCGCGCCAGCGCCACGTCAACCCTCCCGGCCGCAGCGATGACGGCGGCCGAATCGCGTTGCGCAGGCGGTAGGTGGCCGTACCGCCCTGGGCGATCGTGATCATACGCAAGGTGTGGACGCGCGTCACTTCAAACGCCGGCGGCTCGACGCCTTGGATCCGGCTGAGGCGCCACCCCGACGGCAAGCCCGGTCCGGCCGGCGAGATCACGAGGTTCGTGAGCGTTTGCGCCAGCAGCAGCCCCCCCCCGCGGTCACATCGGCTCCTCGGCGTAATGACACGCCGCGAGGTGCCCGGGGGGGGGCGTGATTTCCCGCAGCGCGGGCGGCTCGGTGCGGCAGCGCTCGCTCTTGCGCGGATGCGGGCAGCGCGGATGGAACGGGCACCCCGGCGGCGGATGCGCGGGCGACGGGATGTCGCCGGTGAGCACGATGCGGCGCTTGGTCGCGCGGGGATTCGGTTCGGGCACCGCCGAGAGCAAGGCGCGCGTGTAGGGGTGCCGCGGCTGCGCGTAAATCTCCGCGGCGGTCGCGCGCTCCACGATCTTGCCGAGGTACATCACGGCGACGTCGTCGGCGATGTGCCGGACCACGGCGAGATCGTGGGCAATGAACAGATAGGTGAGCCGCCGCCGTGCCTGCAGGTCGGCGAGCAGATTCAGGACCTGCGCCTGCACCGACACATCGAGTGCGCTGACCGGCTCGTCGCATACCACGAACTGCGGTTCGACCGACAGCGCGCGCGCAATGCCCACGCGCTGCCGTTGTCCCCCCGACAGCTCGTGCGGGTAGCGCTTCGCAAACGCGGCGTCGAGGCCGACCTCGTCCAGCAGAGCGGCGACCTCACCGCGCAGCCCGTGAATCTGCAGCGGCTCACGCAGCGTTTCCTCGACGGTCATGCGCGGGTTGAGGGAGCTATACGGATCCTGGAACACGATCTGCATGCGGCGCCGCAACGCGCGCAGCCGCGCGGGGTCGAGCGCGAACACGTCGTTCTCCTCGAACAGCACCTTTCCCGCCGTCGGCTCCTGGAGGCGGAGCATCGTGCGTCCGACGGTCGTCTTCCCCGATCCGGACTCTCCCACCAATCCGAGCGTACGCCCCGACGCGATGCTGAAGGACACGCCGTCGACGGCACGTACCGGCGGCTGAGCTCGGCCCAGGCCGAACCAGGTGCGCGCGCCGGCGTAGTGCTTCACCAGCTGACGTACGTCGACGAGCGTCATCGCCTGGCCTGCCGGCGTTCCGGCTCGGTAACGAGCCAGCAGCGCGCGGTGTGTGCGGGAGTGCCGCTCTCGAGCAACGGCGGCTCGGTGAGGCATTTGTCCCAGGCATGAGGACAGCGCGGGCGGAACCGGCAGCCGGTCGGCCAGGCGGTCGCGGCCGGCACCTGACCGGGGATCGCGTGCAGCCGCGCGCGGGCGGGGACTGCGTCGAGACGCGGCACGGCCGCGAGCAGCCCCTCGGTATAGGGATGAATGGGATGCTCGAACAGCTCGTCCGTCTGCGCCGTTTCGACGACGCGGCCCGCGTACATGACGACGACGCGGTCGGCGTGGCCCGCGACCACGCCGAGATCGTGCGTGATCAGGAGCACCGCCATGCCCAGCTCTTGCTGGAGCCGGTCGAGGAGCTCGAGGATCTGCGCCTGGATCGTCACGTCGAGCGCGGTGGTCGGCTCGTCGGCGATCAGCACCTTGGGGTGACAGACGAGCGCCATCGCGATCATGACGCGCTGGCGCATGCCGCCCGAGAGCTGATGCGGATAGTGATCGACGCGTTCCTCGGGGTCGGGAATACCGACCAGCCGCAGCATCTCGATCGCGCGCGCGCGCGCGGCGCCGCGCGACAGATGCTGATGGATGATGGCGGCCTCCGCGATCTGGTCCCCGACGGTGAAGACCGGATTGAGCGAGGTCATCGGCTCCTGAAAGATCATCGCGATCTGGTTGCCGCGGACGGCGCGCAGCGCCGGTGCGGGGAGCGCGAGGAGGTTCCGGCCCTCGAATTCGATCAGGCTGCCGGGGAGGATGTGGCCGGGAGGCTCGGGAATCAGACGCAGGATCGACAGCGAGGTGACGGTTTTCCCGCACCCCGATTCGCCGACGATCCCCAGGGTCTCGCCGGGATACAGGTCGAACGAGACCTCGTCCACCGCCCGTGCCGTTCCCTTGCCGTGCTCCGTCACGAAGTACGTCTTGAGGTCGCGCACGCGCAGTAACGCCGGCGTCTCCACGGTCACGTGGCCCCCCCCTCCTCGCGCGGATCCAGCGCGTCACGCAGCCCGTCCGCCACCGCATTCAGGGACATCACGACCAGAGAGATGGCGAGGCCCGGAAACAGCGTCGTCCACGGCGCCGTGTAGAGACTGGACGCGCCGTCCGCGATCATGTTGCCCCAGCTCGGCCGTGGCGGGGCGACGCCGATGCCGAGGAAGGACAACGAGGCTTCGAGCAGGAGCACGTTGCCGACGCCCAGGGCCGCGGACACGATGATCGGCGCCGCGGCATTCGGCAGAACGTGGCGAAAGATAACCCGGCCGTCGCCGGCGCCCAGCGCCCGTGCGGCGACGACGAAATCCCGCTGTTGCAGCGAGAGGACCTCCGCGCGCACCAGCCGGCTGGTGCCGAACCACGACGTCAAGCCGATCGCGAGGGCGAGCGTCACGAAGGGCAGGCCATCCCACAGGGCCACCGCCATCAACAAGATGAAAATGCGGGGGAGCGCGAGGCCCACGTCCACCCCGCGCATCAGCACGGCATCGACGCGACGCCCATAATATCCCGCGACCGCGCCGACCACGGTGCCGAGCGCGACCGCGACGAGCGCGCCGAGCGCGCCGATCCCCAGCGAGACGCGCGCCCCATACACGATGCGGCTCCACACGTCGCGGCTGAAGACATCCGTGCCGAGAATGAACGTCCAGGAGGGCGACAGATTCTTGAGGTGGACGGGGTCCGGTTGGACGATCGGATCGAGCGGCGCGACCAGCGGCGCGGCGATGGCGATGGTGACCAGGAATACCAGGATGCTGAGCCCCCACGACGTCGTGCGGTTGCGGAAGAAGCGCCGCCACCGCTCGTGCTTCAGCCCGCGCTGGCGCAGCGCCCGCGCGGTTTCCGCGGCCGCGATGAGCGCGACGACCAGTGCGAGCCAGCTGCCGAGCGTCATGCGGTGACGTTCTCGAGTTCGCCGCCGCCGCGTACCCGCAGGCGTGGATCCGCAACCCCCAGCAGGATGTCGGCAAGCAGGTTCCCCGCGACGACGACCACGCTCGCGATCAGCGCGGTCGCCGTGACGAGCGCATAGTCACGCGCCAGGATGGCGTCGAACGCCAGCCGTCCCATTCCCGGCCACGCGAAGATGGTTTCGATCAGGACGGCGCCGGTGAGCAGGAACGGGAAGGCGAGGCCGAACCGCGTAATAAAGGAAAGCAAGGCGTTGCGGAGCTGGTGGCGCAGCACGATGCGCCGCTCGGGAACGCCCTTGGCGCGCGCCGTGCGCACGTAGTCCTGACTCGCCACCTCCAGCATCGCCGCTCGCTGGAAGCGGGCCGTCCCCGCCGCGCCGACCAACCCCAGCGTCGCCGCCGGCAACACGAGGTGCCCGAGCCGGTCAAAGACGCAGTACGCCGAATCGATCACCGGGCAAAAAATCGGATCATTCGGTCCACCGACGGGAAACCACCCGAGCTTCTCGCCGAAGACGAGCAGCAGCAGCAACGCCAGCCAGAACGTGGGCAGCGAATAGATGAACAACGTGGCGTTGCCGATGATCACGTCCGGCAGGCGATTGACGCGGCCCGCCTGATAGATGCCGAGGCCAAGGCCGAGGACGAAATCGAGCAGCAGCGCCGCGCCCGCCAGCTGCAGCGTGAAGGGAATCGTCTCCGCGAGCGCATCGCGCACCGGGCGGTGCAGCGAGAACGAATACCCGAAGTCGCCGTGCGCCAGCGCGACCAGGTAGCGCCAGTACTGCTCGTACAGCGGCCGGTCGAGCGCGAACCGCCGGATGAGCTGCTCACAGACGACCGGATCGGCGGCTTCGCCGGGTTGGCCCGCGCAGGGCTTTCCCGGGGCAGCGTGAATCAGGATGAAGACGAACGTGACGACGGCGACGATGATGGCGACGGAGGCGACGAGGCGCCGCACGAGCCACATCCCGCCCACCGCCGTCACCTAGCGCTCCACGCGGTCTCGAGCGATCAGCTGGTCGGGAGGGATGCGCCAGGTGCGCAGCAGCGCCGCCCACGAGTCGGGGCGGATCTGCACGTTGTCGATGCGGCTGTGCACGGCGGCGACGTTCTCGAGGGCATACAGGAAGATGCCGGGGGCGTCGGCGTTGATCGTCTCCATCGCGGCCTTCCACAGCGCCCGCGCCCGCTCGCGCGTGGGCGCCGCGATCGCGAGATCGACGAGCCGCTCGAACTCGGCATTGTAATAGCGGCCGAAGTTGGAACCGCCAAAGCCGGCGCGCGTCCACGTCTGCGTGATCCCGGAGCCGGGCGACGGATCGTTGCCGCGCGACAGGACCGACGTGTCGAACTTCCCGGACCCGAGGCGCTCGTTCACCACGCTGAACTCGAGCTCGTCGATGTCGGTCTGGACCCCGATCGCGCGGAATTGCTCCTGCAGCAGGCGCGCGTACTGGCGCCGCAGCACGCTCGTGGTCGGCACCAGAATGTGGAACGCGAGCGGCTGGCCGTTCTTGTCGCGGATGCCGTCGCCGTCGTGGTCGCGCCAGCCGTGGGCGTTGAGAATCCGCGCGGCCAGCGCCGTATCGTAGGGAAGCTGCCGAATCTCCGGATCCCAGATGCCCAGCAGCGACGACATCGGCCCCGGCGGGACTTTGCCGAGATCGCCCAGCGTACTCTTCACCAGACTGGCGCGGTCCACGGCCATGGTGAGCGCGCGGCGCACGTCGCGGTCCGCAAAGATCGGATTGGGCTTCGCGGTATCGCCGTTGGCCCGCAGGTTGAACCCGAGATAGGTGTAGACGTTGCCACGGAACGGGTAGATCGTGAGCTGTTTCGCGGCTCGTGCCCGCTCGACGTTGTCCGGCGTGACCAGCTGCTCGCGGACATCCGCCTGATCGGCGATGACTTGCTGGACGGCAACCTGGAGGTTGGGCGTGAAGCGCCAGATCAAACGCCGGATCGGCGGCCGGCCGAGAAAGAACGTCGAATCGGCCACGAGCTCGAGCGACTGCGCCGCCTGCCAGCTGACGAAGCGGTACGGGCCGTCGCCGACCGGCTGCCGGCCGAAGGGCGCCGTTTTCCACTGATCCCGGGGCACCGCTCGCAGCAAATGCGCCGGCAGGATGCGCATGTGGTACACGGCATCGTAGAACATCTCGGGATAGCGCTCGTGGAAGCGGAACACCGCGGTCGACGCATCCCGCTGCGTGACGCTGGCGATGCGCCGCAGCTTGGGGCGGAACGGCGAGCCGACGGCGGAGTCCGTGTACGCGTTGAACGTGAACTCGACGTCCGCCGCGGTCACCGGCTGGCCGTCCTGCCAGCGGGCGCGCGGGTCGAGATGGAACACCAGCGTCAGCGGTCCGTCCCACTCCCAGCGCTGCGCGAGCAGCGGCTGGAAGTCTTCATCGCCGATGGTGTTCGTCGACATCCCCACGTCCGCCAGCTTCAGGAACAGCTGCTCGCCGATGTCGCCCGCGACGACGTTTTCGCTCGACGGCGGCAGCAGCGTGGGGGGCTCGGCGACCGCGGCGTTGATCAGCGTCCCGCAGTATGCGCCGGTGCAACCGCCGCGACGTTCGCATCCCGCGAGCGTGACGACGGCAAGAATGACGAGGACTTGGAATGGAGCGCGCCGTGGCATGGCGCTTAACATTTCACTCGGCGGCCAGCGACGCCAGACCGGACGGGCTGAGGGCCGAACGGCCTGACGGCTGGAGCGGATCTTCCCAGGCCGCGACGATGGCAGCCGCTACCTCGTCGAACCTCACCGGTCGGTTGAGCACCGCCGCCAGCGTCGTTTCCCCGTTGCAAGAGGAAGGTTGGGTCCCGTCGAGCAGAATCGATCCGTGCTGCAGGAACGCGTCGCCGCGGCGCACCTGGGCGGAGCCGACGAGCTTGCGGCCCCGGACGAGGATCTCGCCGCCGACGGAGGATGCGAAGCATGCGGCCGGACGGCCGGACGGCCGAACGGCTGGAGCGTTGGCCAGCACGGCCTCGACTCCCAGTGTGCGCAGCGCGATTGCCAGCCGTCCGTGGATCTCCCGGTACGCCCCGCGCAGCGAGCCAAACAACGCTATCGGTGCCGCGACCGCGTAGGTGACTTCGTGTTCGTGCCACACGGCCTGACCACCGGTCGGTCGCCGTACAACGGGGACGCCCTCGCGGACGAGGTTTTCCATCGACTGGTTGCGACCCACGGAGAGCGTCGGGGGATCCCACCGGTACAGTCGCAGAGACGCGCGCTGCGATCGAGCGGCATCGTCGAGGAGTGCCTCGTCAATCGCCATGTTGTCGACGCCCGTGTGCCCCTGGGCATCGATCATCAAGGCCCACAGGCCGTCAGACCTCAGCGTACGCTTCCACGGGCGGGCAAGTACACACCAGGTTCCGGTCTCCAAACGCGGCATCGATCCGGCCGATCGCGGGCCACACCTTGTGGTCACGCGTCGCCGCCGTCGGGAACCCGGCGCGCTCGCGCGCGTACGGCCGGTCCCACGTGTCCACCAGCAGGTCGGCGAGCGGATGCGGGGCGTGCTTCAGCAGGTTGCTTTCCCGGTCGGCTTCGCCGTTCTCGATCTCGCGAATTTCTCCGCGAATGGCGATCAGCGCGTCCACAAACCGGTCCAGCTCCACCTTCGGCTCGCTCTCCGTCGGCTCGACCATCAGGGTCCCGGGCACAGGGAAGGAGACCGTCGGCGGATGGAAGCCGTAATCGATGAGCCGCTTGGCAATGTCCTCGACATCCACGCCGGCGGACGTCTTAAACGGCCGTGTGTCGATGATGCACTCGTGCGCAACGAGTCCCTGCTGTCCCGCATACAACAGCTCGTAATGCCCACCCTCCTGCAGCCGACGCGCGATGTAATTGGCGTTGAGGATCGCGACTTTAGTCGCGAGCGTCAGGCCGTCGCGTCCCATCATGGCGATATAGGCCCACGAGATCGGCAGGATCGACGGGCTGCCCCACGGGCCCGCCGACACCGTACCGGCGCTTGCGGCGAGCGGCACGCCGACGTCGATCACCGGATGCGTCGGCAGATGCGGCGCCAGGTGCTCGGCGACGCCGATCGGCCCCATGCCGGGACCGCCACCGCCGTGCGGGATGCAGAACGTCTTGTGGAGGTTCAAGTGGCACACGTCGGCGCCAATGTCGCCCGGCCGGCACAGGCCTACCTGCGCATTCATGTTGGCGCCATCCATGTAGACCTGCCCGCCATGCTGATGCACGATCTTGCAAATCTTCTTGATGGATGCCTCGAACACGCCATGCGTCGATGGATAGGTCACCATCAGCGCGCCCAGCGTGGCGGCGTGCGCTTTCGCCTTGGCTTCGAGATCGGCGACGTCGATGTTGCCCTGCTCGTCGGTCTGCACCACCACGACCTGCATGCCGGCCATGACCGCGCTGGCGGGGTTCGTGCCGTGCGCCGATTGCGGGATCAGGCAGGTCGTGCGATGCGCCTCGCCACGGTGCTGGTGGTAGGCGCGAATCACGAGCAGCCCGGCAAACTCCCCCTGCGAGCCGGCATTGGGTTGCAGCGACACCGTGGCAAAGCCGGTGATCTCGGCCAGCCATGTTTCGAGCTGGCGGAACAGCGTGGCGTAGCCCTGCGCCTGCGCGCGCGGCGCGAAGGGATGCAGGCGATTGAAGCCGCGCCAGGTGATCGGGATCATCTCCGTCGTGGCGTTGAGCTTCATCGTGCACGAGCCGAGCGGGATCATCGCCGCCGTCAGCGACAGGTCGCGATCTTCGAGCCGCTTGAGGTAGCGCAGCATCTCCGTTTCGGAGTGATGCGTGTTGAAGACCGGGTGCGTGCAGAACGGCGTGGTGCGCGCCAGCGATTCGGGGATCGCGGATGGCGCCTCGCGCACGGGTCCGGCGGATTTGTCGGCCCCCGCCGCGAACGCGGTGACGACGTCGGCGACGTCGGCGTCGGTCACCGTTTCGTCGAGCGCGACGCCGATCCGCGTCTGCGACAGCGTGCGCAGATTGATCTGCTTCAGGCGGGCGGCGTCGATGATCCGCGGCAGCACGTCGGCCGGGACCTCGACCGCGAGCGTGTCGAAGAAATGCGGATAGGCGATGCCGTAGCCCAGCTTCTCCAATGCGGCAGCCAGCGCTGTCGTGTACGCGTGCACGCGGCGCGCGATGCGGCTCAAGCCCTTGGGCCCGTGGTAGACCGCGTACATCGCGGCAACGACGGCGAGCAGCACCTGCGCGGTGCACACGTTGCTCGTCGCCTTCTCGCGCCGGATGTGCTGCTCGCGCGTCTGCAGCGCCATCCGTAGTCCCGTCCGGCCCGCGCGGTCCTTGGAGACGCCGATGATGCGGCCGGGCAGGTGGCGCTTGAACTCGTCGCGCGTGGCGAAGAACGCCGCGTGAGGGCCGCCGTAGCCGAGTGGCACGCCGAAACGCTGCGAGTTGCCGATCGCGATGTCCGCGCCCCATTCACCGGGAGGCGCGAGCAGCGTCAGCGCGAGGAGATCGGTCGCGGCCGTGACCAGGGCACCCGCGGCGTGCGCTTGTTCACACAGCGCCCGAAAGTCACGGATGGCGCCGTCCGTTGCGGGATACTGCAGCAACGCGCCGATCACGTTGCCCTGGTGGAAATCGAATTGGTCGGGCTCGGTAACGACGACGTCGAGCCCGCGCGCCCCGGCCCGCGTCCGCACCACCGCGATCGTCTGCGGATGGCAATTCGCGTCGACGAGGTATACGAGCTTCCCCTCGTGCTTGGACACCGCTGCGGTCAGATGCATCGCCTCGGCGGCGGCGGTGCCCTCATCCAGCAGCGACGCATTGGCGATTTCGAGGCCGGTCAGGTCCGACACCATCGTCTGAAAATTGAGCAATGCCTCGAGCCGGCCCTGCGCGATCTCCGCCTGGTACGGCGTGTAGGCCGTGTACCAGCCGGGATTCTCCAGCACGTTCCGCTGAATCACGGTCGGCGTGATGCAATCGTGGTATCCCATTCCCAGGTAGGAACGGAACACCTGGTTTTGCGCCGCCAGCAGGCGCAGCTCCTCGAGCGTTTCCTGCTCCGTCTGCGCGGCGGGAATCCGCAGCGGATCACGCAGGCGGATATCGGCGGGGACGACCGCGTCGATGAACGCATCCAGCGAGTCGTATCCCAGCGTGCTCAGCATCGCCGCCTGGTCCTCGGGCGACGGGCCGATGTGCCGGTCGTGAAATAGATCCCAGTGGTTGTCGTTCATGTTACGCGAGCGTGTGCGATTCCCCGGGCGACAGGATGGTGACGGCGGCCCTGCTTCCCACCTGACGCCGGAATTCCTCCGGGTCGGCGCGAATCAGGTCCCACGTGTTGTAGTGCATTGGAATAACGTCCTTGGGTTTCACGAACTCCACCGCGCGCGCGGCGTCCTCGATGCCCATCGTAAAATTGTCGCCGATCGGCACGAGCATCAGATCGACGCGGCCGGCGAGCAGCTGCATCTCGAGCGTGAGCGCGGTATCGCCGGTATGATAGACCGTCCTGCCGCCGATTGTCACGACGATGCCCGCGGGATTGGTCGTGTACCTCCCCGTCTTGTCCCCTTCGACCCGCCCGCCGTGGAAGGCCGGCACGAGCTTCACCCTGCCGAACGGAAACTGATGCGCTCCCCCGATGTGCATGCCGTGGCTCGTCGCGCCCTGATCGGCGCAGAACTGTGCCAGCTCGTACGTGGCGACGATCGTCGCCTTGTGGCGTTGGGAGAGCGCCACGGCATCACCCAAATGATCGCCGTGGCCGTGCGACAGCAGAATGGCGTCGAGTCGTGGGAGTTTGTCGGGTCCGATGTCGGCGGCGGGATTACCGGTGAGGAATGGATCGATGATGACGCACTTACCGTCCCGCTCCAAGACGAAACAGGCGTGCCCGTGGAATGTCGCTTTCACTCTCCCACATGCTTCGCGTACGCGTCGGCGCGGAGCAGCCCCTCCAATTCTTTGGGATCCTTGATCTTCACCTTGACCATCCAGCCCTTGCCGTACGGATCGCGGTTCACCAGCGCCGGGTCCTGCTCGAGCGCCTTGTTCGCCTCGACGATGCTCCCGGCGACCGGCGAGTACAGTTCGGACACCGCCTTCACGGCCTCGATGGTCCCGAAGGTGTCGCGTTGCTTGAACGCGGCCGCGGCTTTGGGGAGCTCGACGAATACGACGTCCCCCAGCTCTCCCTGCGCGTAGTCGGTAATGCCGACCTCCACCACCTGCGCGTCATTACTCACCCGCACCCACTCGTGATCCTTTGTATAACGCAGGTCTTTTGGGATGCTCGACATGGGTGCGGAGCCTACAACAGGTCCGCTCGGGGCGCCAGCCCCGCGCCATCTTCTTCGCTCAGTGCGACGCGGTCGTAACCCCAGGGCCGCAAATCGAGCCGCACCGCCACCGGATCCGGGTCGGGCGAGAGATGGTAGAGCCGGCAGGGTCGGGGCGGCACGGCTCCCTCCCAGGCGGCGCGAGCGCCGTCGGCGGCGGCGGCAGTCGCGACGATCGAGAGCGGCGCCCTCGCCCGCAGTGCTTTCGGCAGCGCCTTCACGGTCACGTGCTCGACTCGCATGCCCGCGTCGGAGTAGCGGTGCTCGATGGCGTGCAGCACGGCAGCAGAGTCCCTCCCGTCCGTGGCGCACAACAGCAGCGTCTGCCCGGGTGCCTCGTCCTGGACGCCCGTCCGCGCGGCGCGTTTGCGCAGCTCGACAAACACCGCCTGCGCCTGCGCCTCGAGCTGCGCGAGTGTCCCGGCGTTCTCGATGACGTGCCGGCTCCGGGCGCGCTTCCGCTCGGCCGACATCTGAGCCGCGATCATGCGGTCGGCGTCCTCGTTCGACAGGCCACGCAGGGTACGTAAGCGCGTGCGCCGCAACGCCACAGGGGCGTCAACGAGCACCACCGCGTCGAACTGCGCGGGATCGAGGACTTCGAACAGCAGCGGAATGTCGTTCACGACGATCGCGTCACCCCGCTCCCGCGCCGCGCGCTGCAGCTCGAGCCGCCGTTGCTGCACGGCGGGGTGCACGATGGCGTTCAGGGCGGTGAGCGCCGTGTCGTCGCCGATGACCTTGGCGCGCAAGCCGGCGCGGTCCAGCGTGCCATCGGGGGCGAGCACATCGGCCCCGAACCGTCCCGCGATAGCTGCCAGCACGGCGCTGCCGGGCGCCTGCGCCTCGCGCGCGAGCGCATCGGCGTCGATGACGGTGGCGCCCCATTTCTTGAAGAGCTCCACCACCGTCGATTTGCCAGCGGCGATGTTGCCGGTGAGGCCGACGTTCAACATGGAGCCAGGAGTTGGGAGTCAGGAGCCCGGGCTGCAGTCCAGAATCCTGACTCCCGGCTCCAGACTCCTTTAGAGAAGGGCAGTCTGATCCTCATCCTGCCTCGGAACGCGGTGGCAGTGACGGCATCGCGCTTCATACGACTCGCGCCCCCCCACCATGATGATCGGACTGTCCCACAGCGCGGGCTTGCCGTTGACGAGCCGTTGATTGCGGGTGGCCGGACCGCCACAGACGACGCAGATCGCCTGGAACTTGTCCACTACCTCGGCGATGCACATCAGCGTCGGCATGGGCCCGAAGGGCAGCCCGCGGAAATCGACATCGGTACCGGCCAGAATCACCCGCACGCCGCGATCGGCGAGGCGGTTCGCCAGGTCGACAATGCCGTCGTCCAGGAACTGGGCTTCGTCCACCGCGACGACTTCCGTCGTGTCGCGCAGCCGGCGCGCGATCTCTTCGGCCGAATCGACCGGCTCCGCTTCCACCGTCACGCCGTCGTGCGAGGAGACGGAGAAGAGCCCGGCGTAGCGCGCATCTAGATGCGACTTAAAGACTTGCACTTGCTTCCGGGCGATCACCGCGCGCCGCACGCGGCGGATCAATTCCTCGGACTTGCCGCTGAACATCACGCCGGCGATGACTTCAACCCACCCTGGACGGTTGGCTTGTTGGAACATGGGCTCTCACGTTACACGGCGACCGCCCCGCTCAGCAACGCCGTCCCGGGGGGGGGTGGGTCGAGAAAGTCCAGCAAACTTGCGGATTTCCGGGGGATATCCCATAGTTGTTCAGCATCTATGCGGGTTTCCGCGCCCCCCCTTCAAGGAGATCGCAGTGAACAAGGCAGAGCTCACCTCCGCGTTGGCAATGCGCACCAAGATGTCGAAGGCTGATGCTACGCGCACGGTTGAAGCACTGTTCGACGACAAGGGCATCATCGCGACGGAGTTGAAGAAGGGCTCCAAGGTGCAGATCACGGGCTTCGGCAATTTCGAGGCACGCAAGCGCGCCGCAAGGATGGGGCGCAACCCGAAGACGGGCGGCGTCATTCAGATCAAGGCGTCGATTGCCCCGGCATTCCGCGCCGGGAAACAGCTCAAGATGGCGGTGAACAACAAGAAGTAGCCGGCTTCAACCCCGATCGGGCCGTGCGGCGATCCGGCGTCCGCGGATCGAGACGCCCGTGAGACGCCGCACGGCTTCATCGGCAACCTGCGCAGCGACTTCGACGAGCGAAAACGTTTCCCGCACGTCGATCTTCCCAATCTGACCTTTCTGAAGGCCGACTTCCTTGATCAGCGCTCCCACGAGATCCTTCGCGCTCGCGCGATCTTTCGTTCCCACCGTGACGAATACTTTTGCCCAGCCGGCTTGCGCCGGCTCGGCAGGCTTTGCGCTGACGGCTGCCGGCTGGCGGCTGATGGCGAGCAGTGCCCCCGCGACGAGCGCCGGATCATGGTCCTCGAACAACGGCGCAAGCACCGCCAGCTCGGCGTCGACGTCGCCCTGGGCGAGCCGCGCGGCGATCTGCCCTCGCAGTTCCGCATGACGATCCTGCGCGCGGTCGGCCACTGAGGGAAGGGCGAGCGGCGTGAGCTTGGCGATCGAGCGGAGATACGGGATCTGAGCCGCCAGCGCGAGCACCACAGGCTGACCGGTGGATGCAGCGACCAGCGCCTGCATCTCATCACGCGCGGGCAGGACGGCGGCAATGACGGCGTCCGCATCGGCGGGAACGTCGATTGCCCCTCCCGTCCAGACATAGGGCCGGACCGCGCGCAGGGCGTCGACGACATCCCGCACCGCCGCAGCACGGCGCGCCGCAGAGATCACGGCGTAGCGCGTGGAGCCGACCGGGCCGAGGGGTTTGCCATCGGGATCGAGCGGCAGATTCCCGACGACCTCGGCGCGGCGGGCGTGCCGCTCCAGGAACTCACCGAGGGTGGGAGGAGTCCAGCTGAGGATCACGCGTCGAGCGGCGGCGGCTTCGGCGAGCAACGTGTCGAGCTCGGCGGCGAAGCTTTCCGGCCAGGCGACGACGACCGTCTCGACGGTCTCGAGTTTGAGCGCGGATCGGGCGACCAGCGCGCCGAGCTCGGCGGGGGATCCCGCCAGGACGCCCACCCGCCCTTCCTTAAGAAGCGCCGCGGTGCGCGCGACGCCGGTGACGGCGTGAGCACGAAGCTCGGCGGGCGCGGCGTCGGCCCACAGTACGGCCTGCTCGTGATCTGCACAGACCACGATCGCGCGGGCGTCCATCAACTCCCACGCCTTTCCCGCACGCTCCACCGCGGGAGGGGTCACGACCACGACATGCCGCACACGAGCCTCGATTGTCAAAGGATGCTAGTTTTTGCGCTGGTGAAAGCTACTCTCGGAGCTCTGTTTCTTCTATGCGCTGCTTCGCTCGGGGCACAAACGCAGCGTCCTCGCGCCCGCGATATCGGCATCATCGTCGGCTCCATCCCCACCGGCCCCCGCAACGCCATCACGGACGTCGCCGGCGTGCGCGTGGGGCACACGACGATCGCGCGCGGCGACTCGATCAACACCGGGATCACCGCGGTCCTCGCGCACGGCGGCAATCCGTTCCGCGAAAAGGTCCCGGCGGCGATCGTGGTCGGGAACGGGTTTGGGAAACTCGTCGGCTCGACGCAGGTGAATGAGTTGGGGGAGCTGGAGTCGCCGATCGTGTTGACGTGCACGCTGTGCGTGCCTCGCGTCGCTGACGCCGTCCTGACGTGGCTGCTCGCGCTGCCCGGCAACGAAGATGTGCGCTCGGCGAACCCCGTGGTCGGCGAGACGAACGACGGCTTTCTGAACAACATCCGCGCGCGGCCGATCACCGAAGCCGACGTGCTGGCCGCCATTCGCGGCGCGGCTGAGGGTCCGGTGACCGAGGGCGCCGTTGGCGCGGGGCGAGGCACGGTGGCGTTTGGATGGAAAGGCGGGATCGGGACGTCGAGCCGGAAGCTCGCGGCGCAATTCGGTGGCTGGACGGTGGGTGTCCTGGTGCAGACGAATTTTGGCGGGGACCTGCGAATCGACGGTGTGCCGGTGGGTGACGAGCTCCGAAGTGGGGAAGGGGGACGAGGGACGGGGGACGGGTCGATCATCATGGTCGTCGCCACCGATGCACCGCTCGATCATCTCCGTCTGCAACGCCTCGCGAACCGCGCCCTCGCCGGGCTCGCGCGGACCGGCAGCTCGATGAGCAACGGCAGCGGCGATTACGTCATCGCGTTCTCCACGCGACGGATCGGCGGATCGTCGGATGGCCGGATCGCTCCATCCGCCAATCCGCCCATCCGCCAATCCGACACGGTCGAAGTCGTCCGCAACGATTTGATGTCCCCGCTATTCCAGGCGACCGCCGATGCCACCGAGGAAGCGATCTACAATTCCTTGTTGCGCGCCGAGACGGTACGGGGCTATCGTGGCGTCGTGCGTGCCCTTCCCGTCGACTCCACCATCATGATCCTCCAGCGCCATGGAGTCATCCTGCGATGACCGACGGTCTATCGCCCAACCTGCAGCATCTCGAGACGTCTGCGACCATTGCCATTTCCGCGGAGGCCAAGCGGCGCAAAGCCGCGGGGGAGGACGTCATCGACCTGGGGGCGGGGGAGCCCGATTTCCCGACGCCGCCGATACCCGCCGAGGCGGGCATTCGCGCGATCAAGGACGGCAAGACGCACTATTCGGCGAATGAAGGGATTCTGGAGCTGCGCGCCGCGGCGGCCACGCATCTCTCGCTGCTGTCGGGCGGCCGCCCCGTGAACGCCGATCACATCGTCGTGTCGAACGGCTCCAAGCAGTCGCTGTTCAACGCCTGCTTCACCCTGTTCGGCCCGGGCGACGTCGTGGCGATTCCGGCGCCGGCCTGGGTGTCGTATCCGCAGATCGTGCACCTGGCGCGCGCCCGACCCGTGATGATCGCCGGGGACCCCGAGTGGAGCCTCAAGGCCAGCGTCAAGGATCTGGAGCGGATGCTGCCGGGTGCCACCGGCCTGATTCTTTGCTCCCCCTGCAATCCGACCGGTGCCGTCTACACGCACGCCGAGATTCGCGCCATCGCGCAGTGGGCGCACGCCAAGAAGGTGTGGGTGATTGCCGACGAGATCTATCGGCGCATTCACTACGGCACCGGCCCCGCGCCGTCGTTCCTGGATCTGCCCGACGAGCTGCTGGAGCGGGTCGTCCTCATCACCGGGGTCAGCAAGACGTACGCGATGACCGGTTGGCGCATCGGCTTTGCGCTCGCGCCGGCCAGGATCGCGAAGGCGATGGCGGCGCTGCAGTCACACACGACGACCGGGGCGAATCACCCCGCCCAGTTCGCCGCCGCGGCCGCGCTCGGCGACGAGCGCGTGGAACAGGACGTCCACCGCATGGTGGGCGAGTTCCGCAAGCGCCGCGACCTCGTCGTGGCCCGCTTCCGCCAGGACCTGCCCGGGGTCGAGTTCGTCGACCCGCTCGGCGCCTTCTACTTCTTCTTTAGAGTGGATTCGTTCGGGAAGATCACGGGCACCGACTTCTGCACCCGCCTGATTACGCAGACAGGCGTGGCGCTCGTGCCAGGTGCCGCCTTTGGGGATGATCGCTGGGTTCGGTTGTCTTACGCGGCAGCGACTGATTCGATCAAGCCGGCGCTCGATCGGATCGTGAATTTTTCGAGGAAGTTGGGCGACTAGGGGACGAGGGACGGGGGACGGGGGACGAGGCCTGCACTGAAACGCCCCTGCTTGCGTTGAAAGAATGCAGACGGTCTGCCCTCTACCCAGCATGTTTATTTGTGAGAAAACTCGACTCTTTGCAAGCGTGGAACTGCGGTAGGCAAGTTTCGCGCGCAGCTTACAAACTCACTTTACACGCGCCCCTTTCACGGCATTTCGGGCTTGCCGACCAGATCCGTCGTGCGTCGGCATCGATTCCGGCCAACATCGCTGAAGGATACGATGGGGACGACACCCCAATTCATCAAGTTTCTCCGGATTTCTCTTGGGTCGGCGACGGAACTATCTACCCACTTGGAGCTCGCAAAGGATCTTGAACTTGCAGCGTTGGAAGAGGTGGAAGCGGCACTTCACCTGTGCAATAGAGAGATCGGATTGCTGATCGGACTGGTTTTCAGTTTGGGGAGACGACTGCGATCAACCCGTCCCTCGTCTCCCGTCCCCCGTCCCCATTAGAGCTTGGATGGTCTGTGCGATAGCACCTCAATCCCATTCTCCGTCATGAGGCAGTCATCCTCGATTCGCACACCAAACTTGTTCAGCTGGTAAATCCCGGGCTCGTCCGTAAACACCATTCCCGGCTCGATCCGCGTCTCGTTGCCTTCCACCATATAGGGCGCCTCGTGACCGTCCATCCCCATGCCGTGCCCCAGGCGATGGGTGAAGTACTGCCCATACCCACCGTCGCTGATGACTTTGCGGGCGGCGCGGTCCAGCTCCTGACACTGTGTGGTGAACGGTTTTCCCGTTTCGATCGCCGCGGTCTGCGCGTCGTGCACGAGGTTGTAGACCTTCTTGAACTCGTCGGAGGGCGCATCGCCGAACCAGATCGTGCGCGTAATGTCGGAGGTGTAGCCCTCGATGCGTGACCCCGCGTCGATGAGGACCACGGTCTCGCGCGTGAGCTGACCAGCGGAAGGGCCGCCGTGCGGCAGCGCGCTGGATGGTCCGAACTGGACGAGCCCGCCGCCCGGTGAGCCGCGGTTGGCCATTTCCCGGGACAGGGTGGTGGCCACGTCCCGCTCGGTCATGCCGGCCGCCAGCTGGGAGAACGTCGCCGCGATCGACGCCTCGGTTGCGGCGATGGCGCGCCGGATCAGCGCGATTTCCTCGGGACTCTTGATGATGCGGAGCCGTTCGGTCACCACACTGCCATCGGTGAACTTCCAGCCGCCAAGCTTGTCTTCCAGGTGCAGGAAACTTTGGTAGGAAGTCGAGGGCTCGACCGCGACCGTCCCGTTGCGATGCGGGGGCTTCATCTCGCGCCCGGCGGTTTTCACCAGTCCCCACGGATCGTGCGACTCCTCCCAGCCACGCACGTCGTCGATCGCGCTATTGCGCTTGATGCGCTCGACCTCGAACGACGGGCAAATCAGCGCCGCCTTCCCGGTCACCGGCACCATCACCAGGATGAGCCGTTCGGAGCGGCCCGGGTTGTAGCCGGTGAGATATTGAAAATTGGTGCTGGGCTCGGCCACGTAGAGGTCGAGCTTGCGCGTCTTGAGCTCCGCTTGCAACCGTTCGATGCGCTGGGCGAAGACTGCGGGGCCGAGCGTCGGTGCCTGTGACCGCCCGACCGCCCGACCGCCCGTCGTTCGAACCGTCGCTCCGATCACCACACCGCCAGTGACCGCCAGAAACTCGCGCCGTTCCATCGTGCCGCTATATTACGCGAGCCTTACTCGCGCGGGAAGGCGGAGAACTGCATGCACTTCGAAGCACGCATCGAACCGCTGAACGGAAAACTTCCCAAGGTTTCGTACCGCTGGGACCCAGAGACCGACATCCTGACCGTCGCCTGCAAAGGCGTCCCGAAAGGGAACGGGATGAACGGCACGGTGGATCTCGAAGGCGGGGACGGCTCCTTTGTCGTGATCGACGTCGCGGGTGGCGCACTGCGCGGCCTCGACGTCGTGACGTGGCCGGATGACGTGCGGACCGTTGCCGCGCTCGCGGCTCCGGCTGCGTCGAAAGAAGGCCAGGTCACCTTTCCCGACCGCCGGTCGCAACCGGGTGTGGCGGCCGTGGAAGTCGATACGCCGCTCACCGTCGACAAGAATCAGGCCGAGTCGGTTTTTCACATCCGCGTGGGACGTCAGAAACCCACGACGGTCGTGCGCGTGGCCGATCACATGCTGGTGGAGATGGACAAGCAATCGCGGCTCGCCGGACTCTGGCTGCTGGAAGTCCCGCCGTTCCCCAACGTCGAAGCTACGGCGTAGTGGACGAACGATTCGAGCGCTACGTCACCGAGCTGTTCGCCGCTGAAGACCCGATTCTCTCGAAAATCCGCGCCCGGCACGCCGCCGAGAATCTGCCCGCCATCAACGTCTCGCCCGAAGAAGGGAAGCTGTTGTACCTGCTGCTGCTGACGATTGGGGCGAAACGGGCGTTGGAAATCGGGTCCCTGGGCGGCTACAGCGGGGTCTGGCTCGCCCGCGCGCTGCCGCCGGGCGGCGAGCTGACCACCATCGAAAGAGATCCCAAGCACGCCAAAATCGCGCGGGAATCGTTCGCGACCGCGCGGCTGCACGGTCGGGTGCAGCTGATCGAAGGATCGGCGCTCGATGTCTTGCCGACGCTCCACCCGGGGTTCGACGCGGTCTTCATCGATGCCGACAAAGAGCCGCTGCCCAAGTACTTCGAGTGGGGCATGCGGCTGCTCCGCCGCGGCGGCCTGCTGCTGTGCGACAACGCGTTCTTTCACGGGGCGGCCATCGACGAGAACGATCGTTCGGGGCCTGCGCTCGGTGTTCGTGCCTTCAACGAGCTGGCTGCCCGGGACCCGCGCCTGGTGGCGACGATCATTCCGGTCCGCGATGGGCTGGTGATCGGCCTCAAGACGCGGGACGCCGCATGACGTGGTGGCAGGCACTCATCGCTGCGGGCGCCGTGCCCGGCAGCGGCCGCAAGGGTGACCAGCCCGAGGCCGCAGATCACGCCGACCTGGCGGAAGGGACGGAACTCCAGGCCTATGCCGTTGGGCCCGCGCAGATCCCCGCGGAAGTCTCCTTCCTCAACGGGATCGAGCGCTGGAGCGTGGTCGCCTACGACGGCGTCGCGCAGATCGTCAGTGCCTTCGTGGCGGCCGCCGTGCGGCGCCGCGATAAAAACGGCGTTCTCCACACCACGTCCGAGCGCAGTCGCGCCTTTGCGATCGCCCCGCTCGAGCGCATGAGCCCCTCGCTTCGCGAGATCCTGGAGCAGCCCGGGGCGGGCGAGGTGGGGGCTGACGTCGAACCAATGGACGGAGCGCTGGTCGGCCAGCCGGCACGCTATCTCGAGCAGGTCGAATCCACCGTCCGGCGCGTGCGCGCGCACCTCGAGCGTGAGCTCGCCGAGGCGTGCATCGACAAGCTCGGCGCCGCTGAGTGGCTGGTCCTCGACGGCCTCCTGTCTCGCTCGCCCGCAGTGGCCCGGCATCCGCGCGCGCTGGGCGTGATCAAGAGTCATGGCGCGCAGTTTCTGGAGGGCAGGGGACTTGAGCGGGCGTTGACGCTGCCGGCCGGTTATCGGACGTCTGTCTTTGCCGTGCGCGGCGGTCACACGCGCACGGAAGTGTATTCCTGGTACCTGCGACTCTGGCCGTGGGAAGGGAACGACTTGTTCTACGGGCTGCTGCGGATCGAAGCGCGCGCGCACCCCGACACGGTGGCGCGAGCGTCGGAGCTGAGCGGCTGGCTCTTCGCCGAGCGCGCGCCGCTCGCGACACCGGCCACACGCTGGGACCGGCTGTTGTATCCTTTACACCACGTGGAAGAATACCTGAAAGCCCTGGCCCCCCCCCTCCGGGAGATTCGGTTGCAGCGCGCGTCGCGGCTGCCCAGGACCGGCACGTGATCGCGCGTCCGGATGCCAATGCCATCGGCCGCGTCGTCGCCACCGAGCTGAAGCCGTCGACGCCGCACCAATTCCATTTCTGGACTGCGACCGATACGACGATCGGGATTGGTGCGATCGTCAAAGTCGGGGGAAGCGGGACGGGGGACGAGGGAAGGGTCGTGTACGGCGTCGTAACGGAGGGGTTCGCCTATTCGGATCTGGCGACTCCGTTGCACGACGTCGTCGGCGCCGAAGGTGATCCCACGCGAGCGGCCGCGCCCACCGCTCGCCAGCAGATCCGTTATTGGACAGCTGCGGTGCTGCGGCAGACCCCTGAGGAACCGTTGCAACCCGTGCCGCTGGCGCAGGTCTTCGTGGCCGATGATGCGGACGTCGCGCAGGCGCTCCGCATGGATGGCTTCCTCTATTCGGCGACGCCCACGGCCATCCCCGTCGGTCTCTATACGTCCGCCGGCCGCGACGCGCCGGTGTATCTCGACGCCGATTTCCTGCTCGGTCCCGAGGCCGCACACCTCAACATCTCGGGCGTCTCAGGGTTGGCGACGAAGACGAGCGCGGTCGAGTTCCTGCTCGCCTCGATCTTCGCGCACTTTCCGGCGCACAAAGGCCGCGTCGCCGCGGTCTGCTTCAACGTCAAAGGACCCGATCTCTGCTTTCTCGATCAACCGGGCGATCTGAGCGACGAAGATCGGCACCGCTACCAGCGCCTCGGCGTGCCGTCCACGCCCTTCGAACGCGTGCGCCTATACGCGCCGCTGAAGGCGGACGGAGTGAATCTGAACACGCTGCGCACGCATCCCGACCTGGTGGGTGATGTGGAGCCGTTGACGTGGGGGTTGCAGGAGGTCGTCGATTACGCCGAAGTGCTGCTCAATCGCGACGACATCGACGCCAAGGCCGACGCGTTTATCGATTTTCTACGGGATAGAGTCTTAGGAAGAACCTTCGACGACGGATTCGGCACCACGCATCGCGTCCAGACCTTCGCCGACCTGGACCGGCTGTTTCGCTCGATCTTCGACGGGCTGGAGATCACCGCGGGCGGCCGCAGCGATACCTGGCGCACCCACCACATCGCCACGATGCGCAAGGTCCGCAACCGCCTGCTCAACATCTCGACGCGCTGCAAAGGTCTCGTGACCGACGATGGGCCGTCCAGCGACTTGCCCTGGCAGGAGTTCGAGGACAGGTCCGTCTACGTCATCGATATCGCGAACGTGGATCCGCTGGGGCAGGATCTCGTGTTCGCCCGCGTCGTCTCGAAATTGCGCGAGCAGCTGGAGCGGCGGGAGCTGGGTGTCGACGCCGTCGTCGTGTTCGTCGACGAGCTCAACAAATACGCGCCGGGCGACGGTCCCGAGACCTACGTCAAGAAGATGCTGCTCGACATCTCCGAGCGGGGCCGCTACCTCGGCCTGGTCCTGTTCGGTGCGGAACAGTTCCGCTCCCAGGTGCATCGGCGCGTGGTGGGCAACGCGGGGACGCAGCTGTTCGGCCGCATGGACATGGATGAGCTGGCGACCCCCGGCTACCAGGTCCTGACGCCGGCGACGAAAAGCAAACTGGCGACCCTCCCCATCGGCGAGCTGATGGTGCGACATCCGCACTTCACCCAGCCGATCTTCGTGCGCTTCCCGAAGCCACCGGTGCTCCGCGGGCGGGACGGGGTCGAACGGTTTCCGCCGGCGGCGGACGTGCCGTTCGAGGACGCGGTGGTGCGCCAGCTCGTCCGGCTGGATCGGCGCGTCCGTCCGAATCAGGTCAAGGACCTGATCGCCGACCGGGAGCAGGACGACGTGCGCCGGGCGCTCGCCGCGGTGCGGCGCACCCGGCCCGACGACGTGCTCGCCTATTTCCGGAAGGTGCTGGGCGGCCGCGTGGCGGCCGAAAGCGGTGTCCCGCGCGAGCATCATGCGGTGCCCCCTCTGAATCCCATCTCCGACGAGCCGTACTGAGATGCGCGGCCACCACGCCGTTGCGCTGGCGGTGGCGGTGAGTGGGTGCGATGGAGGAAAGACCGCGCTGCGCTATCATCCTCCCAGGGGCGCAGTGTATCACTTCACGCTCACCATGCGAAACGGTGTCGAGCATGGGCAGAATCGCACCTGGACGATCTATTTCACCGAATTCGTGCGGTTCACCGACCCGAATGGCGGGGGAACCGAGGTTGGGGTGAGGGTCGATTCGACGGCGCCGGACATCTCGCAGTTGAGAGGACAGACGAGCTCGGTCTTTCTGGATGGACGGGGCAGGTTGATGCGCTCCGATCCGCCCGAATTCCCCGGACTTTCGGCGGACCTTGCCTATCGCATGCGCGTTATTGCCAGCGCCGGCGCGATCTCGTTCCCTGAAGAACGGGTCCGTGTGGGCGATACCTGGACCATTACGACACGACTTCCGCTGGAGGCGTTTGGCGCGGCCGCGCAGGAGCTGGGCAAGACGCAGGCGACCGTCACGCTCAAAGCGATCCAGGTCAGGGATGCGGACACGCTGGTCGTGTTGGGGATCGACGAGAAGCTGCCTCCCGATCCCATCCTGATCACGTCGGGCGGCATCGCGATGATCGTGCACCCGTCCGGGAGCGTGACCGGCGAGTATCGGTTCTCACTGGCGCGCGGCACGGTGATCACGGAGACCCTCCGGGGCACGATGACCCTGAATGTGGCCGCCGCCGCACTGGGCAAGGACACGCTGCTCGTCTCATCCGTCACCGAAACCACACTGCACCTGCAATGAAGCTCGCGCACCTCGCCGATCTGCATCTGGGCTTCCGCCAATTCGACCGGCAGACGCCGAGGGGCACGAACCAGCGCGAGGCCGACATCGCGGAGGCATTCCGCCGGGCGGTGGACGATCTCCTCGAGCAGCGGCCCGAGCTGATCGTCATCGCCGGCGATCTGTTTCATTCGGTACGGCCGACCAACGCGGCCATCCTCTTCTGCTTCCGGCAGCTGCAGCGCCTGCGCACCGGATTGCCGGAGACGCCGATCGTCGTGATCGCGGGCGAGCATGACACGCCGCGCTCGACCGAAACCGGCACGATTCTGCGGCTGTACGAGGCGCTCGGTGTCGAGATCGCGGTCGAGGAGCCACGGCGTATCGTGCTGCCCCGGCTCGACTGCGCCGTGCTCGCGGTCCCGCATCAGGCGCTCGTCAAGGCGGAGCGCCCGGCACTGCGCCCGGAACCCGGCGGGCCGACGCTCAACGTCCTGCTCGCGCACGGTGTGCACGGTGGTCTGGGTGAAGAGCGCGGCACGCTCGAGTACGGCGGCGCCGAGCTGTCGCGCGAGATCCTCGCCCCGGAGAAGTGGGACTACATCGCGCTGGGTCACTACCACACGGCGCAATCGATTGCCGCCAACGCCTGGTATTCGGGCAGCCTCGAGTATCTGCCGCCCAACCCCTGGGGCCAGATCCAGGACGAAGCGGCGCAGCGCGCCGCGGGGAAGGGGAAGAAGGGACGCAACGGGAAGGGGTATCTGCTCGTCGAGCTTCCCGGGGCGCGCATCGCGTTCCGGCCCATCGCACCGGCGCGGCGGCACCTGGACCTGCCTCCCATTCGGGGCGCCGGACTGAACGCCAAGGAGTTGGACGCACAGATCGCGGAACGGGTCAACGCCGCCAAGATCGACGATCAGATCGTGCGCTTGCTGGTGTGGGATGTCGATCGTGCGACCGCTCGCGATCTAGATCACGCGGCGATCCGCGCCTACAAGGCTCGCGCGTTAAATTTCCAGCTCGATCTGCGCCGCCCCCCCCCGGAATCCCAACGGACGCTCGGCGCAGCCGGCGCCGGCGCCAAGCGCCAGACGCTCACCGAGACCATGCGCGATTTCCTCGGCCGCCGGCCGCTCGATGCGGAGCTGAATCGCGAAACGTTCGTGAAGCTCGGCGTGGAGTACCTCGAGACCGCCGAGCCTCCCTCCACATGAAGCTGCAGCGGCTGCGGCTCGTCAATTTCCGCCAGCACGCCGATACCGAAATCGTGTTTGGCGACGGCATCACCGGGATCATCGGACCCAACGGCTCGGGCAAGACATCGCTGCTCGAGGCGATCGCGTGGGTCATCTACGGCAATCCGGCGGCGCGCGGCGACAAGGACTCCATCCGCAACCTGCGCGCCAAGGCGCGCGCGCCGGTGCGCGTGGAGCTGGAGTTCGGGCTCGGCACCCATGCCTACCGCGTGGAACGGGGCCTCAACAATGCCGAGCTCCATCAGGACGGCGTCGTCGTGGCCAATTCCCTGAAAGAGGTGACGAGCCGCCTGCAGCGCGTGCTGGGCATGACGCACGATGAATTCTTCAACACGTATTTCACCGGTCAGAAGGAGCTGGCGGTGCTGGCGGACGCTACGCGGCCCGAGCGCGCCGCGTTCCTCTCGCGGGTGCTGCGCCACGAGCAGCTCACGATCGCGCAGGAGCGCATCCGCGAGCGCCGCAACGCGCTCGGCCATGAAGTGGACGGCCTGGAGACGGGCCTGCCTCCCCAGGCCGAGCTCGAGAAAGAGCGTAAGGCGGCGGAAGCGCGTCTGGTCGGCGCCCGCAAGGCCGCGACCGCCACGGCGGACGATCGCACCAGGGCGCAGCAAGCCCTGGCGGACGAAGAGCCGCGCTGGCAGCAATGGGTCGAGCGGCGCGAGCGCACGCTCTCCCTGCACGGCGATCTGCGCGTGGCCGAGCAGGGTGTGGTGGTCGCGCGCCAGGAATTTCAGCGGCTGGACAAGGAGTTGGCCGAGGCGCTCGCCGCGCGCGAGGAGCTGCGCAAGCTCGACGCCGAGGTCGCGCCGATCACCAAGCTGAAAGCGGAGCTCGTCGAGCTCGAGCGCCTGCACCGCGAAGATGCCGCGCGGCGCGAGGAGCAGGCGAAGCTCACCGAGCTGACGCGGAATCTGCAGGTGCTGGATCGCCGCATCGCGGAGCTGGGCGACGCCGAGGCAGCGCTCGCGCGGGCGAGCGCCGAGGCTCGCGCGCTCGCCGAACGCCTGGAAGCGGCGGACACGGTCGCGCAAGAGCAGCAAGGCGCATGGGTCCGCGAAAAGGAATACGCCAATACGCGCCGCGCCGAGCTGCTCAAGCAGCACGAAGAGGTCAAGGATCAGCGCGACAAGATCGAGCGCCTCGGTCCTGAGGGACAATGCCCGACGTGCCTGCGGCCGCTGGGCGCGGAGCATCGCGCCGTGCTGGATGTACTGAACAGCCAGCTCGACGTGATCGTCACCGACGGCACGTACTTCAAGCAGCGCATCGAGCAATTGGCGACGCCGCCGGCCGCGGTGACGCAGGCGGAGGCCGCGCGCGACACCCTGCGCGAGGAGGCGCGGCAGGCGAGCGAGCGGGAAGGCAATTTGCGCGCGCAAACAACCGAGCGGAGCAGGATTCAGAAAGAGCGGGCCGGCCTCGTCAGGCGCACGCAGGAGATCGAGCGGCGTATAGCCGCGCGCGCCGCCGGGTACAACGCGCAGCGCCACGACGACGTGCGCACCGAGTTGGCACGGCTCGAGCCGGTGGCGTTACAGGCGGCGGCACTCTCCGCGCGCGCCGACCGCGCCGAGGCCCTGGTCGGCGAGGCGGAGCTCGCCGAGAAAGCGCTGTCGGTGCGGGAGGAACAGGTCAAACACCTGGCGGATGCGGTGCAGGCACAGGGGTTCGCGGAGCCGAAATTCCAGGCGGCCCGCGAGCGGCACGACCGAGCGGCGCACGCGTTGCGCGCCGCCGAGCTGGCCGTCGCCGAGACGCGTGGCGAGCTGGTCGCGGCCGAGAGCGCGGTGCGCGAGACGGAACGCCGCGGCGCGGAGCGGGCGGCCCGCGAACGCACCATTGTCGAGCGCAAGGTCGAGCTGCGGCTGCACAACGAGCTCGACCGCGCGTTCTCCGATCTGCGGGCCGAGCTGAACGCCGCCATGCGGCCCGAGATTGGGGAGCTGGCATCCGCCTTTCTGGCGGATCTCACCGACGGCCGATATGACGAGGTGGAGCTCGACGAGGACTATCGCCCCGTCGTCCTGGACGAGGGCATTCCCAAGCCGGTCATTTCCGGTGGCGAAGAGGACCTGGTCAATCTCGGGTTGCGCCTGGCGATTTCACAGATGATTGCCACGCGGGCCGGTCAACCGCTCACGTTTCTCGTGCTCGATGAGATCTTCGCCTCGCTCGACGAATCGCGGCGTCAGGATGTGCTCCTGCTGCTGCGCCGCTTGGGTGACCGGTTCCCGCAGGTTATTGTCACGACTCACGTGGAGCTGCCGGCGGGACTGGGGAGTGGGAGTCTCGATCGCCTGATTCACGTCCAGTACGACACGGCATCCGCGACCAGTATTCTGCGCGACGACACTGCAACCCTGGGACCGCCCGATGCGAGCGTGGCTGCCTGATACCCGCGTAACGGGCCCCGAGCGCGCCACCGAGCGCGACATCGAGGCGCTGAACCGCGTGTTTGCCGACGCGTTCACCGACCGCTATCGCCGCGATGGGCTCATCGGCGTCCGCGTGCCGCAGCTCAATCCGCTGGTCTGGCGCTACGCCCTGCTCGATGCCGGCGACGGCGCGCTGGTGTGGCGCGACGAGCATGAGGACATCGCCGCGTTCAACGTCGCGCATCTGGCGGGAGCCGAAGGGTGGATGGGGCCGCTCGCCGTGCGCCCCGACCGGCAAAGCAGCGGTGTCGGGAAGACGATCGTACGAACCGCCGCGGACTGGCTCATCGACCGCGGCATTACGACGCTGGGCCTCGAAACGATGCCGCGCACGCCCGAAAACATCGGCTTCTACGCCCGGCTGGGGTTCATTCCGGGATATCTGACCGTGACGCTCACGAACGAGATCGCGACGCGCGGTCATCCGGCGCCGGTGCTGCTGTCGCGCCGCTCGGGCGATGAGAAGGAGGCGGCGATGGCGGCGGGCCGCCGGCTGGTGAGCGACCTCGTCTCGGGGATCGACTTCTCACGCGAGATCCTGCTGACCGCGGAGCTTGGCCTGGGCGATACGTCGCTCGTCGATGGGGATGCCGGGCTCGACGCGATGGCCGTGTGGCACTCCGCGCCGCTCGCCGACAGTCGCGCGCGGGACGAGGTCCGCGTGCTCAAGCTCGCCGCGCGCGACGACGCGGCGTTCGACGCGGCCATCGGTGCGGTGGAAGCGGCGGCAGCCAAGGCCGGCATCCGCCGCATCGCGGTGCGCTGTCAGACCAAGTACGCCGAGGCCTTCCGGCGCTTGATCGCGCGCGGCTATCGGGTGCGCTGGACGGACCTGCGGATGACGTACGAGAACTACCCGGAGCGTCATGCGGCGCAGGGTGTGCTGTTCTCGAACTGGGAGATCTGAGTTCTGTAGCAGCCGCGCAACAGTGCGTCCGCTTCCTCCACGCGACCCACCAAGAACGGTTCTTGCTCCACTCGAGGTATCCCACTCGTGGAGCTCGCATGTTCTGGAAGCACACCGCCGCTGTCCTCGCTGTCGCGCTCGGGGTTGCCGCGTGTCGCGACGCCACGGCGCCTCCCCCGCCCCCCCACGACGTCGATGGGCTGATCGGGTCGCCCGTTCCCAGCGGCCGGTACATCGTGGTGTTTCGGAATGACGTAGCCGATCCCAGCAGCCTCGCCCGCCAACTCGTGCAGGCGCACGGCGGCTCGCTGTCGTTCACCTACACGAAGGCCATCAAGGGCTTCGCGGCTACGCTGCCGGAGCCCGCCGCTCGCGCGCTGGCCCTGAACCCGCTGGTGGCCTCTGTCGAGCGGGACCAGGTGTATCACACTGACGAGACGCAGGCGATGGACGAGAACGGCGATCCGTGGGGCCTCGACCGGATCGACCAGCAGGCGCTCCCACTCTCCGCAACCTACGACTACACCGCGACGGGTGCCGGCGTGAACGTCTATATCATCGACACGGGGATCTGGACGGCGCACCCAGACTTCGGCGGCCGGGCGGACAACGTGTACGATGCGCTGACCTTCAACCTGCTCGGCGGTGTGAGCGGCGAGGACTGCAACGGCCACGGCACGCATGTCGCGGGCACCATCGGCGGCACGACCTATGGAGTCGCGAAGGGTGTGTCGCTGCACGGTGTGCGTGTGCTGAGCTGCACGGGTGTCGGCTTCACCTCGCAGATCATCGCGGGCCTCGACTGGGTGAGTCAGAACTTCGTCGCGCCGGCCGTGGCGAACATGTCCTTGGGGGGCGGGAAGTCGGACGCGTTGGACGCGGCGACTACGAGCCTCTGGGATGCCGGGGTGTTCGTGGCTGTGGCCGCCGGCAACAACGATGCGGACGCGTGCGATGCCTCGCCGGCGGGCGCGAGCGGCGCCTTCACCGTCGCCGCCTCCGACAATACGGACGCCAAGTCGTCGTTCTCGAACTCGGGTCCCTGCGTCGAGGCCTACGCGCCGGGATCCGCAATCAAGTCCGATTATCTGCTCGGGCTGACCATGACGCTCAGCGGAACCTCGATGGCCTCACCGCACGTAGCGGGCGTTGCGGCGCTCTACAAAGCCACGGTCGGCGACGCAGCGTCCGCCACCGTCGCCGACTGGATCATCGGCAACGCGACGACCGACGTGATCACGGGCAATCCGGACGGGACGCCGAACAAACTGCTCTATAAATCCACGTTGTAAGACGGTAGGAGGCTACGTTGTACGTGGACTGCGTACAGCGTAGCGTCCTACAACGTAGGGCTCTGCTTGGGCATTCCACTCACGTAGATGACCTGCCCAAGACCCAGTACTTCAGTAGTGTGAGCGGTGCCGGCCGGCAGGTCGAGCCGGTCTCCGGGACCGAGCTCCACCGCGTCGCCCTCGGCGGTCACCCGGAGAAAGCCTTCGACCACCCAGCGCGTTTCGGGGAAGCTGTGCGCATGCATCGCCATCCGCGCTCCCGGAACATCCGACCACCACGCGGTGACCATGCCTTCGCGCTCCAACGCGCGCCGCAGCGTGGCGACCTGCAGCGGGCCGAGGCGCGGATCCCAGGGGCGTAACGCGAGTGTCATGACACGAAGCGCGGCGCGCCGGCGAGGATCCGCCGGGCGAACAGGATGATCGCGCCTGCATAGAGCAGGTGAATGGCGCCGCTGGGCACCTGCGCGACGAACAGCAGCAGGAGCCACACGAGCAGCATCGCGACAGCGGTGAGTAGTGTGAGATTCAGGGCGATTGACCTTTAGGGCACCGCACGTATTGTAGTACGCTGGGACGGGGAGATCAAACTATTGAGCCAACAAGCTCGATTGTGGACCCGGATACCGCGGCCCATGTCATGCCCCCACGATGGGGAAGACAGAATCCGTGGTGAGGGACCCATCATTACTTTCGGGCTTCAATAACCCTCTCCGTTCCTGTCGTAATCGGTCGGCCGGCCCATGTTATGTGGTCCCGGCCGATCGTTTTTTGCGGACCGTCTGCCAGAAGTACGCCGGGGCCCGCAGCGGCTGTCCCTTCACCACGAAGCCGATGACCAGCACCACGGCCCAGACGCCGTACGCCAGCATGATCTCGGCGCGCAGCTGGGGCACGGTGAACTGCACGGCCCACAGCACCAGCAGCGCCGTCGCGTCCCGCCAGTCGAACTCCATGTTCGCGAGCAACAAGACCCCCAACATCGTTTGCAGCAGCGTCAGCGCGAGCTCGTTGCGCTGGGCGATATCGAAGGTGAAATCGGCCCACACGCCGTAATGGTGCAGATGGGAAAAGCCGTACACGATGGGAATCATCGCGGCGAGAATGGTCCACTGGTTGATGTTGCTCGAGACGATGTTCATCAACGCCATCGGCGCGCGCGTCACGCGGCGCGCCCAGCTGAACGTGGACACGAACTCGGGAAACTCCGAGAGAAACGGCGCGACCCACTGCACGAGGAAGAACTGGCTGATGCCGAGCGTCGCGGCGACGGCGATCATCGAATTGAGAAAGGGATGCGCCGTGACGTACAGCATCGCGCCCCCCACGGCGAACAGGCCCGCGATGGCAGCCTTCTGCCGCCAGCCGCGCTGGCGATAGGCCCAGCGCGACACGGCCGGCGCGTCGGCGAGCGATTCCGCTTCGCGCGGCGGATTCCGCATCAGGATCCACAGGTACCCGAGATACAAGGCGACGAGGACCACGGCGTCGACCGCGCCGATGCGCTGGCGCCACAGTACCACCAGGAAGTAGAGCAGCGGCGGCACGAGCCCCATGACTTCGACCGCATGCTCCGGCTCGAGGGTGATGGGCGGCAAGGTCTTGCGGCCGGGGTGGCGGCCGGCCGCGGCGAAGACGAAGTAGATCATCGGCCACCCCAGACCGAGCAGCAGCCGGATCGCGCCGGTGAGGTTGGCGATCGCGAGATGGGCGCGTTCGGGATTCCGTCCCGCTTCCCACGCGATCACCGCTTCGACCGCGAACTCGGGCAGCGTCTGCAGCCACGCCAGGATCGCGAGCGCGAGCCCCTGAGAGATGAGGAACTGCGCCGCTTCCGCGCCCCAGGCGACGAGAAACGCGGACAGCAGCATGCCGGGGAAGGTCCACAGTGCCGCGAGGGCGGAGCCTCCCGCCTGCGTCGCTGACGCGAGTAGCTTTAGGAATCGCACGGGGGTCCAAACTTACCATGGCACGAGACAAGATGAAGTCCGCGAGTCTGCACAGCTTCCACGAATCGCACAGCGAGCCCACCGCGGTGCGCATTCCGTTTCAGACGCTCGTGCACGAGATCCTCGAGCAGCTGGGCGAGGATCCCCGGCGGGAGGGGCTGCGGCAGACGCCCGCCCGGGTCGAGGCGTCGCTGAAATGGCTCACGCGCGGCTACGCCCTGGTCGTCGAGGATGTGATTGGGGACGCGCTGTTCGAGGAAAAGCACGAGAGCATGATCTGCGTGCGCGACATCGAGATCTACTCGATGTGCGAGCACCACCTGCTGCCGTTTTTCGGGAAGGCGCACGTCGCCTACCTCCCCAACGGCAAAATCGTCGGACTGTCCAAGATCCCGCGGGTCGTCGAGGTCTTCGCGCGCCGGTTCCAGGTGCAGGAACGGCTCACCGATCAGGTCGCCGACGCGCTGTGCCGGGTGCTGAAGCCGCTGGGCGTCGGTGTGGTGATCGAGGCGTATCACCTCTGCATGATGATGCGCGGGGTCGAGAAGCAGAACTCGAAGACGGTGACGTCCGCGCTGCGGGGCGCGTTCCGCGACGACGGCAAGACGCGCGATGAATTTCTGCGGCTCGTCCACGGAGGCGCCGGGCTGCCTTGAAGATCGCGCTCGTGACGGGCGCGTCGCGCGGCATCGGCCTCGCGGTGGCTGACGCGTTGTACGCCGGTGGCATCCACGTGGTGCGCCTGGCGCGCAGCCTGGTGGATCGATCGGCGGACCGGCGCAACGACGTACGCTGCGATCTCACGGATCACAAGGACACCGAGCGTGCGATCGCCCGCGTGATCACCGTCGTCGGGCTCCCCGATATCATCGTCAACAACGCCGGCATGTTTTTCATCAAGTCCCTCGCCGAGACGACGTACGACGATTTCACGACGACCCTCGCGACGAATCTCACCTCGGCGTTTCTGGTCGCCCACGCCCTGGTGCCCAAGATGGTACAGCGTGGCAGCGGGCATCTCGTCACGATCGGCTCGATCTCGGACTACATCGGCTTCTCGGGCTCGACGGCGTACGCCGCCAGCAAGTTCGGCCTGCGCGGCATGCACGAGGTGATCCGGCAGGAAACGGCCAAGAGCGGGGTGCGCACCACGCTCATCTCACCGGGCCCCGTCGACACCGACATCTGGGAGGCCGTCGACCCCGATTCCAAACCGGGGTTCACCAAGCGCAAAGACATGATGCGTGCCGAGGACATCGCCGCGGCGGTCGTGTATGCGGTGACGCAACCCGAACGGATCGACGTGACCGAGATCAGGTTGCTGCCCACCGTCTATACGCCGAGGGGATAATCGTGCGTCGTGCGTCGTGCGTCGTTGCATCTGTGCTGTGGGTCGGCAACCTTGCAGCCCAACAGATCCCCCCTCTGCCTGATTCCACCGGTTGGGGCGTCCATGCTCTGGCGCTCGCCCGCGCGCCAGATAGCTCCGTCTGGGTGGGCACGTATGGGCAGGGGATCTTCGTGCTGAGATCGGGACGGGGGACGGGGGAAGGGGGACGGGTTTGGGAGCGGATCCGTTCGTCGGGCGACACCGCCGCGCATGCGATCTCGTGGGATTTCGTGCACGCGTTCGGCTTCGGCCCACGCGGCGAGATCTGGTACGGGACGGTCGGCAACGGCTGGGGGCTCTCGACCGACGGCGGCAAGAGGTGGAAGAACTGGGAGTTCGGGCAGCTGGGGCCCGAGTGGCAGTACGTGACGCCGAACGGAATCATCACGCGCGGGGACACGACCTACATCGGCACGGCGGACGGGATCAAGCTGACGTGGGATGACGGGCAGACGTGGCGCGTGATTACGGATTCGATCGGGGCAACGACGGCCGGGGATTCGTTGTGGGGCAGAGTTAGCAATCAGTACATACTCGAGATGGGTGTCGCTGGTGATCGTGAGCTTTGGATTACTCAGGTGCATGGGCGCGAAGCCTCATTGGATGGCGGTCGCACGTGGCATCCCGGTCTCTGCTGCCGTAACCGTATCTCCCGACCTGATTCTGTTTTCTTGCCGCAGCGCATTCATAGAACGGCGCCGGCTGCCAGCGGACCAGGGTCGCCCCGGCACACGTGGTTCCGCCGCCCCATCGCGCTCACCGATCAGCCCTACATAGACCAGACTTATCGTTTCGGCTCGACGATGGGCGGCAACTTCCAACCGCATCAAGGAGTCGAGTTCAACAACGCCGACGGAACGCCGGTGCACGCGATTGGCGCTGGTGTCGTAGTGCATTCGGGGCCGGCAGAGCGGGGCGCGCTGACGGTGGCGATCAAGCACGACGCACGACTCACGACGCACGACGCACGGCTTTTCGTGTATTCCGTCTATTACCACAATTCCCAGCTGCTCGTCCAAGTCGGCCAGCGCGTCAAGGCGGGCGACGTCATCGCGCTCGTCGGCAACACGGGCCGGGCGACGAACGACCACCTGCACCTCGAGGTCCATGCCTCACCGTTCGACTCGACGCGCCTGATCGTCGATCCCGACGTGCGCTATCCGCCGTACAACACGAACCCGGAGCTGTGGATCGATCCGCTCCCCGGCACAGGAATGATCGCGGGGCAGGTGTGGGATTCGGCCGGCCAGCCCGTCTACCAGGCACGCATCTACGGCCTCGTGAAGCCCGAGCCGAACGAGACGCCGTTCTCGTTCATCGAGACGTACGGCCCGCGCAATCACTCCGATCCCGTCTATCACGAGCACTTCGGCATCTCCGACGTGCCACCGGGAGCGTACGTGCTTGGCGTCGAAATCGGCGGGAAGCGCGTGTTTCGCCGGGTCAAAGTCGAAGTGGGGAAACTCAGTTGGATCGAATTCAGGCCATGACCACGCACGACGCACCACGCACGACGCACGGCCTCTAGTGCACATCGAGCTGACGGAGATGCTCCGCTGCCCCGAGCCGCACCGCGAGGAAATGCTGGTGCTCTCGACGGGGGAAGTGAAAGACCGCATGGTCCGCTCGGGCCTGGTGGGCTGTCCTGTGTGCCACAAGGAGTATCCGATCGCGCGGGGCATTGTGAACTTCCGCCGCAACAAGGAACGCGTGTCGAAAGATTCGTCCGGCCCGCGCCCCGCGTACACGCCGCCCTCCCCCCTGCCCTCGGCCGATGCAGCGAAGCTCCAGGCGCTCCTCGAACTGTCGGGGCCGGGCGGCTACGTGGTGCTGGTGGGCTCGGCCGTGCGCCAGGCGGCGCGGCTCAGTGCGCTCATGGAAGGGATCCACTTCGTCGGAATCAACGCACCGACGGAAATGGAGGAGCAGCCGACTCTCTCGTTGCTGTATGCCAACGAGAAGGTGCCGCTGCGCACGGCCATTGCGCGCGGCGTCGTGGTCGGCGCCGATCTCGCGACGTCGCCCTGGCTCGTCGAGGCGCACCGCGTGCTGTTGCGGGGGCGCCGCTTCGTGGTGGAAGACGAAGAGCCCGAACTTCCGATCGGGCTCGTCAAGCTGGCGGCGGAAAACGGGCTGTGGGTGGGCGAGAAGCGCTAGACAATCAAAAGCAGATCCTTCGCTTCGCTCAGGACTCGATCGCCGCGGCCATCGCGTCGCCCGCCGCGTACGCCGTATCGATCACGTCCTTGTACCGCTTCTCGACGACCCGCCGCTTCACCTTGAGCGTCGGCGTCAGCTCGCCCGACTCGATCGTGAAATCGTTCTCCAGCAGCACGACCTTCTTCGGCGTCTCGAACTTGGCGAGCTCGCGGAGCGTGCTCATCACCTCGCGCTCGACCTTGGCCTGGACATCCGGCAGCTGAATCAGCTCGGCGCGCGTGCCGTACGTCAGGTTGCGTTCCCGCGCCCAGCGCTCGAGGTTGTCGAAGTTCGGCACCACGAGCACGATCGGGAACTTGCGGCGATCGCCGTACAGCACGGCATTGGCGACGAACTTGTTGCGCTTGACCATCCCCTCGATCGGCTGCGGCGCGATGTACTTCCCGCCGGCTGTCTTGATCAGCTCCTTCTTGCGGTCCGTGATCTTGAGATAGCCGTCGGAGTCCAGCTCGCCGATGTCGCCCGTGTGCAGCCAGCCCTCGGCATCGATCGTTTCCTTCGTGGCGTCGGGCAGCTTGTAGTAGCCTTGCATGATGTTCGGGCCGCGCGCCAGGATCTCCCCGTCTTGCGCGATCCTGAGCTCGACGCCCGGGATCGCTCGACCGACGGTGCCGAGCTTGATGCGATCGAGCGGGTTGAGCGTCAGCACGGGCGATGACTCGGTGAGCCCGTACCCCTCGATGATGGGCAGTCCGGCGCTGTAGAAGAACTTCGCGATGTCGGCCGAGAGCGGTGCCGCGCCCGAGACGAAGAAGCGGATGCGCCCGCCGGTGCGCGCCTGCAGCTTCGCGAACACGAGGCGGTCGGCGACCTTCTTCTTGATGGCCAGCCCACCGGGAATCGGCAGTCCGGCGAGCGACAACGTTGCCCATTGCTCGCCGGTGCGTTTCGCCCAGAAGAAAACCGTCCGCTTGATCGCGCTGCCCGACAGCGCGTTCTCGAGCACGCGGGCATACACCTTTTCGTAGAGCCGTGGCACCGACAGCACGACGGTCGGCTTCGCTTCGCCGAGATTCGTGGCGACCGTGTCGAACGACTCGGCGAAGTTGATGATCACGCCCGCCTGGAACAGCGTGTAATCCACCATCCGCTCGTAGCTGTGCGACAGCGGCAGCATCGAGAGGCACTCGTCGCCACTGCCGATGGGAATCATCTGGAGCACGGCCTGGACGTTGGACCAGATATTGTGATGCGACAGCATCACGCCCTTGGGGTCGCCGGTGGTGCCTGATGTATAGATGAGCGTCGCGAGGTCGTCCGGCTGCGCGGTCAGCGCTTCCTGCTTCCATTGCGGGTGCCCGGGTGCGGCAGCGCGACCCTTGGCCTCGAGGGCGGCCAGGGCCGTGACGCCGGGGCGCTGCGCCGCGGCAGCGCTGTCGAACGCCACGACGTGCTTGAGTCCGGGCAACGCGCTCTTCGCCTCGAGCACCTTGTCGACCTGTGCCGTCGTCGAGCAGAACGCCGCGACCGACTCGGAGTCGCGCAGGATGTATTCGGTTTGTTTAGCGGTGAGCGTGGGATAAATCGGCACATCGGTCGCGCGCGCGCACAGGCAGGCGTAATCGCTCAGCGCCCATTCGGGACGATTCTCGGAAATGATGGCGACCTTGTCGCCCGGCCTGATGCCCAACTCGCGCAGGCCGAGGGAGATCGCCTGCACACGCTCGAGCGCCTCGCGGTGCGTGATCGACACCCAGGCGCCACCGACCTTCGACCGGAAGGCCGCCGCCAGGCCGGCGTGCCGGTCCACCGTCGTGAAGAAGAGCTGCGTGAGCGTCCCTCGGTTCATGGCAGGATCTCCACGACGAAAACCACGGGGCTGCCCGGCAGCGGCGAGCCGTCGAATCGCGTCATGCTGGCGGTCACGACGACGGAGTCGGGCAGGGGGCCGGGGTGCAATCGTACCTGGACGCTCGCGCCGCCTGTCGAGCCCGTGAATACGGTATCCCTCGGCAGTAATGTGACCACGGGACCGCTGCCGGGATAGGCGGTGACGGCGTACACGACGCGGCGCCCCACGGCGAGCCCGCCGAACGCAACGGTCTGAATCTGCTGCGGATTCGACAGCGAGTCGGTGGTGCTGTCGGTCGGCGTCACGTCGAGTGTATCGTGCGTGGGCGAAGCAGCCGCCATCGAGTCGAGTCGCGCCAGCACGACGACGTTTTGCGGGTTCGAAAACAGCGTTCCGGTGCGCGCCAGCAACCGGCCGGTACCGACCGCCTTGGGCCACGTGACACCCGTGGTGCTGTCCAGGACCGCGATGATAGCGGGGTCGAGCGAGCTCCAGAAGAGCGGCGCAGCCACCGAATCGCCGAAGCCGTTCAGCGCCCGGCCGCTGGGCCGGAACGTATCGGTCAGCTCGACCCGGCCGCTGTCGGGCAGGACGATTTCGATGGCAACCGGTTGATTCGCGTCAGTATTGAGCTTGCAAGCGAACACGGCAGCCAGCGCCAGCAGTGCGAACGGCCGAATCAGGGGCTTCCCGTCCTCTCTTCGGGCATGCGCACCGCGGCGGCGCCGCCCGCCCCAAGCTCCTGCAACGCCTGATTCGCGTGCTCGATCCACTTCTGGGCGTCGGGGCCGCGGGGCGGGTGCGCGAGGAACGTCTTCAGGTGTTGCGCCGCGCCGTCGGGATCGCCGCGTTGCAGCAGCAGGAACGCGAGCCCGTAATGCGCGCCGGCGAGCGAGCCATCCAGCTCGAGCGCGCGCCGGTAGTGCCGGATCGCCTCGTCGAAGCGGCGCGTCTTGGTGAACGCGATCGCCATGTTTTGGAGAATGCGCGCGTCGTTGGGATGATCGCGCAGCGCCAACCGGTACGACGTCAGCGCGGCGTCATAATCCCCCTGACGCTCGAGGGCTAACGCCTCGTTGAGATAATCGAGACGTTGGGGTTTGAGATCGTCGCCCAACGAGCCACCGAACAAGCGGCGCCAGAAACCCATGCGCCGAAAATAGCTTGCGGCTGCGCGCGTCCGCAATGTAGCTTCCCGCACGATGGCTCAATCCGCCGGCATGCGCCCCAAAAGCAAGACTCCCCGCGGCGTGCTTCAGGTCGACTGGCCGTTCTTCGGCGAGCTCTGCCGAGTGCTCGCGCTGAAGGTGTTCCGCGAGTACGACCCCCAGGTGGTCATCGGCATCGCGAAGGCCGGCGTCATCCCCGGCGCGGTGGTCGCGAGCATCCTGCAGCGTGATTTTGCCTCCATTGCCATCACGAAGGAAGGCTCGGTCATCGCCGGCCCGCCGCGCCTCGTGACCGGCAAGCGCGTGCTGCTGGTCGACGAAACGTGCGAATCGGGCAACACCATGAAGCTCGCGCTCGCCGCCGTGCGCGAGCAGAAGCCCGCCGAGGTGAAGACGGCGGTGTCGTTCAAGACCGGCGGGTACCAGCCCGATTTCTACGCGCTCCAGAACGAGAACTTCATCATTCTCCCCTGGGACCTGGAAGTCATCGTGAACGGCGAGATCGTGGTCCGCCCCGACTACCGCGCCCAACTGAAGGACAGCCGTTGAGAGATCGTCTCGCCGCGGCCGTCAAGCAGTCGCGCGCCGGTTACACCGAAATCCGCGTCGAACGCACCTGGAGCTCCGCCGTCGCCTTCCGCGGCCGCCGTCTCGAGACGGCGACGGTCAGCGAAGACCAGGGCGGATTCGTGCGCGTGCTCAACCAGGGCTGCGGCTGGGGCATCGCGTCGTTCACGTCGCTCGACGAGCTGCCGGCGATGGTGGCGCGGGCCAACGAGCTGTCGCGCGCCGTGCGGCTCGACGAGCCGATCCGGCTGGCCGACACGCCGCCGGAGTCAGCCGACGCCGTGCTGGAGCTGGACGGGGACGTGCGCGGGATTTCGCTCTCGGAAAAGAAGCAGCTGCTCGATCGCTACAACGGCGCGATGCTCGCCGTATCGAATCAGATCGTCGATACGCAAGCGAGCTATCGGGACGAAGTCTCGGAGGTCTGGTACGTCAACTCCGAAGGCACCTCGCTCTACCAGCGGCGGCCCGAGGTCGTCGTCTCCGGAACCGCGATCGCCCGCCGCAACGGCACCATCGAGAAGGGCCTCGAGTCCATCGGGCTGCGCAAAGGCTGGGACAGCGTGCAGGGGTTCGACGATCGGTTCCGCGTCGTGGCGCAGCGCGCGGTCGATCTGCTCGAGGCGCCGCGCGTGCGCGGCGGCGCCTACCCCGTGATTCTCGACAATGAGCTGGCCGGCGTGTTCATTCACGAAGCGTTCGGGCATCTCTCCGAGGCCGACTTCGTATACGAAAACCCCCAGGCGCGCGACATGATGACACTGGGGCGGCGCTTCGGGAAACCGGTGCTGAACGTCGGCGACAACGGCGCCGCGCCGGGACTGCGGGGGACGCTGCCCTACGACGACGAGGGGACGCCGACGCAGGACACGCCGCTCATCCGCGAGGGAATCCTCGTCGGGCGCCTGCACTCGCGCGAAACGGCCGCGAAGCTGGGCGAGCGTCCCACCGGCAACGCCCGCGCGATCTCATTCCGGCATCCGCCGATCGTCCGCATGACGAACACCTACATCGCCCCCGGCGACACCGGCGTCGGGTTCGACGATCTCATCCGCGACATCCCGCTCGGCGTGTACGCGTGCGGTGCGTTCGGCGGCCAGACGATGCTCGAGAATTTTTCGTTCACGGCCGGCTGGGGCTACATGATTCGCGACGGCAAGGTCGCCGAGCTGGTGAAAGACGTCGTGCTGGCGGGCAATCTGTTTCAGACGCTCGACCGCATCGATCACATTGCCGGCGACTTCAGCTGGAATCAGATGGGCGGCGGGTGTGGGAAGGGCGGCCAGTTCCCGCTGCCGGTGACCGAAGGGGCGCCGCACGTGCGCATCGAGGAAGCCCTCATCGGCGGTGACGTATGATCGATCGGCTGCTCGACACCGCTCGCGGCACCGTCGACGGTGCCGACGCGCTCTGGCGCCGCGAAGAGCGGACGACGGTGGCGTTCGAGTCGGGGCGGCTCAAGGCGGCGGGCATCTCGGAGGAGGCGGGGCTCAACCTGCGCGTGCTCGCGCGGGGCCGCATGGGCGTGGCGGGGACGACCGCGGCCAAGCCCGATCCCGCGGCCCTCCTCGATAGGGCGCGCGCGTCGGCGGAACTCGGCGAGGTCGTGGATCTCGCGTTTCCCGGCGCCGGCACCGCCCACCTGCCGCCGATTTCCACGTTCTTCGAACGCACCGCCGACGCCTCGCTCAATACGTTGATCCGCATGGGCCGCCTCCTCGTTGAGCGGTTGGCACGGCCCGACTGCCAGGTCAACGTCTCCGTGGAGCGGGAGGTGGCGGACACGGCGGTCGGTAATTCGGCCGGCGCGCGCGGCGAGTACCGCGCCACCGGCATCGCGCTCACGGCCGACATCACGCGCATCGCCGGGGACGACGTGCTGATGGTGTACGATCAGTACGTCGGCGCCGACATGCCGAGCGATGCCGATCTCGAGACGCTGGTTCGCTCCGTCGAGACGCGTCTCGCCGCCGCCCTCAAGGTCGTCACACCGCCCGACGGCGCGCTGCCGGTCGTGTTCACGCCGGCCGGACTCGCGGCCGTGGTGCTGCCGCTGGAGCAGGCGCTGTCGGGGAAAACGGTGCTCCAGGGCAGCTCTCCCCTCGCCGGCAAAGTGGGTGAGACGCTGTTCGACGAGCGTCTCTCGATCATCGACGATCCGCTCACGCCGGGCCGGCCGGCCTCACGCCCGGTGGATGACGAGTGCGTGCCGTCGCGCGCGACGGGTCTGGTGGAGCATGGCGTGGTCGGGCGCTTCGTCTACGATCTCGAGACGGCCGCGCGCGCCAGGACGCAGAGCACCGGCAACGGACGGCGCGGGGTGTTTGGGAAACCACATATTGGCTACACGAACGTCGTGTTTCGGATGACGGACGGCGCACATGTCGGATCGGAATCCCACGCGTTGGGCGGGGGATTGATCGCCGACATCGACGATGGCCTCATCGTCGATGACCTGATCGGGGTCGGGCAGGGCAACGTGATCAGCGGCGCGTTCAGCCATCCGGTGGGACTCGCCTACCGTGTGCAGCGCGGCGAAGTGACCGGGCGCGTGAAAGATGCTGCGGTTGCGGGGAATGCGTACGACTTGCTCAAACGGATCGGGGGATTTGGAACGGACGGGAGGTGGCTGGGCTCGCGCTGGTCGCCTTCGATGCGACTCGAGGGGGTCAGCGTGGCGCGGCGGTAGGGGCTCGACAGTGTCGTGCCCCTACGGCGCGCCGAGAGCCTCCGCGTAGCTCCTGCCCTGCGTCATGTCGTTATAGACCCGTTCCAATACTTCCGGCGTCGCCGACAGGAAACGGCAGCGCTCGTCGCCGCGGCTGCGGCACTCGACTTCCATGACCGCCACCGTCTCGTCGGACAGCCGCCCCAAGAAGTCCGCGAGCATTCCGGCCGAGAAAAAGCACATCGGTGACTGTGCCGTCCCCGGCTCGGCTTCCGCCCAGTCGCTCGAGTCGAGCGCCAGCGCGCCGACGCCGACCGGGCTCATCGACACGGTGCCCCAGCCGCCGCTCGTGAAGAACTCGGAGAGCGTGTCAGCGAGGCGGTCCGCATCGAGATCGGTGGGGCTGTGCTCGGCGGCGAACGCCGTGTAGAGCCCTTCACCCGCGGCGTAGCCGGACTCCTGCAGGATCGTGACGAGCTGGTCGGGAGCGTGTGCGGCGAGGCTCGCGTGGAGCTGTCGCAGGATGCCGGGGACGGTCATATGAGAAGGCAACTTAGGGTTTGCGGTTCGCGCGGCGCAAGAGTTCGGCCTCGTCGATCTGCTCGACGCCGAGCGCTTTCGCCTTGTCGAGTTTCGACCCGGGGTCGGCGCCGACGACCAGCGCCGTGGTTCTCTTCGACAGGCTGTCGCCAACGTGTCCGCCCGCCGCTTCAATCAGATCGCGCGCCTGCTGGCGGGAGAGCGTCGGCAGCGTGCCGGTGACGACGTAGGTCTGGTCGGCGAGGGGCCGCGGGCCGGTGGCCGTGGCGGTCTCCTTCAGCGTCAAACCGAGCTTGTCGAGTCGCTCGATCAGCTTGCGGTTGCGCGGCTCGGCAAAGAAGCCCGCGACGGCGTCGGCAATGGCCGGCCCGATGCCGCGCACTTCGCCGACTTCCGCGGCCGACGCGCGCGCCAGGGCGCTCATCGTTCCGAAATGACGCGCCAGGAGCTTGGCCCCCTGTGCGCCGACGTGCCGGATGCCGAGCGCGAACAGCAGCGCCGACAACGGTTGCTGCCGCGACGCGGCGATCGCGTCCACGAGCTGCTGGGCCGACTTCTCGGCGAAGCCCTCGAGCGTCAGCAGCTGCAGCGGCGTCAACTCGTATAGATCGGCCACGTCTTCGATCAGTTTGGCATCGAGCAATGCGCGCACGCGTTCATAGCCGAGCCGGCGGATATCCATCGCGCTGCGGCTCGTGAAGTGAACGATCGACTCCAGGATGCGCGAGGGACACGAGATGTTGGGGCAATAGGTCATCACTTCTTCGTGCGGATGCTCGACCTGCGAGTTGCAGCTCGGGCAGCGCTCCGGCATTGCGTAAGGCTTCTCGGCGCCGGTCCGCCGTTCCTTCACCGGACCGAGGACCTGCGGGATGACCTCGCCGGCGCGCGTGACCTCCACCCAATCGCCCTCGCGAATGTCCTTCGCGGCAATCAGCGCGGCGTTGTGCAATGTGGCGTTCGAGACCGTGACGCCCCCGATCTCGACGGGCTCGAGGACGGCGTAGGGATTGAGCGCCCCGGTCCGGCCCACGTTGATGCGGATCTCGTGCAGCTGCGTGATCTGGACCTCCGGCGCGAACTTGCGGGCCACCGCCCAGCGCGGCTCGCGGTTCCCGATCGTCCCCAGCTCGGCGTAGAGCGAGCGCTTGTCCACCTTGACCGCGACGCCGTCGGCGCCGTAATCGAGCGTGGGGAGCAGCGTCTGTAGCTTCGCGATCTCGCGGTGCGCGGCCGCGAGGTCGGGGACCCGCGTGTGATGCGGCTCCACCGGGAGCCCCCACTCGAGCAGCGTTTCGAGCAACTCCTGCTGCGAGTCGATGCCGAGCTTCTGCCCCGGGGCCTCGACCTGGAACGTGAAGACACGCAGGCCGCGGGCGCGGGTGATCTTCGGGTCCAGTTGCCGCAGCGCCCCGGCGGCTGCGTTGCGGGGATTGGCGAACGGCGCCTCGCCCGACGTCTCCCGCTCTGCGTTCACCCGGGCAAACTGGCTCTTCGGCAGGTAGACCTCGCCGCGCACTTCCATCTTCTTCGGCCACCCTTTCCCGCGCAGCCTGAGCGGCAAGTCGAGGACCGTGCGCAGATTGGGCGTCACGTCCTCGCCTTCGACGCCATTGCCGCGCGTGACGCCCGTGACGAGCACGCCGTCTTCGTAGGTGAGGCTCACGGCGGCGCCGTCGATCTTCACCTCCAGCGTGTAGCCCGCGGTGGTCACCTCCGGCACGAGGCGCGTGTTACGCTCCTCCCACTCGCCCAGCTCGGCCTCCGTGAAGGCGTTGGCGAGCGAGAGCATCGGGACGAGGTGGCGGTGCTTGCGGAACCCGGCGGCCGGCTCACCGCCGATACGCAGGGTCGGGGAGTCAGGAGTCTGGAGTCCGGGGTGTTTGGCTTCGAGGTCCTGCAGCTCGCGGAACAGCCGATCGTACTCGGCGTCCGACAGCTCCGGCTTGTCGAGGAGGTAATACGCGTGGTTCGCCCGTTCCAGAATCCGCCGCAGCTCCGCGGCGCGTGCTGCCGGCTTCACCGCCCCTTGGCTTCTTCCTGGATGACGGCCATGGCCACGGCCACCAGCCGGTCCAGCTCCTCGGCGCTGGCTTTGGGAAGGAGACCTTCGCCCCACGCGCCCTCGCGGCCCCCGAACGCGTCGAGCAGCCGGCGGAAGAAGGCGAGCAAGGCGACGCGCTCCAACTCCATGTGGCGCAGCAGACCGCCGGTCTCGTGCTGGCGGTGCGCGAGTCGCTCGTAGCGGTGGGCGTTGCGCAGGCTCTGCGCCGTGAGGGAGGCGACGACTTGTACGAAGCGCACGTCGGCGTCCGAGAACGTTGGGCCGTCACGGTAGGTGCGCAGGAAAATCGCGCCGATGGCGACCGAGCGCCACGTGATCGGCACGACCGTGATCGACTTGACGCGGCGGTTGATCAGCTCGTCCTTCACGTGCCGCAGCGACGGATCGTTGGCGGCGTCGGGGATGAACACCGTCTCGCCGCTCTGCATCGCTTTCTTCAATTCGGGATAGCGCTCGAGGTCGACGACGTAGTTGCGAATGGTCGGATCTTCGTACGACGCGACGAGCCGCACCTGCCGGCCGCCCTTCTCTCCGAGGAAAATCGAACAGCGGTCCAGGCCGAACGATTCGCCCAGCTTGCGGGCGATGGCCTGGAGAATGTCAATGAAGTGCAAGGAACTGGAGGCTTCCTTCAGAATCTCGATGACGGCGAGCAGGTGCTTGCGCTCATGCTCCAGCTCGGCAATCCGCGCGGCCAGGCGTTCCGCTTCCGCGTGTGTCAGGGCCGAGTTGATCGTCATGGGTGCAATAGTTTCGCTCGGGAACGCGAGTCACGTCAAGCACAGGTAGATTAGGCGACATGCGAACAACTCTTCTCGCGACTGTCATCAGCGTCACGATTTGCGGGCGATCTGCGTCCCAATCTGCGGGATCAGTGGCCCCCATCGGGACGTACAGCGTCGTGCCCGAGCTGCCGGGGATGGGGCGGCCGGTGGACAACGCGGCGGTCGCCGCCCGCCGCCGCGCGCTGCTCAAGCGCATCGGACGGGGCTCGATCCTGGTTCCGGCCTCGCACGAGCGAAACATCGAACAGGACTACGTGCAGGACAACGATTTCCGCCAGAACAACACGTTCTTCTATCTCACCGAGCTCGAGACGCAGGACGCCTGGCTGCTGCTGACGGCGCGCGGAGCCGACACGGTCGAGACCGTGCTGTTCCTGCCGCCGCGCACGCCATCGCAGGAGCGTTGGACCGGCTTGCGGCTCGGCCCCGACAGCGTGGCGGTGCGCGTGTCCGGCATCGGCACCGTGCTGCCGCTCGATTCCCTGGACAACCGGCTGCGGCGCGTCCGATTCGCCGCGGCGCGCGGCTGGCCGGTCTACGTGCCGCTCGGCCCCGGGACGCGTGACGAGTCCCGCATCGCCGATCTCGCCTTCTCCGGTGCCGACGTGCGCAACGTGCTCCCGATCGTCGACTCGATGCGCGTCGTGAAAGACGCCGACGAGATCGCCCGGCTGCGGCGCGCCGTCGACATCAGCGTCGCCGGGCACATCGCCGCGATGCGTGCCGCGCGCCCCGGGATGTACGAATACGAGATCGAGGCGGCCCTCGAGGACGGGTTCCGCCGCAATGGCGCCGACCGCGTCGGATATCCCTCGATCGTCGGCAGCGGCCCCAACTCCACGACGCTGCACTACGACGTCAACCGCCGCCGCACCGAGAACGGCGATCTGGTCCTGATCGATGCCGCGGCGGAATGGGGCCAGTACACCGCCGATGTGACGCGCACGTTCCCGGTCAACGGCACGTTCACGCCGCGGCAGAAGGCGATCTACGACCTGGTGCTGGGCGCGCAGCAGGCGGCGTTCGACTCCGTGCGCCCCGGCGTCACGATCGGGCAGCTGGACGGCATCGCGCGGGCGTACATGCGCGCGCACTCGGGCACGCTGTGTGGTGAGAAGACCTGCGATGACCGCGAATACTTCAACCACGGCCTCGGCCATCCGATCGGGATGGACGTCCACGACGTCGGCTTCGGCCGGCCGCTCGAGCCCGGCGTGGTGATCACGCTCGAGCCGGGGATCTATCTCCAGGCCGAGAAGCTCGGTGTGCGGATCGAGGACGACGTGCTGGTTACCGCGACGGGCGGCGAATGGCTGTCGGCGGGAGCACCGCGCTCGACCGAGGCGATCGAGCGCGTCATGCGGGGACGCTAAGTCTCGTCTTTCTCGTTCTTGATGTCGGCGAGGAGCGCGGCCGCGTCGTCCTTGTACTGCGCGTCGAGCACGTCGACGTTCGGCAGCGTCGGGATGACCTGCAGCTGTTCCCGGGCCTTCGAGTAGCGGCCCAGATCGGTATAGACTTCCGCCAGCTCGAGGCGGTGGTAGATGTGCGTCGGCGCGATCGCGACCGCGCGCTCGAGGTGCCGGACCGCGTCGTCCCAATTGGCGACCGACATGAAACCGCCGCCGAACAGCGCCTTGGCGAAGAAGCGCTGAATCGCGGAGAGCCGCTTCACCTCGGCATGCCAGGCGCCGAGGACGTGGTGGGCGTTGTCGTAGTTGGGGTCGATCGCGACGGCCTTCGTCGCCTCGTCGAAGATGATCTTCGCGTAGCGCACCCGCTCCTTACTGCCCTTGGTGCGGGAGAGCCGGCCCAGCACCATCGATAGGGCGTAATGCCCGTCGGCCCGCGTCGAATCGGCGCGAATCGCGCGCTCGGCATAGCTCCGGCCTACGGAATAGAGGCTATCCCGCCGGTTCTTGAGGGAATCGGCTTTGCCCTGTATTTGTTTGGCGACGTCGGCGATCGCCCGCGCCGCTTTCCAGTTCGCTTCATAGCTCAGCGAATCGGCGGCGAGGGCCGCCTGGTAGTGACGCAGGGCGACATCGGGGTGCATGAGACCGGCGCTGTCGCCCAATGCGATGTGATTGACGGGACCTTGCGCCAGCGCGCTGAGAGCGAGAACGATGGAGACCATGCGAGTATGATCGTCGTCCCCCTGATCGAGCGCAAGCGCGACGGCGCGGCCCTCAGTCCCGAAGAATGGTCGGCGCTCGTGGCGGAGTACACCGCGGGCCGCATTCCCGATTATCAGCTCGCGGCGCTGTTGATGGCCGTGTTCATGCGCGGCCTGGAGCGCCAGGAGCTCGCCGCGCTCACCGACGCCATGCTCGCGTCCGGCGATCGCCTGTCGTTCGACGGCTGGGGAACGCCGCGCATCGACAAACACTCGACCGGCGGCGTCGGCGACAAGGTCTCGCTGGTGCTCGGCCCGCTCGTGGCGGCGTGCGGCATCGCGGTCCCGATGATGTCGGGGCGGGGACTCGGCCACACCGGCGGTACGCTCGACAAGCTCGAGGCGATCCCGGGATTCCGCACCAATCTCTCCCTCGCGGAAGCGAAGGCGCAGGTGCAGAAGATCGGCTGCGCCCTGATCGGGCAGACCGCGGAGATCGCCCCCGCCGACCGCAAGCTGTACGCGCTGCGCGACGTCACCGCCACCGTCGAATCGATTCCGCTCATCGCCGCGAGCATCATGTCCAAGAAGCTCGCCGAAGGGCTCAACGGCCTCGTGCTCGACGTGAAGAACGGCAGCGGCGCATTCCTGCCGGAAGTCGCGCGCGGGCTCGAGCTGGCCAAGACGATGATTGCGCTGGGCGAGGATCGCGGCTGCCCGACGATTGCGCTGATCACCGCGATGGACCGGCCACTGGGGCGCGCGTGCGGCAACGTGCTGGAGACCGAGGAGGCGATTCTGGCGCTGCGTGGCGAAGGCCCGCCCGATCTCCTGGAGGTGACCTACGCGCTCGGCGTCGAGATGCTGCTCCAGGGGGGAATCGAGAAGAGCACCAAGAAGGCGAGGAAGAAGCTGGAGACGGCGATCGAATCCGGACTCGCGGCGGAGAAGTTCGAGCAGATCATCGAGGCGCAGGGCGGCAACGCCAAAACGGTCGAGGATCCCTCGGTGTTACCGCAGGCGCAGGCGGTGGAGGTCTACGCCGCGGCCCGCACCGGAGTCGTACAGCGCGTCGAGCCGCGCACGATCGGCCGCGCGATCATCGCGCTGGGCGGGGGGCGGCGCACGGTCGAGGACATCATCGACCCGACGGTGGGGTTCGTGATCACGGTGAAGCCCGGAGACAAGGTGTTGGAGGGTGAGCCGATCGCTTCGGTATTCGCCAAGGATGCCGACGGCATTCGGACCGGCTTTGAGGCGCTCGCGCAGGCGATCGTGATCGGCGACAAGCTGACGCAAAAACCGTTGCGCCTGGTGTCGCACCGCGTGACGCGAGCGGGCGTCGAGGAGCTCGGTTAGGGGAGCGGCTTCTGGCCGCTGCCCGGCCCCCAGTCCCGGACGCTTGCTTCGTCGGCCGCCTCCTGTACGTCCCGCTCGGCGGCTTCCAGCTCCCCTTGGTCTACGTCAGGCCGATCGCGAGGCGCCGGCGGGGCGTCCTTGCCGGGCCAGAGGAACCACGCCAGGACGATGAGCACAACCGCGCTGATCCCGATGACAGCCATCAGACATCGAGGTTCTTCACGAACTTCGCGTTTTCCTCGATGAACTTGCGGCGCGGCTCGACCTCGTCACCCATCAGCGTCTCGAACAGCTGCGACGCTTCCAGCGCGTCTTCCATCGTCACCTTGAGCAGCGTGCGCTTGGCGGGATCCATCGTCGTGTCGCGCAGCTGGTCCGGGTTCATCTCGCCCAGGCCCTTGTAGCGGCTCACGTTGACCGACGACTTGGTCTCAGCCCCGTTGGTCAGACGCTTCATGTACGTGTCGCGCTCCTTCTCGTCGTAGGCGTAGAACTCCTCTTTGCCCTTCGAGACGCGGTAGAGCGGCGGCTGGGCGATGTAGATGTACCCGACGTCGATGAGCTGCTTCATCTCCTTATAAAAGAAGGTGAGCAGCAGGGTGCGAATGTGCGCGCCGTCCACGTCCGCGTCGGTCATGATGATGATCTTGTGGTAGCGCGCTTCCTCCACCTTGAAGTCGTCGCCCACGCCGGTGCCGATCGCCGTGATCATGGTGCGGATTTCTTCGTTGGACAGAATCTTGTCGATGCGTGCCTTCTGGACGTTCAGGATTTTGCCGCGCAGCGGCAGGATCGCCTGGTAGCTGCGGTCCCGGCCCATTTTGGCTGACCCGCCCGCGGAGTCGCCCTCGACGAGGTAGATCTCGCACAGCTTGGGGTCGGTGAGCGAGCAGTCGGCGAGCTTGCCGGGCAGGAGACCGGCATCGAGCCCGCTCTTCTTGCGCACCAACTCGCGTGCCTTGCGCGCGGCCTCGCGGGCTCGCGCCGCGCTCAGCGCCTTCGCGATGATCGAGCGCGCGACGCTCGGATTCTTGTCGAAAAACGCGCCCAACGCCTCGTTGACGACGGTTTTGACGATGCCTTCGACCTCGGAGTTCCCCAGCTTGGTCTTGGTCTGTCCTTCGAACTGCGGCTGTTTGACTTTGACGCTGAGGACGCAGTTGAGCCCTTCGCGGACGTCGTCGCCGGAGAGCGTGAACTCTTCCTTCTTCAGGGCGCCGTCCTGCTTCGCCCACTCGTTGATCGTGCGGGTCAGCGCCGACTTGAAGCCGGTGAGATGCGTGCCGCCTTCGTGGGTGTTGATGTTGTTCACGAAGGTGAACGTGTTTTCGCTGTACTGATCGTCGTACTGGACCGCGCCTTCGACCTCGACGTCCTCGCGCGTCGCCTCGAACGTGATCGGCTTGGGATGCAGGGCACGCCGGCTGCCGACGATCCACTTCACGAATTCGGACAGGCCGCCCTTATAGTAGAAGGTTTCTTCCTTCGTGCTGCCTTTGCGCTCGTCTTTGAGCACGATCGTGAGCGCCTTGTTCAGGAAGGCGAGCTCGCGCAGGCGGTTCGCGATCGTCGCGTAGTCGAAGCGCGTCTCGGTGAAGATGCCCGTGTCCGGCTTGAACCAGACCGTCGTCCCGGTGCCCTTGGCTTTGCCAACGACTTCGAGCTTCTTCTTCGTGTCGCCGCGCTCGAACGACATGTGGTGCCGCTTGCCGTCGCGGTCGACCCACACCTCGAGCTTCTCGGAGAGCGCATTCACCACCGAGACGCCGACGCCGTGCAGGCCGCCCGACACCTTGTAGCTGCTCTTGTCGAACTTGCCGCCGGCATGCAGAACCGTGAGCGCGACTTCGACGCCGGGTTTCTTCTCCGTCTTGTGGAGGTCGACCGGAATGCCGCGCCCATTGTCCACGACCGTAATGGAATTATCGGCGTGGATCGTGACGTCGATGTTCGTGCAATAGCCCGCCAGCGCCTCGTCCACCGAGTTGTCCACCACTTCGTAGACGAGATGGTGCAGGCCGCGGGCCGACACCGAGCCGATGTACATCGCCGGCCGGCGCCGTACCGCTTCCAGGCCCTTCAGGACCTGGATGGAGTCGGCCTGATAGCCGCCGTTGCCTTTTTCCTTCTTAGGTGCGGCGGGTTTCTTCTTAGGCATCAAGTTCCTAACGTGAAAGGAGCCAGCGTATCGTCGTGATGCGCCCCGCACCGCGTCCCGCGTTGACGCGGGCCATGATGTCGGGCGTCATCAACTGCAGTTCATTCATCCACGAGCTCGTCGCCACCCGCACGAACAGCACTCCATCGGGGGTGATGCTCTCGGGAGTCGCGACGGCGGCGATTTGCGGACCAACCAAGCGCGGCCAGTCCGGAATCATCTGCGCCTGCCCGACGCGACGCGCCAAACCGGTGCGCTTCAGGTAGCCCGCGAGCGCCTCGCCGACTGCAACCGGACGGCTTTTTTTAGGGCGGTTTGGCGGATCTGTCACAGCCTTAAAAATAGACGGAAGTCATTGTCCTGTCAACAGTTAAAGGCTGTCGCGGAAGTTACGGACTGACTACGACGTAGCTATCCCGCTGGACCTCAAAACCGGCGATATCACGCGCCCGGAACAGCAGCATGAGGCGGGTCCCCGGCTGCTGCCCGGGGGCCACAAGGAAGCGGTAGCGCGCGCTGAAGACGCGGTCGAAGCCGCCATTCTCACCACGTTCTTCCGCGTCAACGGTCACCCAAACGGAATCGATGCCGTCCGGATCTTCGGCGCGGATCATCCCGGAGACGGTGTCGACCTGGCTCGCGCTCACGCTGTCCTGGTCGATGGTGAACGACAATTGCGGGGGCCCGGGCCGCTCTCGCTCGCCGAGACACGCCGCCACGACGATGAGGGCTAGCGCCCCTGGAATTTTGCCGAGCGCTTTTCGAGAAATGCGGTCAATCCTTCCTTCATGTCCTGACTGGCGGCGAGGAGGCCGAAGTGATTGGCCTCGAGTAGCAGCCCTTCGTCGAGCGTCATCTCCAACCCCTGGTCGATGGCTTCCATCGCGAGGCGCACGGCCAATGGGCCCATCGCGAGAATACCCCGCATCATCTTCTCCGCTTCCGCGAGCAGGTCGGCGGCGGGGACCACTTTATTGACGAGCCCGATGCGGTAGGCCTCCTGCGCATCGATCATTTCGCCCGTCAAAATGAGGTGCATCGCAATGCCTTTGCCCACGAGGCGGGGGAGGCGCTGCGTCCCTCCGTATCCCGGCGCGATCCCCAGCTTCACCTCCGGTTGTCCGAACTTCGCGTTCTCGCTCGCGATACGCATGTGACAGGCCATCGCCAGCTCGCAGCCGCCGCCCAACGCGAATCCGTTGATCGCGGCAATCACCGGCTTGCCGCACGTCTCGAGGCGCCGCAGCACGCCCTGGCCGCGCTGCGCGCGTGCCTTGCCGTCGAACGGCCCCTGCCGCGCCAGATCACCGATGTCGGCGCCGGCGACGAACGCCTTTGGCCCGGCGCCCGTGAGAATCGCGCCGCGGATCTCGGCTTCGGTGGCAATCTGCTCCGCCGCCTTGCCCAGCTCCAGCATCACCTGATCGTTCAGCGCGTTGAGCTTGTCCGGACGGTTCACTGTTATGAATGCGATGCCGTCCTTCAATTCGAAAAGCAGCGTCTGATAGTTCATGCGACAATCCTAAAGCGAGGACATGCAAAAGCTAGACGCACCGACGCAGCAGCGGTGAACCGTGTTGCGTCGACGGGACCACCCTCGCGCGGGTTGTCCCGTTGACCAATGACGGAATACCGCGGTGCGTCGGTGCGTCTAGTCTTTGCATGTCCCCGTATTAGGTTCTGCCTCCATGCCTATCCAGGCCATCTCATGGTCGCCCAGCGGCGCAGTTCGCATTATCGATCAGCGTGCCTTGCCCGACGCGGAGATCACGCGCGATTTGGAGAGCGCCGAGTCGGTCGCCGAGGCGATCAAGCAGCTGCAGGTGCGCGGGGCGCCACTCATCGGGATCGCCGCGGCGATGGGCCTCGTCGCCGGCACGCGGGATCTCCGATCCGCGCCGCGGCAGTCGTTTCTCGCGGGTGTGGCGCAACTATCCGACCTGCTCGCCAACGCCCGTCCGACGGCGGTCAATCTGCGCTGGGCGCTGCATCGCATGGCGGATGTGGCACAGGCGACGCTGGGCGAAAGTCCCGCGATATGGGAGCGACTGCATGCAGAAGCGGCGGCCATCTGGGAAGAGGATCGCGCGATGTGCCGCCGTATCGGCGAGCATGGCCTGACGATCCTCGCCGACGGCGCCAACGTGCTGACGCACTGCAATACCGGCGCGCTCGCGACGGGCGGCATCGGGACCGCCCTCGCGCCCATCTATCTGGCGCACGAGCAGGGGCGGCGCGTGCATGTCTATGTGGACGAGACGCGGCCGCTGCTGCAGGGGTCCCGCCTGACCACGTGGGAATTACAGCACGCCGGGATCCCCTGCACGCTGATCACGGATGGGGCGGCGGCGGCATTGATGCGGCAGACGAAGGTCGACGTGGTGCTGGTGGGCGCGGATCGCATCTGCGCCAACGGCGATTTCGCAAACAAGATCGGCACCTATGGGCTGGCGGTGCTGGCGCGCCATCACGGCGTGCCGTTCTACTGCGCCGCGCCGTGGTCGACGGTGGATGCGTCGCTGGCCGACGGCGACCTGATTCCGATCGAGCAGCGCGCAGCGGCCGAAGTCACCGTCATGGCCGGCCGCCCGATCGCACCGGACGGCGTGGCGGCGCTCAACCCTGCCTTCGACGTCACGCCGGCACGCTACGTGACCGGTTTCGTGACGGACCGCGGCATCGTGCAACCGCCGTTCTCGCCGACGTGAAGGCGATCATCGCCGTGATTGGCGGCGGAGCGTGCACGCCCGCCGAAGCCACTGCCGCGGAGCAGACGGGCCGGCTGCTCGCGCAACACGGTGCGATCGTCGTCTGTGGCGGATTGGGCGGCGTCATGGAAGCCGTGGCGAAGGGCGCGAAAGCAAACGGCGGCACGACGGTCGGCATCCTACCGGGAGCGGACCCCGCCGCGGCCAACGCCTACATCGACATTCCCCTGGCGACCGGCCTCGGTGAGATGCGGAATTTCCTGATCGTGCGCACCGCGCACGCACTCATCGCCATTGGCGGCGGTGTAGGAACGTTGTCGGAGCTGGCGCTCGCGCAGCGCATCGGCAAGCCGGTCGTGGGGCTTCATGATTCCTTCAGGAACGCCGTCGATATTCCACGGGTCGAGAGTGCGGCTGAGGCGGTGCAGTGGGCGTTAGATCGTGTACGCGAAGGGGTGGTATAATACGGATATGAAGGCAGGCACGAAGTTCGCTGTGGGTGCGGCCCTGATCGTTGGCGCCGTGGGCTACCTGATGGCCTCCGGGATCCGGCAAACGGGGCAGTATTTCCTCACGCCCAGCGAGCTGGCGCAGCGCGTCTCTGCCGATCCGTCGTTCTACGATCTCGGCATGAAGGTCGGCGCGCGCGTCGTTCCCGGTACGGTCGAGAAAGAGACGGCGACGCAGACGCTCCGGTTCCACGTCACCGACGGCACGGTCAGCTATCCCGTGGTCTTCAAGGGCCTCCCGCCCGACACGTTTACCGACTCCGTTGAGGTCGTCGTCGAAGGGCGGTTGCAGCGCGATGGGATCATTCACGCGACCAACGTGCTCGCCAAGTGCGGGTCGCGTTACGAAGCAGTTCCCAAAGCCTAAATGACGCTGCTCGGCCCTCTCTCACTCTGGCTCGCGTTTCTCGTGGGCCTGTGGGGAGCGATCACCGGATTCGCCGGCGGCGCGCAGGGCCGGGTCGATCTGCAACGCAGCGCCCGGCACGCGACGTTCGCGCTGTTCGGCGCGCTGCTCGTGGCGGTCATCTCGCTCGAGATCGGCATCTTCCGTCACGATTTCAGCCTCGAGTACGTGGCCGCCTACACCAGCCGCAATCTCCCCACCTTCTATCTGTGGTCGGCGCTGTACGCGGGGCAAAAAGGCAGCCTGCTCTTTTGGGCGACCGTGCTGAGTCTGTTCGCGTCGCTGGTGCAGCTGCTCACGAGCCGGCGCCATCGCGTGTACTTGCCCTACGTGGCGGCCGTCACCTGCCTCGTGGCGACGTTCTTCATCAGCGTCATGCTGTTCGCCGCGAACCCGTTCGAGCGTCTCGGCTTCACACCCCTGGACGGCCGGGGGATGAACCCGCAGCTGCAAAACCCCGGCATGGTTTTCCATCCCCCGATGCTGTACCTCGGCTACATCTCGATCACGATCCCGTTCGCCTTCGCGATCGCCGCGCTCCTCTCCCGGAAGCTCGACGCCGAGTGGCTCGTCGCGGTCCGGAAATGGACGCTGGTGTCGTGGCTCTTCCTGAGCATCGGCCTGCTCATCGGGATGTGGTGGGCCTATGTGGAGCTGGGCTGGGGCGGCTACTGGGCGTGGGATCCGGTCGAGAACGCGGCGCTGTTGCCCTGGCTCGTCATGACCGCCTTTCTCCATTCGGTCATGATTCAGGAGAAGCGCGGCATGCTCAAGAAGTGGAACCTCGCGCTGATTCTCGGCGCCTGGCTGCTGTCGATCTTCGGCACGTTCATCACGCGTTCGGGCGTCATCGCCAGCGTGCATTCGTTCACGCAATCGAGCGTCGGCTACTTCTTCCTGGCGTTCCTGGTCATCGCGGGAGTGGCGAGCTTCGTGCTGTATTGGACGCGCTTGCCGTTGCTCCAGGCCGAGGCGACGCTCGAATCGATGGTGAGCCGCGAGGCGAGCTTCCTGTTCAACAATCTGCTGCTGATCGGGATCGCGTTCTCCGTACTGTGGGGGACGCTGTTTCCGATTCTGTCCGAGGCGGTCAAAGGGACGAAGATCACCGTCGGCCCGCCGTTCTTCAATCAAGTGAACGTGCCCCTCGGTCTCGCGCTGCTCGCGATGACCGGGGTGGGGCCGCTGATCGCCTGGCGGCGCGCCTCGGTGCCGAACCTGCGGCGCCAATTCGCCGTGCCGCTGACGACCGGGGTGTTTGCGCTGCTCATCCTGCTGGTCGGGGGTATGCGCGACGTCGGCGCGCTGATGGCGATCAGCCTCGGCGGGTTCGTCTTCGCGACGGTCATTCAGGAATTCGCGCGTGGCGCACGGGCGCGCCACCGCCAATACGGCGAGCCGACCGCGCTGGCCGTGGTGCAGCTCCTCGCCCGCAATCGCCGGCGCTACGGGGGATACGTCGTCCACGTGGCGATCGTGCTGTTGTTCGTCGCATTCGCCGGGATGGCCTTCAAGACCGAGACCCAGGCGACGCTGCGGCCCGGCGAGTCCGTCACGCTCAAAAGCCCGTACGGGCACGTCTACACGTTCACGCACGTGAGTGTCTCGCAATACAATGCGCTGAATCGCGAGATTACCGCTGCGCTAGTAGACGTGCGGCGCGACGGCAAACCGATCGGTCGTTTACGGACGGAGAAGCGCCAGCACGTGGATGCGCTGGGCCGCCCGACGTTCGAGCCCTCGACGGAAGTCGGAATCAGGAGCGGGCTGCGCGAGGATCTATATGTCGTGCTGGGCGGCCTCGTGAACGGCACCGAGCAAGCCGTGTATCGCTTCACCATCAATCCGCTCGTGTGGTGGGTGTGGTTCGGCGGATTCGTGCTGGTACTCGGAGGACTGATCGTGCTGTGGCCGGGCGGCGCGCCGGTGGCGGTGAAAGGGTCAAGCGCTTCGCGCGTCCAGGCCGGCTACGCCGTGAAGCTCGAGCCGGCGGACCGATGAGCGATCGCGTCAGCCGCCGCGGGTTCTTCGTGCTGGCGGCCGCCGCCGTCGGCGCAGTCGCACAGGATACGACGAGTGTCGGCCGCGTTTACGATCCGGGTCGCGCCGGCCGGGCGCTCCCGCCCGTGACCGCGGCGGACAACGACGCCGGCATTCAGGCCATCGAGAAGCGGCTGCGCTGCAGCTGCGGCTGCGGCCTCGACATCTACACCTGCCGCACGACGGATTTCAGCTGTACCTACAGCCCGGCGTTGCACAAGGAAGTGCTGCGGCTCGCGGGGCAGGGGAAGACCGCGCAGCAGATCACGGACGAGTTCGTGGCGCAATACGGCGAAGCGGCGCTCATGGCGCCACCCAAGCGCGGCTTCAATCTCGCCGGGTACTTCGTTCCCTCGATTGCCATCGTCGTCGCGGCGGTGTTGCTCGCGCGCGTGTTGCGCCGCTGGACGCGCGAAGCCCCCCACCCCGCGACTGCGCCGTCGAGTACACCTGCGGCCTCCCCCACCGAATTGGAACAGCTGCGCCGCGAGCTCGACCGCTTCAATGCTTGAGTTGCTGCTCGGCATCGCGCTCGCGGCGGGGGCGACGTACTACGTGCTGCTCCCGATTCTCCGGCCGCCGCCTGAGCCGGCGGCCGATACCGGCAGCAGCGACGAGGGCGAGGATCCCGACGACGACATGAGCCCCCGGGCGGTGGCGTTCCGGGCGCTCAAGGAAATCGAATTCGATCGCGCGACGGGGAAACTCTCCGACGCTGATTACGAGAGCTTGAAAGCGAAGTACACGTCCGAAGCACTGGCGGCGATGCGCGGCGAAACGGGATACGGGATGCGAGATGCGGGAGGCGTAACACCCGCGCATCCCGCATCCCGCATCGCGCATCTCGCGTGTCCCGAACATGGGACTCGCCCGGAGGGCGGGGCCATCTTTTGTTCGGATTGTGGCAGGCGACTAGGGACAGCGTCAGGTTACTGCGCGCGCTGCGGTACGGCGCTCGAAACCGACGCCCGCTATTGCAACTCCTGCGGAGCCCGGGCCGCAGATCTCGCTGATCTGCAACGGATTTACGCTGATTGATTCTGTGCCTCCCCCCCCCCTCTGCGAGGATCAGTTGTTGATCTGTGAGATCTGTGGCATTGCGTTTTCCAGTCCCGTTTCCTATCAGTCTGCATCCTCGAACACTGGAGCGCGTCGTGAACCGATGGGTCTCGCGGGTGCTGGTCGTGCTGTTGTTGCTGGCATTGACGGCGTCCACCGCCGATGCGCAACGCCGAGCTCGGCGGCGCTCGATCGCCAGCTCATCCGGTCCCAGCTACGGCGCGCACCTCGGCTACAACTTCGACGTGGACGACCTGCTGCTCGGCGCGCAGCTCTCCTGGCCGATCACGCCGGATCTCGCGCTCTACCCGACCTTCGACTACTACTTCGTGAGCCCCGGCTCGCTCTGGTCGCTGAACTTCGATCTGAAGTACCGGCCCCCGACGCGCTACGGCGCGTGGTACGTCGGCGGCGGGCTGAACTATTCGCATGCCAGCCTCAATGGCAACGGCGGGAGCGACACCGGGCTCAACCTGCTGACGGGACTCGAGGGACGGCGCGGGCGCATGCGCCCCTACGTCGAGGGAAAATTCATTCTGGCCAGCGGCAGCTCGTTCCAGCTGGTAGGGGGAGTCAGCTGGCACTAGGCTAGAACTCGAAGCTCTCCATCTTCCGCAGCGCCATCCGGAGCGGGACGATCGTGGCCGCCGTGCACAGCGCGGCGGCCACGACGAACCAAGCCAGCATCTCTGGTGTGATTCCGATCGCTTGCCCTTCCCAGGCGGAGCGGACGTACGTGTACACGGCCCGCGACAGTGATCCGAGCACCGCCGCGAGCAGGGCGATCGTGGCCATCATGAACACGAGACCGCCGAATGACGTCGGAATCTGTGCGGCGTTCTCGGTCTCGAACTGCGGATACAGCGTCCCGAACGTCAACGCCATCGCGGAGATCGCCAGCGTCAGCCCCGCCATCGTGGCCAGACTCAGGATCATCATGAACGGGGTGACCTCGAGTAGCGCGTTGGTCAGCCCCGTGAGAATGAGCCCGAGAATGAGCAGCGGCAGCGTCCCCACCCAGTACTTGGACCAGAGCAGCGCGCGCAGGTCGAGCGGGGACGATCGCAGCAGCCACATCTGCCTGCCCTCGAGCGACACCGCCGGAAAGATGAAGCGCGCCGCGATCGAGGCGAGCACGAACCCCGCCAGGCCGAGGTTCAGGAACGACACCAGGTTGACGTAGAAGAAGCCCACCGGCTCGCCGCGGTGCAGCGGCAGCGCCTGAATGTTGAAGAGATACACGACCACCAGCACCGCGAGCAGGATCAGCTGGCTCCACTGCGTCGTGTCGCGAAAGAACAGCTTGATGTCCTTGAGGACGAATTCCCGTTTCGCGACCGGCAGCCAGCCGAGCAACGAGCCGACGGTCCAGCGCCACCATGAGCCGCGGATGAATCGCTCGGCGCCTTCCTGGGCTTTCGTGAAGCCCGGCGCATACAGCGTGCGGTGCAGCAACGCGCCCAGCGTGACGAACGCCGCGGCGGTGCTCCACAGCAGCGCGAGCGGCAGCGGATCGATCTCGTTGCGCAGGTAGCCCATGATCGCCTGCGCGGCCCATTCGCTGGGCAGGAAGGGCGACGTCGGGCCACGCAGCAGGATGACGAAGTCGAGCAGGTTGCGGAACCCTTCCGGCCGGGCGAGCTGCTCCGGGCGAATCACGCGAAACAGCAGGATGACGCCACCCGCGGCGCCGAGGGCGACGATGGAGAGCAAATCGCGCGTGCGTCGCGCGGGAAAAATGTTCACCAGCACGAGCGTGACGGCGCTGCCGAGCACCGCGGGAAGAATCAGCATCGGTACGATGGAGAGCACCGCGTACAGCGCGAACAGCACCCCGCCCTTGTAGACGACGCCGTAGGCCGTGAGGATCGGCACCGCCATCAGCGCCACCATCCATGACGAATGCAGCAGCGTCTCGCCGAGTTTCGCGAGATAGAGGCGCAGCCAGTCCACCGGGGCCGACACGAGCAAATCGAGATCCTTGGCGAGGAAGAAGCTCGACAGCGCGGTAATGACGTTGGACAGCACCAGAATCGAGATGAAGGACAACAGGATGAGTCCCAGCATTTTTCCGGGGATCAGGGGACCCAGCTCTTCGACGCTCCGCAGACTCCTGAGGATGCGGTACAGCACGCCGAACACCCCCGCCCAGAATGCTCCGCCGACCAGCACCAGCACGATGAGCTTCCCGGTGCCGCCCTTCGCGCGCTCCTCACGCAGCCGTTGCAGCGCCGTGCGCCACTTCGGCTGGAGTACGTGCGCGAGCGACGGCTGCTTCATCGTCCGAGTACCTCGGCGAGCTCGCGGATCTGGGCCCCGCCGGTCAGCTTCAGGAACAGCTCTTCGAGGCTCGCGTCGCCCGCCTGGTGCTGGCGCCGCACGTCGCTCACCGTTCCGGCGGCGACGACCTTGCCGTGCTGGATGATGGCAATCTGGTCGCACATCGCTTCCGCCACCTCGAGCGTGTGCGTGCTCATCAGCACGGTCCCGCCCCGGCCCACGAACTGCCGGAAGATGTCTTTCAGGAGTCGCGCCGCTTTGGGGTCGAGCCCCACCATCGGCTCGTCGACCACGATGCACTCGGGGCGATGAATCAAGGCGCTCGAGATGATCAGCTTCTGGCGCATGCCGTGGCTGTACGCCTCGACCAGCTCGTCCTTCCAGCTCGTCAGCTCGAAGACCTCCAGCAGCTCGGCGATGCGCCGCTCGACGGCGTCGCCTTCCTGCCCGTACAAGCCGGCCACGAACCGCAGGAATTCCGCGCCGGTGAGCTTGTCGTAGACGAACGGCCGGTCGGGAATGAAGCCGAGCCGCATCTTGGCGGACAGCGGATTGGTATGCACGTCGTCGCCGCCCAGCAGCACGCGGCCCTGCGTGGGACGGAGGATGCCGGCGATCATCCGCAGCGTCGTGGTCTTCCCGGCGCCATTGGGCCCGAGGCAGCCGTACAGGACGCCGCGGGGGACGTGCAGGCTGATGTCGTCGACCGCGACAAAGCTGCCGTAGAGCTTCGTGAGGTTTTCCAGGCGGATCATAGCACCTCGAGCGTGAGCCGGCCGATGAGCGGGACGAGCTCGACCTGCCGTGCCAGTCCGCCCGCGGCAATCCGGAGATGTGCCGCGTCGGCGGGGAATTGGTCGAACGTGGGATCGACCGCAATCCAGTCGTTCAGGTAGATCTCCGCCCACGCATGGTAGTAAAAGCGCCCGTTCAGATAGAGCAGCCCCGACACGGTCCGCGCCGGCAACCCCGTCGAGCGTGCCAGCGCCACGTACAACGTCGTCGCTTCATTGCAATCACCCTGGCGCGTCTCGAGGACTTTGACGGCGCTGGGCGCGCTGCCGGGCGCCGGCATGGACCGGCGCAGCGAGCGGTGTACCCAGTGCGTCAGCAGCTCGGCGACGGCCGCGGGGCTGCGCTCGCGCCCGATGATCTGGCGCGCCTGCGCGGCGATGCGCGGGTCGTGACTCTGGATCAGGGGCTCGGGCGAGAGCCAATGTGCCAGTGCGGTATCGCGCGACGGCAGGCGATAGGGCGCCGCATGTGCCTGCAGCGCACTCGCTTGAAGGACCAGGCCCGTATCACCATCGCCGCGGAGTACGCGCATGCTCGTGCGCGGCTGAGGATTGTCGTGCACACCGGCCGCGAGTGCCGTTACGGGAACGATGTCATTCGGCTGCGGATTGGCGCTGCTGCGCGCGACGCGGGCCGTATCGCGGTGCTTGAAGTTCTCGTAGACGACCTCGAACGCCGCCCGCTCCATCGCGAATCCCTGATTGCCCGCGCCATCCGTGGAAGCAAGCACGACGCGTCCCTGCGCATCGATCCAGCTGCTCGCCGGAATTCCATTTGCGTCTTGATCTATGCGGAAGGCGCGCACCGTATCGAAGTGTTCCGGCACCCACGTCATCGTCGTCGAGTCGAGGTCGGCGCTGTCGGACACGACGAGCGTCGATTCCGCCGCAACCCGGGCGGTGACGTCCCGGCCCGTCAACAGCAGGGGGTCGAACAACCGCGCGGTATAGGAGCGTCCCGAGCGCAGCTCACCGCCGAAGGCGAGCCGCAGCGGCAACAACGTCGGCAGCGTGATCGGGCCGCGCAGCGGGATCCGCGTCATCTGGGAGTCGCCTGCGGAGACGATGGCGATCGACAACACCGTATCACCGAGCACGCGGCCGTGCGCCGCGAATTGGCCGAGATCACCATCGAACGTGGCTTCGACGCTTTGCAAGCGCAGCGCCCGCGACAACATCGTAATGCTGCGCGCGGTGGTGCGATGCAGCGCGCCCAGCGCCGCCACATCGAGCACGAAGACGTTCTCGACCCGGATGGCATCCGGGAGGGTGTCGATGGTCGTCGAGGCATAGCCGACCTGCTGGCCACCGACCGCGAGCCGATAGAACATCCCGCCCGGCGCCACCGCCATCGCCGCCGCGGCGAGCCGCGCGCCCGTGGACCGGAAGACCTCGCGCTTCACGAGCCAGCCCAGCGACAGCGCCCAGAGCGCGAAGACCGCGATGACCCAGCGGCGCCGGCTCAGGAGACCGCCCGTTGCAGCGCCGCCTCGAACACCAGCTGATCCTCGGGCCGCTCCACGATGAACGACACGTTTTCGGGAAACTGGGCGCCGCCGCGATGCGCGTGCAGCACCGTCGCCATGATCTCGGCGGAATCCTCGAGCGTCAGGTTGCCCGCGCCCGTGCCGAGCGGCGGCGTGCTGAGGTGCGCGAACTGCCACTCCTGTGCCTGATGCAGCGTCGACAGCCAGGCGCGGGCGACGTTGCCGCGCGTCACCGGCTCCGTCTCGCTGCGGATGACCGCGTGGATGACGAACTCCGCCGGCAAATCGCCGCCGCCGGCCGTGACGACGGCAGCCCCCACCGCCAGCTCGCGGCTCAGACGGATGCGGTTCTGGAATTCCTGGCCGCCCAGGGTTTCCAGACGGCGCAGCGCGGCGGCGGTGGGATCGAGGTGAGTCGTGGCGGGACGGACGACGGCATCAGCGGCGAACGATGCGAGATCGTCCACGACTACGCGAATCACCTACCGGTCATTTCCCGGGAGCGGCGGTACATCGCCGTGGCCTCGTCGGGTCGGTTCAGGCGGTCGAGGACCTTGCCGATGCCGTACAGCGCTTTGGGATTCGCCGGCTGCAGCTCGACGGCTCGTTCGTAGGCCGCCAGCGCGCCCGTGAGATCGTCCATGTGATTGAGCGCTTCGCCCAGGTAGTACCAGGCCGCCGCCCGGCCCGGCTCGACCTCGGCGGCGCGTTTCAGCTGATCGATGCCTTCGCGCCACATGCCGCGGCGCGTGAGCACGATGCCCAGATTGAACAGCGCCTCGACGTTCGCCGGCTCGGCGCGCAGTACCCGCTGCAGGTCACGCTGGGCCGCGGCATAGCGCACCGTCGCGCCCAGGATCGCGGCGCGGTTGAGCAACAGCGCCACGTTGTCGGGCTCGGTCTCGAGGGCGCGATCCAGCTCCGCCAGCGCGCCGTCCCGATCGCCGCGGGCGTCGAGGATCAACGCCAGATTGTTGCGCGCTTTCACGTGCTTCGGATCACGCGCCAGGAGATCGCGATAGGACGCCGCCGCGCGATCGATCTCGCCTCGCTCGCTGGCTTCGCGGGCCGCGACATACAACGGATCGTCGGGCGCCGCCGGAGCCGGCGGCTCCGGCGCAGCAGTCGTCGAGGATGGTGGAAGTGGTGGAGGCGCTGGAAGAGGGGCTGGAGGTTCCAGCTCGCCGTCATCCAGCTTCGCAGTGGTCGCCTGGGGGCCAGGAGTCGCTACACCTTGCGCGACGCGCAACGGCGGCGGCTGGTTGTCGCGGGTCACGTCGGTGGGCGACGCAATCGCCCCTGTCTGCGTGAGCGATTCGGCCTCCTCGATCAACTCGGCGGCTACGCGTGCACGCTCCTGCGAGGTCTGCCAGCGGCGCTCGCGCCGCGGGCCGTGGGAGGGGGGTGGGGGGCCACCGCGGTTCATGTCGAGACCTGCGCGTCCAAGGTCATGGGGGATGCTAACGTAGGAAACGGGTGCGAGATAGGCAAGGCTCGGACGCTCGAGAGTTGACCGAAAGACGCTGCACTATCTAGCCTACAGTTCTATGTCTGGTGACGCCCTGATCGTCCGCGGAGCACGCGAACACAACCTCAAAAACATCGACGTCGAGTTGCCCCGCAACGCCCTCGTGGTCATCACGGGATTGTCGGGCTCGGGCAAATCGTCGCTGGCGTTCGACACGATCTACGCCGAAGGGCAGCGGCGTTACGTGGAATCGCTGTCCGCGTACGCGCGCCAGTTTCTCGGCCTCATGGACAAGCCCGACGTCGATGCGATCGAAGGGCTGTCTCCCGCGATTTCGATCGAGCAGAAGACGGCCGGCGCCAATCCCCGTTCCACCGTCGGCACGATCACCGAGGTCTACGACTACCTCCGCCTGCTGTGGGCCCGCACCGGTACGCCGCATTGCCCCAACGATGGCAGCCCGGTGGAGCGCCAGTCCGCGTCGCAGATCACCGACCTGGTGCTCGCGTGGCCGGAAGGCACCAAGATCGAAGTGCTGGCGCCGCTGGTGCGCGGGCGCAAAGGCGAATTCCGCGACGTGTTCGAGGCGATGCGCAAGCAGGGCTTCGTGCGCGCACGGATCAACGGCGAAACGTACGACCTCGCGGACGTCCCCAAACTCAATCGCCGCCAGAACCACGACATCGCCGTCGTTGTGGACCGGCTCGTGGTGCGGGCCGCCGACCGGGGGCGGCTCGCGGATTCGATCGAGACCGCATTGAAGGCGGCCGAGGGGGTGGTGGAAGTCGTGCGCCAGACCGGCAGCCCGCGGTCCCGCCTCTTTTCCGAACGCTACGCCTGTCCCCAGTGCGGATTATCGCTCCCGGAGCTCGAGCCGCGGCAATTCTCGTTCAACTCCCCATATGGGGCCTGCCCCGATTGCTCCGGACTCGGCACCCGCCGCGAGGTCAATGCCGACCTCGTGCTCGGGGACCACAGTCTTTCGATTCTCGAGGGTGTCGTGCTGCCGTGGGGTGAGCCGAGCGGATACCTAAGGAAGGTGGTGCTCCCGGCGCTGGCAAAGACCTACAAGTTCGAGCTCGACACTCCGTGGCGGGATCTCCCGCCCGCGGTCCAAAAGACCTTGCTCAGAGGCGCGCCCGGCAAAACGATCACCTATCAGTACGACAGCGAGCGGTGGCACGGGTCCTATGAGTCGGGATGGAAAGGCGTTCTCGACCACGTCGAGAAGCGGTATCGCGAGACGGCATCCGACGCCGTGCGCGAGCAGCTCGAGCAGTACATGGTCGAGCAGCCGTGTCCCACCTGCGGCGGCCGGCGCCTGAAGCCGGAAAGCCTGTCGGTATTGGTGGCGGGCCGGAGCATCGGCGACGTCGTCGCGCTGCCGGTACGCGAGGCGCTCGATTTCTTCGCCAATATCCCGCAGCGCGGCAATGGCCGCGCGGGACTCGATCCGGAAATCTCCCGGCCGATTCTCAAAGAGGTCACCGATCGGTTGCGGTTTCTCGTGGATGTGGGGCTCGACTATCTCACGCTCGATCGCTCGGCCGTGACGCTGTCAGGCGGCGAGGCGCAACGCATCCGCCTCGCGACGCAAATCGGCAGTCGTCTGGTCGGCGTGCTCTATATCCTCGATGAACCCTCGATCGGCCTGCATCAGCGCGACAATGCCCGGCTGCTCGCGACGCTGCGAGAGCTGCGCGACCTGGGGAACACCGTGCTGGTCGTGGAGCACGACGAGGAGACGATCCGCTCGGCGGACTATGTGGTCGATCTGGGGCCCCGCGCGGGCCGCCACGGCGGCGAGGTCGTGGCGGCGGGGCCGCTCGAGGAGGTGTTGCGCCATCGCGACTCGCTCACCGCCCGCTACCTGCGTGGTGAGCTCCGCATCCCTGTTCCCCCGCGGCGGCGCATCGCCAATGCCGATCGGCTGCTGCGCGTGCTGGGAGCCCGGCACCACAACCTCAAGGATCTCTCCGTCGAATTCCCGCTCGGACTGTTCGTCGCCGTCACCGGCGTGTCCGGGTCGGGAAAATCGACGCTGGTTACCGACATCCTGTATCAGTCGCTGGCGCGCCATTTCTATCGCGCCAAGGTCGTCCCGGGAGCGCATGAGCGCATCGAAGGACTCGATCACGTCGACAAGGTGATCGACATCGATCAAAGCCCGATCGGCCGGACGCCGCGATCCAATCCGGCGACGTACACCGGCTTGTTCACGCCCATCCGCGAGCTGTTCACCTATCTGCCGGAATCGAAGCTGCGCGGCTACGGCCCCGGCCGCTTCTCGTTCAATGTGAAAGGGGGGCGCTGCGAGGCGTGTCAGGGGGACGGCCTGGTGAAGGTCGAGATGCATTTCCTCCCCGACGTCTACGTTCCGTGCGAAGTCTGCAAGGGCCGGCGCTACAACCGTGAGACGCTGGAGGTGCGCTATAAAGGAAAGTCGATCGCCGACGTGCTCGATCTGACCGTCGCCGATGCGCTCGACTTTTTCGAGCATCAACCGCGTATCAGGACGAAACTCGAGTTGCTCAACGACGTAGGTCTGGGATACATCCATCTCGGACAATCGGCGACGACCCTCTCGGGCGGGGAGGCGCAGCGCGTCAAGCTGGCGACGGAGCTCTCCAAACGCGACACGGGCCGCACGCTGTATATCCTCGACGAGCCGACGACGGGCCTGCACTTCGAGGACGTGCGGCTGCTGCTGGAAGTGCTGCACCGGTTGGTGGACAAGGGGAATACGGTCGTCGTCATCGAGCACAATCTCGACGTCGTGAAAACGGCCGACTGGGTCATCGATCTCGGCCCCGAGGGCGGCGAGTTGGGGGGCCGCGTCGTCGCGGCAGGGCCACCCGAGAAGGTCGCGCAGTCGAACGGCTCCCACACTGGGCTGTTCCTGCGGAAGGTGTTGCAGGCCGGGGACTAGACCGTAGGTTGAACCGATCAGCCGGAGTGTTCGATGCTGGAGGACGTCCTCATCCCTGTCGTGGCAATCTTGACCATCTTCGGCGGTGGCACGTTGGTGCTGTTCTCCATCACGCCCGTCGGCAAGGCGCTAGCCGCCCGTATTCTTGGAAAGAAGGGCGTGGCGACCGGAGTTGAGGAAGAGACCGCCGAGGAGGTCAAGGAGCTGCGGCGCGAGGTGGACGGGATGCGGCATCTCGGTGAGCAGATGAGCGAGCTGGGGGAGCGCGTGGATTTTCTCGAGCGTATGGTCGCGAAACAGCGGGACGCCGAGCGGCTCCCGCCGGTGAGGTAGCGTATGCCTCCCGAGGGAGTGGCCTTTCTCTTCACGTTGACCATCATCGGGTCCACCGTCCTGCTGTTCCCGCTCGTGCGTGCTCTCGCAGAGCGCATCCGCAGCAAGAACGTCGATGCTGGCGTGAGGGATGAGCTGCAGGTGCTTCGTGAAGATCTCTTGGCTGAGATCCAGCAGGCGCGCCGCGAGATCGGCGATCTGGGCGAGCGCGTCGACTTCACCGAGCGGCTGCTCGCGAAGAAGTCGCAGACATGAACGGGCCCGAAGCCGTCGCGGCGTTCATGTTCTTCGGCGGCACGTTCTGGGTCCTGCGACCGGTGGCCGCGGCGGTCGCCAAGCGCATCGCGGGTGAACATCGCAAGCCGGGCATGGAGCCAGCCGAGCGTGACGAGATCCTGAACGAGCTGCAGCAGGTGCGTGAGGAAGTGGCAGAGCTGGCCGAGCGGATGGACTTCGCGGAGCGGCTGCTCGCCAAGCAGAGCGACGCCGGACGGCTGCCGCCATGATCCCCGGCATGGTCGGCGCCGGGGAGGTGGCGGAACTGGCGGAGCGAGTAGATTTTACCGAGCGGATGTTGCCACGCGAAACGGACCGCAAGGGGAAGGCGTAAGACAGCACGTGCTTTTGCAAGGTCCGCTTCCCCCGACACCGCCGCCGATGCTGCCGTTCGATCCGAATCAGCTCATTCCGCTGGTTGGGATGATCGGCGGGATGATAGTCGCCGGCGTGGTGCTCTGGGCGTTCTTCAAATCGGATTTGGCGGCTGCCATCGCCGAGCGAATTCGAACGGGTGTGCGCCGCCGCAAGGCCGCGATCGATGACGTGCAAGGCGAGCACATTACGGAGTTGGACCAGCGCATCACGGACATGCAGGGACAAATCGCCGAGATGGCCGAGCGGCTGGATTTTGCGGAGCGGCTGCTCGCGCAGAAGCGCGAGCGCTCATTGCCAGGAGCATAGGGAGCCATGGGGATCATTGATCGTCTGTCTACGCTGATCCGGTCGAATATCAACGATCTGATCTCGCGCGCCGAGAACCCGCAAAAGGTTCTCGAGCAGCTTATCGTCGACATGCGTAACCAGCTGGCGAAGGCGAAGCAGCAGGTGGCCGCCGCCATCGCCGATGAGAAGCGGCTCTCCGCGCAGGCCGAGCAGGAAAAGAAGCTGTCCGAAGATTGGGAGAAGCGGGCCGTGCTCGCCGTGCAGGAAGGGCGCGACGATCTCGCCAAGCAGGCGCTGCTCCGCTACAACGAGCACGTGCAGGGCGCCGTGCAGCTGCAGGAAACGTGGGTCAAGCACCGCGAGGAGACCGAGCGGCTCAAGGCGTCGCTGCGGCAGCTCAACGACAAAATCGAAGAAGCCAAGCGGAAGAAGAACATCCTGATCGCGCGCCAGAAGCGGGCCGAGGCCCATAAGCGCATTCAGGAGACGATGGGAGCGATCTCCGACAAGAGCGCGTTCGAAACGTTCGAGCGGATGGCGGAACAGATCGAGCACGAAGAGCGCAAGCTGATCGCCGCCGCCGAGGTCAACGAAGACCTGTCGGGCGATTCGCTGATCAAGCAGTTCCAGGGCCTCGAGGTGAAGGCTGACGCGGACGAGCAGCTGCTGGCGCTGAAGCGCAAGATGGGATTGCTGCCCGGCGGCACGCAGGAGCAGGCGAGGGCGCTCGGCAAAGGCGCGAAGGAAGCCGAGCTGCTCGAGGATGACGACGCGGAGCAGAAGAGCTGAACGGTCAGGAGTCGTCACCGTCCAATAGACTGTCGAGCGCCACGTTCGTGGCGCTCTTCGTTGCGGCCCTCGTCGTCCTGTTCATCCTCAAAGTCGTCGATGTGCTGCTCCTCGTCTTTCTCGCCATTCTCGTGGCGGTCTATCTCTCGGCGATCACCGACTGGCTGGAGCGTCGGTTTCGAATGCGGCGCTGGCTGGGGCTCACCCTCACCGTTGTGGCGACCCTCGCCGCGATCGCGAGCGTAGCCGCGCTGCTGGCTCCTCCCGTCGTCGAGCAAACGCGCGCGCTGATCGGCAGCCTGCCCCAGACCCTCACGAACATTCAAAGCGTGTTGGCGCGCTGGGCCAGCCAATACCCGGTGCTCGACCAGACCGAGCTGGCGAATCCGTCGTCGGGTGTCGTGTCGGGTCTCGTCACCGATGCCGTGGGATTCCTGAGCGGCTCGATCTTCGGCTACGTGCGCGGCGGCGGGAAGCTGTTCATCGAGGGCGCCAGCGTCGTGGTCATGGCGCTCTATCTGGCCCGGCAACCGGCGCTGTATCGCGACGGCCTGATCTCGCTGTTTACGCCGCGCCACCGGCCCATCGCGGTCCGGGTGTTCGACGATACCGCCGCGACCCTGCGGGCCTGGGTCGTCGGTCAATTGATCGCCATGGCGGTTCTGGCGCTGCTGACCGCGATCGGGTTGTGGATTCTGGGCGTGCCCTATTGGCTGGCGTTCGGTCTCTTTACCGGCGTCGTGGCGATCGTGCCGTTCTTCGGCACGCTCGTTTCGACCTTGCTCCCCGCGCTCTTTGTCGTCGCCTCGGGCGACTGGGTCAAGGTGTTGCTCGTTCTTGTGCTGGGAGTCCTCGTGCACGTGTTCGAAGCCAACGTCGTCGTGCCGCGCATCATGCAGCGCAAGGTCGATCTCCCGCCGGTGTTGACGATCGCCAGCGTGCTGATCATGGGAACGCTGCTGGGGGCGGTCGGCCTGATCGTCGCCGTTCCCGTGCTGTGCGTGACGATGGTGTTGATCCGCCACATTCTGCACGCCGAGATTTACGGCGAGCCCGGCCGGTTCCAGCCCGCGGTGCTGCGCCCCACCGAGAACTGGAGCGGCGTCGAGCGCCGGCAGGCCGCCGGCTCCGCCAAATGACGCCGCCGCAGCACCGGTTTCTCATCATCGCGGACGGCGACTTCGGGCCGCTCACGTCCAAGACCGCCAACTCGTGCATTCGCTATTTCCCGGAGCGCATCGTCGCGGTGTTCGATCGCAAACAGGCAGGGAAGACGGCGCAGGACGTGCTCGGCTTCGGCGGCGGGATTCCCGTGGTCGGCGATTTCGAGCGCGGCATCGCGCACGGCAAGGGGGCGACCGCCGTCCTGATCGGCATCGCGCCGGCCGGGGGGCGCCTCCCCGACGAATGGAAGGCATGGCTCCGCACCGCCATCGAACGCAAGCTGGAAATCTGGAGCGGCCTGCACACCTTCATCGGCGACGATCCCGAGCTGGGTCCGCTCGCCCGCTCGCGCGGGGTTCGCATTCTCGATGCGCGCAAGCCGCCGCCGAACCTCCCCATCGCCGATGGCCGCGCGGCCGAGGTGGACGCGCTGGTCGTGCTCGCGGTCGGGTCCGATTGTAACGTCGGCAAGATGACGGCGCAGCTCCAGCTGCGCGACGCGCTGGTGCAGCGCGGCCACCGCACGAGTTTCGTGGCGACGGGGCAAACGGGGATCTTCATCGAGGGGTGGGGCATCGCCGTGGACGCGGTCGTGGCGGATTTCATCGCCGGTGCCGCGGAGCAGCTCGTCCTCCAGGGCGCGAAGGACAACGACATCGTGCTCGTCGAAGGCCAGGGCAGCCTGATTCACCCGGGGTATTCCGGCGTCACGCTCGGCCTGCTGCACGGGTCCTGTCCCGACGCGCTGATTCTCTGCCATCAGGTAACGCGCGACTACATCGGCGATTATCACGGGCGCGAGCCGTGGGTGAAGATCCCCTCCTATCTCGAGATGATCGACATCTATGAGCGGGCCGCGCATCCCGTGCACCCGACCAATGTGATCGGCATCTGTCTCAACACGTACGACATGGACGAGAGCGCGGCGCGCGACGCTGTGGCAAAAGCGGCAGAGGAGACGGGGCTGCCGGCGACGGATCCCGTACGATTTGATGCGGCACCGTTGGTGGATGCGATCGTGCGCGAGGCAACGGTGGCACGGTAGGGAACGGTGTAGGGGCACGACATGTCGTGCCCCTACACGCCGATTATTTGATTCACGCGGCGGCGATTGGATACCGATCGCCGCCGATTCATTTGTATGCTGCCGCAATGCGATTCCTGCGTTGCGTGTACGCCGAATGGTTGCTCCTCCTCCCGCGCTTCACGCGCACGCGTCTTGGGATTTCGCTCCTCGCCCTCGGTGCCACGCTCATCTGGCTGGGCAGCCGCGGCCTCGAGCCGCTCACCGTTGCGCTGCAGGCCGGAGCCCTGGCTGCCATCATCGGCGCGGCAGGCACTGCGGGTAGCGAGCGCGACCGCGCTGCGTTGGCGACGGCGCTGACACATCCGACCACGCCACTCGCGGTTGCCGCGGGACGCTGGCTGGCAATCGTGGCTCCCGCCGTGCTGCTCACCGTCGTCTGCACGCTGCTGACTGGATGGGATAGTGGGGCGGCATTGGCCGGCGTCGCAGCCGCCGCGGCCGTCGGTGGTTGCGGGCTGGCAGCCGTCCTGTTGCTCGGGAACGGCGCCGCCCTGGCGCTCTTCCTCTGTATGGCGATCGCGGGCGCGGTGGCGCCTGAGCGCCTGGTCGATCTGGCGCGCCCCGGCGTCGTACGCCTGACGGCCGCGAGCGCGCTCGAGCTGGGACCGGCACTCTGGCACTATCGCGACATTGCGACTGGCGATTGGGGTGCGATCCTGCACGCGGTTGCGTGGACCGGGCTCGGCATTCTGCTCGCGTGCGCCTGCGTCGCGCGACGGCGCTCCGCGTTTCACTGATGACCGACGCCCGATGACCGATTACGCCCTGACACTCTGCGACGTCGGGGGCCACGGTGTCGCGGGCATCTCGCTCGCGCTGCTGCCCGGGGAGATCGCGGGGTTGGTCGGCCCGGCGGGTGCGGGGAAGAGCACGGTGCTCCGGATCGCGGCCGGCTGCCTGAGGCCGGAAAGCGGCGACGTGCGTGTCTGGGGCGCGAGAGTCGAGGCTCCGGCAGCCCGCCAGCTCATCGGCTACGCCGCCGATAACGCCGTCTTTCCGGCTGCGGCGACGGTGCGCGAAGTGCTCAGCTACTACGCGCGGCTGCACTGCGCCGCCAACGCCGAGCGAGCACCGCGGCGGCTGCGGGGACTGGTGCGCGAGGCGCTGGAGCTGTCCGGCCTCGCGGGGGAGGCCGGCACTCACGTGGAGGCGTTGAGTCGCGCCGATCTGCACCGGCTGGGACTGGCGCAGGCGGTGCTTGGCGGCCGGCGGGTGCTGCTGCTCGACGAGGTGCTTTCGGGGGGGGGCCTCGATGCGATCGCGCGACGGGACCTGCGGGGGCGCATCGCGGGACTCGCGGCGAGTGGCGTCGCCGTGGTGATCACGTCGCGCGATCCCGCCGCGCTGGAGCGGCTGGCCGCGCGGGTGCTGGTGCTACGCGAGGGGCGCATCGTGCGCGCCGGTCCGCTCGCCACGCTGCTCGGCGAACGCGTGCTCGAGGTGATTCTGGATTGCCCGCCCGCCGAGCCACCGCCCGGTTTCCGGATCACCGCGGCGGGCCTAGAGGCGTCGTTGACCGGGCGGACGGTGGAAGCGGCGCTGGCGTTGTGTCGCGCGCACCGCCTGCCGGTTCGGGCGTCGCGGGTGCGCGTCAAATCACTGGAGGAGGTCGTGCTGGAAACACACGACATGCGCTAGTACGTTTCGCCGCAATGACGGCGGCTCCCCCTTCCCAGGTTTCCCTCTTCAATACGCTCACCCGCCGCGTCGAGCCGCTGCAGCCGCTCGCGCCGCCGCGTGTCACGTTCTACACCTGCGGGCCGACGGTGTGGAACTACGCGCACATCGGCAACTTCCGCACATTCCTGTTTGAGGACTTGCTGCGCCGCTGGCTGGAGCACGTCGGCTATGACGTGTTCCAGGTCATGAATCTCACCGACGTGGACGACCGCACGATCAAGGCGGCGCGAGCGGCCGGAAAACCGCTCGTCGAACACACCGCTCCGTTCACCAAAGCGTTCTTCGAGGATCGCGACTACCTGCGCATCAAGCCGGCCCACGTCTACACGCCGGCCACGGCGTACATGCCGCAGATGATCGCGCTCGTGTCGCGGCTGCTCGAGCGTGGCGTCGCATATAAAGGGGAGGACGGCTCCGTCTATTTCTCGCTCGCCAAGTTTCCGACGTACGGGCGGTTGTCGCGGCTCGACACGCGAGAGATCAAAGTCGGCGCACGCGTCGCCAGCGATGAATACGCGAAAGGCGATCCCAGCGATTTCGCGCTATGGAAGCAAGCCGACGCGGAGGACGAGGCGGTGGGCGCCGCGTGGGACGCGCCGTTCGGGCGCGGCCGGCCCGGCTGGCATCTCGAATGCTCGGCGATGGCGCTCGAGGAGATCGCCCAGTGCTGCGGCGTACAGACGCTCGACATTCACGCCGGCGGCATCGATCTGATTTTTCCGCACCACGAAAATGAAATCGCGCAGTCGGAGGGCGCGACGGGCCGGCCGTTCGCGCGGCACTGGGTGCACGGGGAATTCCTCAACGTGCGCGGCACCAAGATGTCGAAACGCCACGGCAACTTCCTCACCGCACGCGACCTGCGCGAGCAGGGCGTCGACGCGGCGGCGGTGCGCTTGTTGTTTTTTCAAACCCACTATCGCCAGCCGGTCGATTTCAACGACGACGCGCTCAGCGCCGCTGCCGAAGGCGTTCGTCGTTTGTGGGAGTTCCGAAACCGCATCGCGCAGCCAACGCACGCTCGCGACGAGAAGAACACGCTCGCCGAATTAGCCGGTCAGCTGCGCGTCGATGTTACCGAGGCACTCAACAACGATTTGAACGCGCCCCAAGCGATTGCGAAGCTGTTCGATTTCGTTCGTGCGGCGAACCGGGAATTGGACAAGGGTGCCGGCGGGAGCGCCGCAGCCTTTGGGGCGTTGACCGAGCTCGCGATGGGGGTATTCGACATTTTCCCCACGCCGAGACAGCCGGACCGGGATTTGGAGAGTTGGATCGCCGAACGCATCGCTGCCCGAGCCCAGGCCCGTAAGTCCAAGGATTTCAAGGCCGCCGACGCGATTCGGGCGGAGCTGGGGGCGAAAGGCGTCGAGATCGAGGACACGCCGCAGGGTACCAAATGGCGACTGCGCTGACGAGGCCTAAGTCGTTCGAAGTCCATCCCTTGCCATAGTCGCATGGTCTGTCTAAAATACGAGTCTGTCGGATTCAGCCTTGACCAGCTGACGTAGCTCAACTGGTAGAGCAGCTGATTTGTAATCAGCAGGTTAAGGGTTCGAGTCCCTTCGTCAGCTCAAACCCGAACTCTGGGACACAACAAACCCCGCGCGCACCGAACGCGGGGTCTGTTGTCACCGGGAGCGGCGGAAGGGAATGGGGCGGCGGGGGCGGCGCGCTGGGTGGGGTGCCCGAGTGGCCAAAGGGAGCAGACTGTAAATCTGCCGCGCATCGCGCTACGAAGGTTCGAATCCTTCCCCCACCACTTTGTGGCGCGCGGGCGTAGCTCAGTTGGTAGAGCATCAGCCTTCCAAGCTGAGGGTCGCGGGTTCGAGCCCCGTCGCCCGCTCTGACGACCGCTCGCGTAGCTCAGTCGGTAGAGCGCGTCCTTGGTAAGGACGAGGTCACCGGTTCAATCCCGGTCGCGAGCTCTGCATGAACTAGAGGCGTAGAAAAAAAATCGTCGAACGAAGACGTCGAACAGAGACGTCTAACGAAGTCGTTCGACGATGTTGTTGGACGCAGTCGTTAGACGCCGTTTTACTACGGTTTTGAGGGGACAATGGCCAAAGCGAAATTCGAGCGCACCAAGCCCCACGTGAACGTCGGCACGATCGGCCACGTGGACCATGGCAAGACGACGCTGACGGCGGCGCTGACGAAGGTCTCGGCCGACAAGGGGCTGGGGACGTACGTGAGCTACGATCAGGTGGCGAAGGCGAGCGAGTCCCAGGGGCGGCGTGACGCGACCAAGATCTTGACGATCGCGACGAGCCACGTGGAGTACTCGACGCCGGCGCGCCACTACGCGCACGTCGACTGCCCGGGGCATGCCGACTATGTGAAGAACATGATCACGGGCGCGGCGCAGATGGACGGGGCGATCCTGGTCGTGTCGGCGGTCGATGGCCCGATGCCGCAGACCCGCGAGCACATCCTGCTCGCCCGGCAGGTGAACGTGCCGGCGATCGTCGTCTTTCTGAACAAGTGCGACCTGGTGGACGACCCCGAGCTGCTGGACCTGGTCGAGCTCGAGGTCCGGGAGCTCCTGAGCAAGTATCAGTTCCCCGGCGATGACGTCCCCGTGATTCGCGGGGCGGCGCTCAAGGCGATCGAAGGGGACAAGCAGTGGGTCTCGAAAGTGGAGGAGCTGCTCGGCGCGCTCGACAAGAGCATCCCGGTCCCGAAGCGGGAGGTCGATAAGCCCTTCCTGATGCCGGTCGAGGACGTGTTCTCGATCACCGGCCGCGGCACGGTGGCGACGGGCCGCATCGATCGCGGCAAAGTGAAGGTGGGCGAGGAAGTGGAGATGGTGGGGTTCGGGACCGACAAGAGGACGGTCGTCACAGGCGTCGAGATGTTCCGCAAGCTGCTGGAGGATGGCCAGGCGGGCGACAACGTCGGTCTGCTGCTGCGCGGCATCGAGAAGGACCAGATCGAGCGCGGGATGGTGTTGGCCAAGCCCGGGTCGATCAAGCCGCACACGCAGTTCGAGGCGGAGGTGTACGTCCTGACGAAGGAAGAGGGCGGGCGGCATACGCCGTTCTTCAAGGGCTATCGGCCGCAGTTCTACTTCCGCACGACGGACGTGACGGGCTCGGTGGAGCTGCCCGCCGGTGTCGAGATGGTGATGCCGGGGGACAACACGAAGATGACGATCGAGCTGATCACGCCGATCGCGATGGAAGAGCAGCTGCGGTTCGCTATCCGAGAAGGTGGAAGAACGGTTGGTGCTGGAGTGGTCACGAAAATCTTGAAATAGGCGGATGGGCGGATGGTCGGATCGGCGGATGGATGACCATCCGCCGATCCGCCGATCCGTCGATCCGACGAGGTTTAAGTGCCAAGAGAAAACATCATCATGGAATGCACGGTGTGCAAAAGCCGGAACTATTTCACGACCAAGAACCGGCGGAAGCACCCCGAACGGGCGGAGTGGAAGAAGTTCTGCCCGCGGTGCAACAAGCAGCAGGCGCACAAGGAATCGAAGTAATGGCGACGGAGGTCATGACGGGAGGCGGTCCGGAGCTGCGGCGGGCCGGCCCCGCCGGCCGCCTGTTCCAGTTCCTGCGCGACGTGCGCAACGAGCTGCGCAAGGTGACGTGGCCGACGTTCGACGAATTGAAGAAGGCGACGACGGTGATCGTCATCTTCGTCACGATACTGGGCATCGCGATCGGCCTGATGGACGCGTTCTTCCAGTGGATGTTCGTGAAGCTGGTGGCGAGGTTGCTCTAAGTGCCGGTCGAGCCGCGCTGGTACGCGATTCAAACGACGGCGGGGCACGAGAACAAGGTGCGCTCGTTGATTGCGCGCCGTATCGCCGAAGATGCGCGGCCCGAAGCGGAGAAGCCGATCCGTCAGGCCCTGGTCCCCACGCAGGAAGTCGTGGAGATCAAGAACGGCAAGAAGGTCAACGTCGAGCGCAAGATCTATCCGGGGTACGTGCTCGTGGAGATGGACCTGAATCAGGAAACCATCCACACGATCAACGGCATTCAGGGTGTGATCAAGTTCGTCGGCACGGACCGCCTGCCGATGCCGCTGCGGCCCGACGAGGTCAACCGGCTGTTGGGCATCGAAGAAGCGATCAAGGAAGAAGAGCCCGCCGAGGCGATTCCGTTCCTCGTGGGTCAGGTCGTGGAAATCACCGAGGGGCCGTTCTCGGACTTCAGCGGAACGGTGCAGGAAGTGTTGCCGGACAAGGGTAAGGTGCGCGTTTCCGTAGCGCTGTTCGGGCGGCCGACATCAGTGGAATTGGACTATTTGCAGCTGAAGGCACACTAATGGCGAAACCAGTTACCGCAATCGTGAAGCTCCAGGTGCCCGCGGGCCAGGCCACACCGGCGCCGCCGGTGGGCACGGCGCTCGGGCCCCACGGCGTCAACATCATGGACTTCGTCAAACAGTTCAACGCCAAGACCGCGAGCCAGGCGGGCATGGTGACGCCCGTGGTCGTGACGATCTACAAGGACCGCACCTTCACGTTCATCACCAAGACGCCGCCCGCTGCCGTGCTCCTGAAGAAGGAAGCGGGGATCGAGAAGGGTTCGCCGACCTCGAATCGCGAGAAGGTGGGGAAGGTGACGCGGGCCCAGCTCAAGAAGATCGCCGAGATCAAGATGCAGGACCTGAACGCGACCGACCTCGAAGGCGCGATCAACATGATCGCCGGGACGGCGCGCTCCATGGGCCTGACGGTGGAGGGCTGATGCGCACGCACGGCAAGCAGTACCGCGCGGCGGCCGCCACACTCGAGGCGAAGAAGCTGTACCCGCCACCCGCGGCCGTCGAGCAGGTCAAAAGCACGGCGTTCGCGAAGTTCGACGAGTCGGTGGACGTGGCGGTCCGTCTGGGCGTCGATCCCAAGCATGCGGACCAGATCGTGCGTGGCACGGTCTCCCTGCCGCACGGGACGGGGAAGACAATCCGCGTCCTCGTCATCGCGCAGGGTGAGAAGGTGAAGGAAGCCGAAGCAGCGGGCGCCGATTTCGTGGGCCTCGAGTACGTCGCGAAAATCAAGGAAGGCTGGCTCGATACCGACGTCATCGTCGCGACGCCGGACGTCATGGGGCAGCTCGGCGCGCTCGGCAAGATTCTCGGGCCGCGCGGGCTGATGCCGAACCCCAAGGCGGGCACGGTCACGATGGACGTCACGAAGGCCGTGAAGGAGCTGAAGGCGGGCAAGATCGAGTTCCGGGTCGACAAGAGCGGCATCGTCCACGCGCCGATCGGCAAGAAGTCGTTTGCCGCGACGCAGCTCGCCGACAATCTCCAGGCCTTCATGGACGCGATCGTGAAGGCGAAGCCGTCGGCCGCCAAGGGGCATTACATCCGTTCGGTGACGGTTTCGAGCACGATGGGGCCGGGCGTGCGGGTCGATCCGGCGGGGTACCACGTATGAACCGCACCAAAGCGCAGAAACAGGAGATGGTCACGACGTTGGCGGAGCAGGTCGCCAAGGCGCAGACCATTTACGTCACCGACTTCACGGGCCTCAACGTGGCCCACATCACCGATCTGCGCCGCCGCCTGCGCGCGGTGGGCGTCGAGTACGTGGTGGTGAAGAACACGCTGGCGCGCCGCGCGCTGACCGAGCAACAGCTGAAAGACGGCGGCCTCGAGTCGTTTCTCGCGGGCCCCACGGCGCTGGTGCTGGCGGGCGCGGATCCGGTCGGCGCCGCGAAGGTGCTGACGGACTTCGCCAAGGAGTTCGAGAAGCCGTCGATCAAGGTCGGGTTGGTCGAAGGCAAGGCGGTCACGGTGGCCCAGGTGAAGTCGCTCGCCGCGTTGCCGTCCAAGACGCAGCTGTTGGCACAGCTGGGCGGAGCCCTTCAGGCGCCCATGGCGGGATTCCTGGGAGTACTGAACGGATTGCTGTACTCGATGGTGGGTGCCCTCGAGGCTCTAAAAACTAAACGGGCGGGAGAACAGTAATGGCGACTCAAACGATGAGTAAGGACGACATCCTCGAAGCCATCGGCAACATGTCGGTGTTCGAGCTGGCGGAGCTGATCGAGGCGTTCAAGGAGAAGTTCGGCGTCACGATCGCGGCTCCCGCAGCGGCACCGGCGGGTGGCGCAGGCGCCGCAGGCGGCGCGGCCGCAGCGCCGGCGGCCGAGGAGAAGACGGAGTTCACAGTCGTACTGAAGGCCGGCGGCGAGAAGAAAATCCAGGTGATCAAGGAGATTCGCGCGATCACCAGCCTTGGCCTGAAAGAGGCGAAGGATCTCGTCGAAGGCGCGCCCGGCACCGTAAAGGAAGGCGTGTCCAAGCAGGAAGCGGAAGAAATCAAAAAGAAGCTCGAAGCGCAGGGCGCCGTCGTCGAACTGAAGTAGGCGCGGAGTTACTACAACCTGCTCGCTTTTCCGAGCCCTAGCATCCTCCCCCGCACCGCAGCCGGGTACGGGGGCGGCAGGGCCTTTTGCATTACTTGAGGGTGCGCATGACCACTAAGACGTCACCGCTGCTTTCGTTCGCAAAACTGGAGACGGGGATGCCGATGCCCCATCTCCTCGACATTCAGACCCGCGCCTTCCAGTCCCTGCTGCAGCCGGATGGCAAGGACGGCGCGCGCGCCGACGTCGGGCTGGAGCGGGTGTTCAAGGACCTGTTCCCGATCCAGGACGTGAACGGCAACTACTCGCTCGAGTTCGTGAAGTACGCGCTCGGGGAGCCGAAGTACACCGTCGAAGAGTGCATCGAGCGCGACATGACGTACTCGGTGCCCCTCAAGGCGACCCTGCAGCTGGTCGTGATGGAAGAGGTCGGCGAGGTCACCAAGACCAAGCGGCCCAAGAACATCATCGAGAAGGAAGTCTATCTCGGCGAGCTGCCGATCCTCACGCCGCTGGGCACGTTCGTCATCAACGGCGCGGAGCGCGTGATCGTGTCGCAGCTGCACCGCTCGCCCGGCGTCGTGTTCGAGGAGAGCATCCACCCCAACGGCCAGCGCCTCTTCTCGGCGCGCATCATTCCGTTCCGGGGCTCGTGGGTCGAGTTCACGATCGACATCCACGACGTGATCTACGTCCACATCGACAAGAAGAAGAAATTCCCGGCGACCGCGCTGCTGCGCGCCTTCGGCTACGGGACCAACGCCGACATCCTGAAGCTGTTCTACGCCGTGAAGGACATCGACATCACCGGCAAGCTCGAGGGCCGCGCGCAGAAGCGCGAAGTCCTCGGCACGCTGCTCGCGACCGATGTGCCCGATCCCGAGAACAAGAAGGGCGAGCCGCTGGCGCGCGTGGGGGACGAGCTGGTGCTGGAGCGCTTCAACGCGTTCCGCCGCGCCGGCATTACGTCGGTGAAAGTGTTCGCCGGCTACACCTCGCTCGACCTGCGCGAGGACGCCCAGCCGACCACGACGCAGCAGACGCCGAGCAAGTACGTGCTCGCCTTCGACGTCGCCGATCCCGATGGTGAAATCGTCGGCGAGGCAGGGCGTGAGCTGTCCGACACGCTGCGCAAGAAGCTGCTCAAGGCGGACGTCACCAAGGTCGACGTGCTGCTGCCGCCCGGCCGCAGTGAGTCGCCGCTGATCAAGAACACGCTGGCCAAGGATCCGACGCACGCCGAGGCGGAGGCGCTGGCGCAGATCTACACCCTGCTGCGCCCCGGCGAGGCGCCGAATATCGAGACGGCGCGCGAGGCCCTGAAGCGGCTGTTCTTCCACCCCAAACGCTACGACCTGGGGAGGGTCGGCCGCTACAAGATCAACCAGCGGCTCAAGGTGAACGTCGCGAAGGACAACACCGTCCTCACCGAGGCCGATTTCGTCGCGATCATCCGCTATCTGATCGAGCTGTCGGAAGGCCGCGGCTACACCGACGACATCGACCATCTCGGCAACCGCCGGGTGCGCTCGGTCGGCGAGCTGATCGCCAACCAGTTCTCGGTGGGCCTGTCGCGCATGGCGCGGCTCATCAAGGAGCGGATGAGCATCAACAACGATCCCGAGCGGATCACGCTCGACGATCTCGTCAATGCGCGCACCGTGAGCGCGGTGATTCAGGCGTTCTTCGGCAGCTCGCAGCTGTCGCAGTTCATGGATCAGACGAACCCGCTGGCCGAGCTGACGCACAAGCGGCGCCTCTCGGCGCTCGGCCCGGGCGGGCTCACGCGCGAGCGCGCCGGCTTCGAAGTGCGCGACGTGCACTACAGCCAGTACGGCCGCATGTGCCCGATCGAGACGCCGGAAGGCCCGAACATCGGGCTGATCACGAGCCTGTCCTGCTATGCCCGCGTGAACGATCTGGGCTTCATCGAAACGCCGTACCGCGTGGTGAAGGATGGGAAGGTGACCGACGAGACGCGCTGGCTGTCGGCCTCCGAGGAAGAGGATTACGCGGTGGCGCAGGCCAACGCGCACCTCACGCCCGACGGCCGCTTTGCCGACGAGCTGGTGTTGTGCCGCAAGCGGGACGACTACCCGCTGCTGCCGCCCAACAAGATCGATTTCATGGACGTGGCGCCGGAGCAGCTGGTGTCGATCGCCGCCGCCCTGATTCCGTTCCTCGAGCACGACGACGCGAACCGCGCGCTGATGGGCTCGAACATGCAGCGGCAGTCGGTGCCGCTCCTCTTCCCGCAGGCGCCGCTCGTGGGCACGGGACTCGAGGAGAAGGTGGCGCGCGACTCCGGGGCCGTCGTGATCGCCCGCCGCGGCGGCGTGGTTACCCGCGTCACGGCCGATGAGATCATCATCGACGCCGGCGACGAGGATGCCCCCAGTAACGGCGACCATCCGCTGGCGCGGCTCAAGCAGCACGACCGCTTCCGCCTGAAGAAGTTCTGGCGCACGAACCAGGACACCGCCATCAACCAGCGGCCACTGGTACACATGGGCCAGAAGGTGAAGGCGGGGCAGATCGTGGCGGACGGCGCGGGCACGGAGCGCGGCGATCTCGCGCTCGGCGCCAACGTCACCGTGGCGTTCATGCCGTGGTACGGGCACAACTTCGAAGACGCGATCGTGCTCTCCGAGCGCCTCGTGAAGGACGACGTCTACTCGTCGATCCACATCCAGGAGCTCGAGCTGCACGTGCGCGACACCAAGCGTGGCCGTGAGGAGATCACGCGCGAGATCCCGAACGTCGCCGAGGAGTCGCTGGTGGACCTCGACGAGCGGGGCATCGTGCGCATCGGCGCCCATGTGAAGGCGGGGGACATCCTCGTCGGCAAGATCACCCCCAAGGGCGAGACGGAGCTGTCGCCGGAAGAGAAGCTCCTCACCGCGATCTTCGGCGAGAAGGCGAAGGACGTGAAGGACTCGTCGCTGAAGGTGCCGCCGGGCATGGAGGGCGTGGTCATCGACGTGAAGATTTTCTCGCGCATCGAAGATCAGGTCGTCGAGAAGGACCGTGGCGAGCGCATCGGCGACGTGCGCCGGCTCGAGACGGAAGAGAAGGCGCGCATCTCGGAGGCCGTGTTCACCGAGGTGGTCGAGTTGCTCGCCAACCAGGAAGTCGGCTTGATGCTGAAGGCGGGCACGGTCGAGGAATACCTGCCGGCCGGCACCAAGCTTTCCCGGCAGCAGCTCGGCGAGATCAATTTCGCCGACGTCGACCTGAAGACGCTGCGCGTCGCGAATAAGGCGGTGAACGAGAAGGTCCGTGCCGTGCTCGACGCCGCCGGCGCGGAGCGCGCCAAGATCGAGGAGAAATCGGAGGATCAGATCGACAAGATCCTCCAGCCCGACGAGCTGCCTCCGGGCGTGATCCAGCTGGTCAAGGTCTACGTCGCCGAGAAGCGCAAGATCTCGGTGGGCGACAAGATGGCCGGCCGGCACGGCAACAAGGGCATCATCGCCCGGATCGTGCCGGAGGAGGACATGCCGTTCCTCCCCAACGGGACGCCGGTGGACATCGTGCTGAATCCGCTCGGCGTGCCGAGCCGCATGAACGTGGGCCAGATCCTGGAGACGCATCTGGGCTGGGCGGCGAACCTGCTGGGCTTCGACGCCAAGACGCCCGTCTTCCAGGGCGCGAACGAAACGGAGATCGGCGTGCTGCTGCGGCTGGCCGGCCTGACCTGGGCCGCGGACAGCCTGCGCCTGGACGTTCGCCCGCCGGCGCTCGACTCCGAGCGCGTGCTCCGGATCGTGTCCGATCTGCAGCGGCTGCCAGCGACGAACGGCGATCGTCCCGATATCGGGACGGCCGGTGTGGCGCTGCTCGGCGGGCGGAGCGTATCGGCCGAGACGCGCGAGCTGCACCACCAGATGGTGGACTTCCTGAAGTTCGCCGGCAAGGAGCTGGCGGAGCGCGAGCTGGCCCAGCGCCGGATCGAGCAGGAAGTGCACGCGGCGAAACTCGAGGCGGCGGAGGCGAGCAACCTCTCGGCCGCGGAGAAGGCCGCTCTCAAGGCGGGAGCAAAAGAAATCGAGAAGGGCCTGGCCAAGGACAAGCCGGCGGAGGTGCTCGAAGCGACGGGGCGGCCCGCCCTCGCGGCGCTGTTTGGCGCGAAGTCCGAGGCCGATGTGGATGCCGCGGCGGACGAGCTGCTGGCGGCCGCCGGGTTGTCGCCCGTCGGCAAGTGCCGGCTGCGTGACGGTCGCACCGGCGAGCTGTTCGAGTCCGAGGTGACGGTCGGCTCGATCTACATGATGAAGCTGTCGCACCTCGTGGACGACAAGATCCACGCCCGTTCCATCGGGCCGTATTCGCTGGTCACGCAGCAGCCGCTCGCCGGCAAGGCGCAGTTCGGCGGCCAACGGTTCGGCGAGATGGAAGTGTGGGCGCTCGAAGCCTACGGCGCCGCGCACACGCTGCAGGAGATTCTGACGGTCAAGTCGGACGACGTGAACGGCCGCAGCCGTGTCTACGAGGCGATCGTGAAGGGGCAGAACCTGCCGAAGCCCGGGATTCCGGAGTCCTTCAACGTGCTGGTGAAGGAGCTCCAGGCCCTGGGATTGAAGGTGACACTCGGCACGACTGAAGACGTGGAGGAATAAGTGATCGACTTCCGTAGCGGCCACGAGCCCAAGAGCTCGAGCTTCGATTATATCCAGATCCGGATCGCCTCCCCCGAGGAGATCCGCGGCCCCAAGGACTTCAAGGAGCGCGAGCGCCTGGAGCTGCAGGGCCAGCGCACCTGGTGGTCGTGGGGTGAGGTGACCAAGCCCGAGACCATCAACTACCGCTCCTTCAAGCCGGAACGGGATGGGCTCTTCTGCGAGCGCATCTTCGGGCCGGTGAAGGACTGGGAGTGTCATTGCGGGAAGTACAAGCGGATCCGCTATCGCGGCGTGATCTGCGACCGCTGCGGCGTCGAGGTGACGCTGTCGAAGGTGCGGCGCGAGCGCATGGGCCACATCGAGCTCGCGGTGCCGGTGGCGCACATCTGGTTCTTCAAGACGCTGCCGTCGCCGATGGGCAACCTGCTCGACATGACGCTCCGCGACCTGGAGCGCGTGATCTACTACACGAACTACGTCGTGATCGAGCCGGGCGAGCAGGAAGTGCAGGAGCGCGAGCTGCTGGATGAGGATCGCTACCTCGAGCTGCGGACGAAGGCCAAGAACGAAGGCGACACGGCGTTCCGGGCCGACATCGGGTCGCCCGCGATCCGCTCGCTGCTCGAGCGCATCAACGTCGACAAGCTGGCCGACGAGCTGCGCGATACGGTGGCGAACGAGACGAGCCAGCACCGCAAGAAGCAGATGCTCAAGCGGCTCAAGATCGTGGACGCGATGCGCAACTCCGGCAACGCCGGCGAGCAGCGCAACGATCCGCGCTGGCTGATTCTCGATGTCGTGCCGGTGATCCCGCCCGACCTGCGGCCGCTGGTGCCGCTCGACGGCGGGCGCTTCGCCACGTCCGACTTGAACGATCTGTACCGGCGGGTGATCAACCGCAACAACCGGCTGCAGAAGCTGATCCTGCACCGCGCGCCCGAGGTCATTCTCCGCAACGAGAAGCGCATGCTGCAGGAGGCGGTGGACGCGCTGTTCGACAACGGCCGCCGTTCCAAGGCGATTCGCGGTCGCGGCAAGCGGCCCCTGAAGTCGCTGTCCGACATGCTCAAGGGCAAGCAGGGCCGGTTCCGGCAGAACCTGCTCGGCAAGCGCGTCGACTATTCGGGCCGTTCGGTGATCGTGGTCGGCCCCGAGCTGCGGCTGCACCAGTGCGGGCTGCCGAAGGCGATGGCGGTCGAATTGTTCAAGCCCTTCATCATCCACAAGCTGGTGGAGAAGGGCATCGCCGAGACGGTGAAGCGGGCGAAGAAGATCGTGGAGAAGGAGTCGCCGGAAGTGTACGAGATCCTCGAGGAGATCATCGAGGACCATCCCGTATTGCTGAACCGCGCGCCCACCCTCCACCGTCTGGGCATCCAGGCGTTCGAGCCCGTGCTGGTCGAGGGCAAGGCGATCCGGATTCACCCGCTCGTCTGCGCGGCGTTCAACGCCGACTTCGACGGCGACCAGATGGCCGTGCACGTGCCGCTCTCGTTCGAGGCGCAGCTCGAAGCGCGGCTATTGATGATTTCGTCGAACAACATCCTCAAGCCGTCCGACGGCCGGCCGGTGGCGGAGCCCAGCCAGGACATGGTGCTGGGATGTCACTTCCTGACCAAGGAGCCGGCGGATTTCGAGGCCGCGCTGAAGACCGCGCCGCGCATCGGCTCGATGGCGGAGCTGGAGATGGGCCTCGCGGTGAAGCGGTTCGACTTCCACTCGCCGGTGCAGATGTGGCACGAGCGCCCGGATCTGGCCGGCCGCTGGGTCGCCACGACGGCGGGACGCGTGATCTTCAACAGCATCGTCCCGGTGGGATTGCTGCGCGAGCTGGGGTTCCAGAACAAGGTGATGCGGAAGAAGGACCTGTCCGAGCTCGTGTTCGAGAGCTATCGCCGCGCGGGGCTCGCCCCGACGGTGCAGTTCCTCGATCAGCTGAAGGAGTTCGGCTTCCGCTATGCGACCATGGGCGGCGTCTCGATCGGCGTGGCCGACCTCGAGATTCCGACCGAGAAGTCGCCGCTGCTGCACGACGCCGAAGCGCGCGTCGAGCGGTTCCAGCGCGCGTACGCGACGGGCCAGATCACCTTCGGTGAGCGCTACAACAAGGTGATCGACGCCTGGACGCACGCGAACAACGACATCGCCGAGGCGATGGTCGGCACGATGAAGAAGTCCAAGGGCGGCTTCAACCCGGTGTTCATGATGTTCGACTCGGGCAGCCGCGGCTCGCGCGACCAGATCCGGCAGCTCGCCGGCATGCGCGGGCTGATGGCGAAGCCGCAGAAGAAGCTCACGGGCGGCATCGGCGAAATCATCGAGAGCCCGATCAAATCGAACTTCCGCGAAGGGCTGTCGGTGCTCGAGTACTTCATCTCGACGCACGGCGCGCGCAAGGGTCTTGCCGACACCGCGCTCAAGACGGCGGACGCCGGCTATCTGACGCGCCGGTTGGTCGACGTCGCTCAGGATGTGACCATTACAGAAGAAGACTGCGGCACGATCCTGGGGCTCGAAATGTCGGCGCTGAAGGAAGGCGAGGACATCATCGAGCCGCTGCGCGAGCGCATCGTCGGTTGCGTGGCGCTCGAAGAGGTGATGGATCCGCACGAGCTCGATGAGGACGGCCGGCCCAAGGTGCTGGTCGAAGCGGGCAAGCTGGTCATCGAGGAGACGTCGCAGGCCATCGAGGATGCGGGCATCGAGACGGTAAAGATCCGCTCCGTGCTGACGTGCGAGGCGAAGCGGGGCGTGTGCCGGATGTGCTACGGCCGCAACCTCGCGACGATGGATATGGTGGACCTCGGCGAAGCGGTCGGCATTCTGGCCGCGCAGTCGATCGGCGAGCCGGGCACGCAGCTGACGCTGCGGACCTTCCACATCGGCGGCACGGCGGCACGCATCGCCGAGCAGACGGTGCGGAAGACCAAAGTCGAAGGCGTGATCGAGCACGGCGACCGGCTGACGTTCGTCGAGACGCCGGAAGGCCAGAGGGTGGTCACGAGCTACGAGGGCGAGCTGATCCTCAAGGCCGCGGCCCATGGTGGGAGCGGGGGACGCGTCACGGCGGCGCAGAAGCTGGCGGTGCACTCGCGCTTCCAGGTGCCGCTCGGCGCGACGCTGATGGTCGACGACGGCCAGCAGGTGGCGAAAGACGGCATCCTGTTCACGTGGGACCCGTACACGACCCCGATCATGACGGACGTGGCGGGTCTGGTGCGGTTCGTGGACATCGTCGACGACGAGACGGTGCGCGAGGAGCTGGACGAAATCACCGGCCGGCGCCAGCGCGTGATCATCGAAGACCGGGAGAAGAAGCTCCATCCGCACATCGAGGTCGTCCAGAAGAAGGGCGACAAGGAGAAGCGGCTCCGCGACTTCGTCATTCCGGAAGGCGCGCAGCTCACGGTCGAGGATGGCCAGGAAGTCTACGCCGGGCAGGTGCTCGCCAAGGTGTCGCGCGAGGCGTACAAGACGCGTGACATCACGGGCGGCCTGCCGCGCGTCGCCGAGCTGTTCGAGGCGCGCCGGCCGAAGGATCCCGCCACGATTTCCGAAGTGGACGGCGTCGTGCGGTTCGGCGAGATCAAGCGGGGCAAGCGCGAGATCTGGGTGCATCCGGAGGAGGGCGAAGCGCAGCTGTACGAGGTGCCCGCCGGCAAGCACTTGCGCGTGCACGAGGGCGACCGCGTGCGGGCGGGCGACCGTCTCACCGAGGGTCCGGTGAATCCGCACGACATTCTGCGGATCAAGGGCCCGCGCGCCGTGCAGGAGTATCTGCTGAACGAGGTGCAGGAGGTGTACCGGCTGCAGGGCGTGAAGATCAACGACAAGCACATCGGCGTGATCGTGCGCCAGATGCTGCAGAAGGTCAAAGTCGTGGAGCCGGGCGACACCGAGTTCCTGGAAGGCGAGAACGTGGACAAGCTCGTGTTCAGCGAGATCAACGAGCGCGCGGTGAAGAAGGGCGGCAAACCTTCCACCCGCGAGCCGCTGTTGCTCGGCATCACGAAGGCGAGCCTGACGACGCAGTCGTTTATTTCAGCGGCGTCGTTCCAGGAGACCACGCGCGTCCTGACCGATGCGGCGATCCGCGGGGCCAAGGATGATCTGCTCGGGTTAAAGGAGAACATCATCATCGGGCACTTGATCCCGGCGGGGACCGGCATCTACCGGTATCACGACATCGAGATCGAGCCGCCGGAGGGCTTCACGCCGCCGACGCCGCCGCTCGAAGCGGCCTTGCCTGGGACGGCGCCTGCGCCGAGTCCGTTCCCGGAGGGAGTGGAGGCGGAATAACGGACGGTCGGACGGCCTGACGGCCGGAGGGTCTGGTGTACGGCGCCCGGATTAACCTCCGGGCGCCGTTTTGTCGGCGGCCCGTACGGCCAGCACTTGACCTAACTCTGTTTACTGGCTTGATTTCCCGGGCTTATTCGGGACTTTTTGAGCAACTCGAGCGAGGGGTATTTTGCCGACTATTAACCAGCTCGTCCGGCGCGGCCGCCGCGACGTGGAGAAGAAAGAAAAGGCGCCGCACCTGCGTGGCAACCCGCAAAAGCGGGGCGTGTGCACGCGCGTCTATACGACGACGCCGAAAAAGCCGAACTCCGCATTGCGGAAAGTCGCCCGCGTTCGCCTGACGAATGGTTTCGAAGTGACGGCCTACATCCCCGGTGAAGGGCATAACCTGCAGGAGCACTCGATCGTGATGATTCGCGGCGGCCGCGTGAAGGATCTGCCGGGCGTCCGCTATCACATCATCCGCGGCACGCTGGACGCCGCTGGCGTGAACGAGCGCAAGCAGTCGCGCTCCAAGTATGGCGCGAAGCGTCCCAAGGAGGCCGCGAAGTGAGTCGTCGGAAATCCGCTGTGCGGCGTCCGGTACCCGCGGACCCGCGGTACGATAGCCAGACGGTGTCGAAGTTCTTGAACAACCTGATGGAGCGCGGCAAGAAGTCGTTGTCGGAGCGGATTTTCTATCAGGCGATGGACATGATCGAGCAGCGCACCGGGCAGCCGGGCGTCAACGTATTCAAGCAGGCGCTCTCGAACGTGAAGCCGGCACTCGAAGTGAAGTCGCGGCGCGTCGGCGGCGCCACCTATCAGGTGCCGGTCGAAGTGCGGCCCGAGCGCCGCACCGCGCTGGCGATGCGTTGGCTGATTCAGTACAGCCGCGCGCGCAAAGAAAAGAACATGGCCGAGCGCCTCGCCGCCGAGCTGATTCTGGCGTCGAAGGGCGAAGGCGAGACCATAAAGAAGAAGGAAGACACGCACCGGATGGCGGAGGCGAACCGCGCCTTCGCGCATTACCGGTGGTAAACGCCTAAACAAACAATCTCGGGACCCTGATCTAAGGGATCCTGCACCGTGAAAGTGGGGGCGCAGCATGCTGCGCCCCTACCCGGTGATGGCGGAGCGAGACCGGCCCACGCGTGGGCGTCCTGGTCGCCCCGCGTTTTTGCTGACCAGACCGACGTAAGGGCGCGCCAGTGGCGCGCCCCAACGGGAGAAGACTCAGGACTCGTATGGCACGTCAAACGCCGCTCGACAAGATTCGGAATATCGGCATCATGGCCCACATCGATGCCGGGAAAACGACTACGACCGAGCGCATCCTCTATTACACGGGCCGCACCTACAAGCTGGGTGAGGTGCACGAAGGTACGGCCACGATGGACTGGATGGAGCAGGAGCAGGAGCGCGGCATCACGATCACGTCCGCCGCGACGACCGCATTCTGGACCCGCCTCAATCAGCAGTACCGCATCAACATCATCGACACCCCGGGACACGTGGACTTCACCGTCGAAGTGGAGCGCAGCCTGCGCGTGCTCGACGGCGCCGTCACGGTGCTCGACGCGGTCGGCGGCGTCGAGCCGCAGACCGAGACGGTGTGGCGCCAGGCGGACCGCTACGGCGTGCCGCGGATCATCTTCGTCAACAAGATGGACCGCGTCGGCGCCGACTTCGACATGTGCCTCAAGATGGTGCGCGATCGGCTCGGCACGAAGGCGGTGCCGATCCAGCTGCCGCTGGGCTCGGGCGAGTTGTTCACGGGGCTCATCGACCTCGTGCGCGAGATCGAGATCGTCTATGACGACGAGACGATGGGCAAGAAGTACGTCGAAGGCCCGATCCCCGAGGCGCTGAAGAGCCGAGTCGCGCAGCTGCGACACGAAATGATCGAAGCCTGCGTCGAATCGGACGACGCCATTCTGCACAAGTATCTCGAAGACCACACGTTGACGCAGGAAGAGATCCGCACCGTCATCCGCAAAGCCACCGTCGCCGGCACCATCGTCCCCGTGATCTGTGGCGCCGCGTTCAAGAACAAGGGCGTCCAGGCGCTGCTCGACGCGGTCGTGGATTACCTGCCGTCGCCGGTCGACATCCCGCCGATCAAGGGCCACCTGCCGCATCACGACGCGACGCATGCCGAGCGGCCGGCGACGGACGACGCGCCGTTCGCCGCGCTCGCGTTCAAGATCATGACGGATCCGTACGTCGGGAAACTGACGTTCTTCCGTGTGTACAGCGGCGTGCTGGGCGCGGGCTCGTACGTCTACAACAGCACCAAGGACCGCAAAGAGCGCATCGGCCGGCTGCTGCAGATGCACGCCAACAAGCGCGAAGAGATCGAAGAGGTGCGCGCCGGCGACATCGCCGCCGCGATCGGGCTGAAGGACACGCGCACCGGCGATACGCTGTGCGACGAGGCGCACCCGATCATTCTCGAGGCGATGCGCTTCCCGAACCCCGTCATCTCCGTCGCCATCGAGCCGAAGACCAAGGCGGACCAGGACAAGCTGGGCGTCGCGCTGGCGAAGCTGTCCGAGGAAGATCCGACGTTCCGCGTGCACACCGATGCCGAGACCGCCCAGACGATCATCAGCGGCATGGGCGAGCTGCACCTCGAGATCATCGTCGAGCGCATGCGGCGGGAATTCAAGGTCGATGCGAACGTGGGCCGCCCGCAGGTGGCCTACCGCGAAACGGTGCGCAAGCGCGTCGAGTACATCGAGGGCAAGTTCATACGCCAGTCCGGCGGCCGCGGCCAGTACGGGCACGTCGTGATTCATCTGGAGCCGGGGGAAGCCGGCACCGGGTTCGTGTTCGAGGACAACATCGTCGGGGGCACGATCCCGAAGGAATACATCGGCCCGGTCGAGCAGGGCGTCAAAGAGGCACTGGAGAACGGCGTCCTCGCCGGCTATCCGATGGTGGATGTGAAGGTGGAGCTGGTGGACGGCTCGTTCCACGACGTCGACTCGAGTGAAATGGCCTTCAAGATCGCGGGCTCGATGGCGGTGAAGGAAGCCGCGCGCCGGGCGCATCCGATTCTGCTCGAGCCGATCATGGACGTCGAAGTCGTGACGCCCTCGGACTACATGGGCGACGTCATCGGCGACCTGTCCGCGCGGCGCGGCAAGATCGGCGGCATGACGCAGCGCGCCGACGCGCACATCGTCGCGGCCAGTGTCCCGCTGTCCGAGATGTTCGGCTATTCCACGACGCTGCGGTCCATGAGCCAGGGGCGTGCGATTTACAGCATGGAGTTCAGCCACTATCAGGAAGTACCGAAAGCCAAGGCCGAAGAAATCGTTTCGAAAGTGAAAGGCTAAAGCAATGGCAAAGGCAAAATTCGAGCGCACCAAGCCCCACGTGAACGTCGGCACGATCGGCCACGTGGACCACGGCAAGACGACGCTGACGGCGGCGCTGACGAAGGTCTCGGCCGACAAGGGGCTGGGGACGTACGTGAGCTACGATCAGGTGGCGAAGGCGTCGGAGTCGCAGGGACGGCGCGACGCGACCAAGATCCTCACGATCGCGACGAGCCACGTCGAGTACTCCACGGCGCAACGTCACTACGCGCACGTCGACTGCCCGGGCCACGCCGACTACGTGAAGAACATGATCACGGGCGCGGCCCAGATGGACGGGGCGATCCTGGTGGTGTCGGCGGTGGACGGGCCGATGCCGCAGACGCGCGAGCACATCCTGCTGGCGCGGCAGGTGAACGTGCCGGCGATCGTGGTCTTCCTCAATAAATGCGATCTCGTGGACGACTCCGAGCTGCTCGATCTGGTGGAGCTCGAGGTGCGCGAGCTGCTGTCCAAGTACCAGTTTCCCGGCGACGACACGCCGGTGATCCGCGGAGCGGCGCTCAAGGCGATCGAAGGCGACAAGCAATGGGTCGGCAAGGTCGAGGAGCTCCTGGCCGCGCTGGACACGTCGATCCCCGTGCCCAAGCGCGAGGTCGATAAGCCGTTCCAGATGCCGGTCGAAGACGTCTTCTCGATCACGGGCCGCGGCACCGTGGCCACGGGCCGGATCGATCGCGGCAAGATCAAGGTGGGTGAGGAAGTCGAGATGGTGGGCTTCGGAACGGACAAGAAGACGGTCGTGACGGGCGTCGAGATGTTCCGGAAGTTGCTGGACGATGGACAGGCGGGCGACAACGTCGGACTGTTGCTGCGCGGCGTGGAGAAGCACGAGGTGGAACGGGGCATGGTGCTCGCGAAGCCGGGGTCGATCAAGCCGCACACGCAGTTCGAGGCCGAAGTCTACGTCCTCACAAAAGAGGAAGGCGGGCGGCACACGCCGTTCTTCAAGGGCTACCGTCCCCAGTTCTACTTCCGCACGACGGACGTGACCGGGAGCGTCGAGCTGCCGGCCGGCGTGGAGATGGTGATGCCGGGCGACAACACGAAGATGACGATCGAGCTGATCACGCCGATCGCGATGGAAGAGCAGCTCCGCTTCGCCATTCGTGAGGGCGGTCGTACTGTGGGTGCCGGTGTCGTCACGAAGATTCTGAAATAGTCATCGGTTGTCTGTCATCAGTCGTCTGACTGATGACCGATGACTGATAACAGAGGACAAATATGGCGAGCAAGATCCGAATTCGTCTCAAAGCCTTCGACCACGCCCTGATCGATCAGGCCGCGGCCGACATCGTCCGGACGGCCGAAAAGACCGGTGCGCAGGTTTCGGGGCCGATCCCGCTGCCCACCAAGCGGCAGCTGTGGACGGTGCTGCGCAGCCCGCACATCGACAAGAAGAGCCGCGAGCAGTTCGAGCTCAAGACGCACAAGCGGCTGATCGACATCCTCGATTCACGGTCGCAGACGGTGGACGCGCTGACGAAGCTCGATCTGCCGGCCGGTGTCGACGTGGAAATCAAAGTCGAGTAGGGACATGAACGGACTGATTGGTCGTAAACTCGGCATGACGCGAATCTTCAACGCCGAAGGCACGCATGTGCCCGTCACGGTGATCGAGGCCGGGCCGTGTCCCGTGGTCGCTGTGCTCGATGGCCGTGTGGAGCTCGGCTTCGGCGCGCAGAAGCCCAAGAACGCCCCCAAGGCGCTCGCGGGCCACGCGAAGAAGGGCGGCGTCGAGACGACGCCGCGCGTGATCCGGCGCTTCGACGTGACCGGCGACGCGCCGGCCGCCGGCAGCGCGGTCACCGTCGCCATCTTCGCCGAAGGCGATCGCGTGAAAGTCAGCGGCGTCTCGAAGGGCCGCGGCTTCCAGGGCGTCGTGCACCGCCATCACTTCCACGGCGGTCCCGAGACGCACGGCAACACGCGTCACCGCAAGCCGGGATCGATCGCGCCGGGTACCGACCCGTCGCGCATCATCAAGGGCAAGCGCATGCCCGGGCACATGGGCGCCCGCAACACCACCGAGCTCGGCCTGCGGGTCGTAAGGATCGACGCCGAGCGCAATCTCTTGTTCGTGCGCGGCTCCGTGCCGGGCCCGATGAACGGCCTGGTCACCGTCCGCAAGCAGGGAGGCCCGAGCCGCCATGATTGAGGCTCCTCATTATTCGGCGGCGGGCGCCAGCAAGAAGGCGGTCGCGCTGCCCGCGGCGCTGTTCGACGGCACGGTGAACGAGGACGTGCTGCATCGCGCGGTGATCACGTTCCTGTCGAATCAGCGGCAGGGGACGAGCGACACGCTGACCCGCAGCGAGGTCTCGGGCGGCAATCAGAAGCCGTGGCGCCAGAAGGGCACCGGCCGCGCCCGGCAGGGCTCGACGCGTGCCCCGCATTGGCGGCACGGCGGCATCGCGCACGGGCCGCATCCGCGCAGCTATCGTCTGGCGATTCCCAAGAAGATGCGCCAGCTGGCAAAGAAGTCGGCGCTGAACGCGCGCGCGCGGGAAGGCTCGCTCGTCATCGTGGACGCGCTCGAGTACCAAAAACCGAAGACCAAGGACCTCGCGGCCCTGCTCAAGAAACTCGATGCAACCGGCAAAAAGGTTCTCCTCCTCACCGCGAGCGATTCGCACAACGTCTATCTGTCGGGCCGCAACCTGCCCGACGTGCACGTGATGCGCTTCGCCGATGCGTCGGCGTACGAGATCCTGTGGTCGCAGACGGTGGTCGTAGAGATCGGCGCGCTGGACGAGGGCCAGGCCAAGCAGGAGGCGAGCGATGCCTGAGCTGCACGACACCATCGTTCGGCCGGTCGTCACGGAGAAGTCGTCGGCGGCCTACGGCGCGCGCAAGGAGTACGCATTCCGCGTGCATTCGGAAGCGACGAAGCCGCAGATCAAGGCGGCGATCGAGGCGCTGTTCAAGGTGTCGGTCACCGGCGTCCGCACGATGGTCATGCGGGCCAAGCGGCGCACGTATGGCCGCTATGCCGGCCGCCGGCCGTCCTGGAAAAAGGCGATCGTCACCCTCAAAGAGGGCGACGCTATCGAGGTGTTCGAGGGCTAAATGGGCATCCGCAATTTTCGGCCGATGACGCCGGCGACGCGCTTTCGCTCGGTCTCCGACTTCTCCGAAGTCACCAAGTCGGAGCCGGAGAAGTCGCTGCTCGAGCCGTTGCAGCGGACGGGCGGGCGCAACAACAAGGGCCACATCACGAGCCGGTATCAGGGCGGCGGGCACAAGCGGCAGTACCGGCGCATCGATTTCCGGCGCGACAAGTTCGCGATTCCGGCGCGGGTCGCGAGCATCGAGTACGACCCCAACCGGACCGCGCGCATCGCGCTGCTGCACTACGGTGACGGCGAGAAGCGCTACATCCTCGCGCCCAAAGGGCTGAGCGTCGGTGACACCGTCGTCTCCGGTCCCGGCTCCGACATCCGCGTCGGGAACGCGATGCCGCTGTTCGAGATCCCGCTGGGCACGGCGGTGCATAACGTCGAGCTGAAGATCGGCCGCGGCGGCCAGCTGTGCCGCGGCGCCGGCACCAGCGCCCAGGTCGTGGCGAAAGAGGGCAATTACGTCACGCTGCGCCTGCGCTCGACGGAGATGCGCATGGTGCACGGCGAGTGCCTCGCCACGATCGGTGAAGTCGGCAATGCCGAGCACGAGCTGCTGTCGATCGGCAAAGCGGGCAAGACCCGCTGGCTGGGCCGCAGCCCGCGCGTCCGCGGCGTGGCGATGAACCCGGTCGATCACCCGCTCGGCGGCGGCGAAGGCAAGTCGTCCGGCGGCCGGCCTCCGACGAACCCGTGGGGCAAGGTCGAGGGCAAAAAGACGCGGCACAAGAAGAAACACTCCACGAAACTCATCGTGCGCGGGCGTAAACGCGGGAAAGCGACGCAGTAATGGGACGCAGTGTCAAGAAGGGTCCGTACGTCGAGGAGTCGCTGATGGTGAAGATCCGCGCCCTCAACGAGCGGAACGAGAAGAAGGTGTTCAAGACCTGGTCGCGGCGCAGCACCATCACGCCCGATTTCGTGGGCCATACGCTCGCGGTGCACAACGGGAACAAGTTCATCCCCGTCTACATCACTGAGAACATGGTGGGCCACAAGCTCGGCGAATTCGCCGCGACGCGGCTGTTCCGCGGCCACGGCGCCAAGGGCTCGGCGGCGGAGCGCGAAGCCGAGGCGGCGGCGGCCGAGGCCGGCGAAGCGCCGCCGCCCAAGGGCAAGGAGTAGCCGATGGAGGCTCGAGCGATCCAACGCGGCGTGCGGCAATCGGCGCGCAAGATGCGCCTGGTGATCGATCTGATCCGCGACTGCGCCGTGCCGGAGGCGGACGCGATCCTGCGCTTCTCCAAAAAGCGGGCGGCGCGCCAGATCCATAAGGTCCTGAAGTCCGCGGTAGCGAACGCGCAGCAGGCGGCGCAGCGGCAGAACACGCCGTTCGACGCCGACGGCCTGCGCGTCACCTACGCGGTCGTGAACGAGGGCCAGACGCTGAAGCGGTTCACGGCGGCGGCGATGGGCCGCGGCACGCCGATTCTCAAGCGCACGAGCCACGTCGAGATTCGCGTCGCCGGCGTCGCGGCGCCGGTTGCACCGGCGCCCAGCGCCAAGCCCGCCGAGGTGAAAGCCGAAGCGAAGGCGAAGGCAAAGCCGCGTGCCAAGAAGGCGCCGGCGGCGAAGGCCAGGAAGAAAAAGACGACCAAGAAAGCGAGCAAGTAAGTGGGACAGAAAACACATCCCTACGGTTTCCGGCTGGGCATCGTCAAGCAGTGGCGCTCGCGCTATTTCGCGCGCCACAACTTCCCGGAGCTGCTCAAGGAAGACGAGCTGATCCGGAAGTACCTCAAGACGCGTCTCAGCCACGCCGCGATCGCCGACGTGCACATCGAGCGCAAGCCGGGCAAGGTGACCGTCACGGTGCACACGGGGCGGCCCGGCGTCGTAATCGGCAAGCGCGGCGCCGAAGTCGACAAGCTGCGCGATGAGCTGGCGCAGCTGACGGGGAAGGAAGTCGGCATCAACGTCGAGGAGATCAAGCGTCCCGAGCTCGACGCGCAGCTGGTGGGCGACAGCGTGGCGCATCAGCTCACGCAGCGCATCTCGTTCCGCCGCGCCATGAAGCGCGCGGTGCAGAGCGCGATGCGGATGGGCGCGCAGGGAATCAAGATCAAGACGGCGGGCCGGCTGGGCGGCGCGGAAATCGCGCGCACCGAAGGTTATCACGAAGGACGCGTGCCGCTGCACACGCTGCGCGCGGACATCGATTACGCGACCTCCACCGCCAAGACGACGTTCGGTACGATCGGCGTGAAGGTCTGGATCTTCAAAGGCGAGCGGACCGAGGACCTCCACGGCCGCACCTATTCGACGGGCGTCTAGACCATGCTGGCACCCAAGCGCGTCAAGTTTCGCAAGCGGTTCAAGGGCCGCACGTCGGGCATGGCCACGCGCGGCAACACCGTCGCGTTCGGCCACTACGGGCTGATGTCGCTCGACCCCGGCTGGGTCTCCAACCGGCAGATCGAGGCCGCGCGCGTCGCGCTGACGCGCGAGATGAAGCGCGGCGGCAAGGTGTGGATCCGCTTGTTTCCCGACAAGCCGATCACCAAGAAGCCGGCGGAAACCCGGATGGGCAAAGGCAAAGGCAACCCGGAGGGGTGGGTAGCGGTCGTGAAGCCCGGCCGGATCATGTTCGAGCTGGAAGGCATCGATGAAGCGTCGGCGCGCGCGGCACTGGCGCTCGCGTCCGCGAAGCTGCCGATCCGGTCGAAGTTCGTGAAGCGGGAGGAGCGCTAGGATGCCGGCGAAACGCGAGAACCGGGCGGAGGGGCTGCGCGAGCTCAAGACCGACGAGCTGTCGCAGAAGCTGGCGGTGCTGACGGAAGAGAAGTTCCGGCTCGAGTTCCGCCGGGCGACGGAGTCGCTCACGAACCCGCTGCAGCTGCGCACGATTCGCCGCGACATCGCGCGGATCAAGACTATCCTGAAGGAGCGAGCATCAGCATGAACGAGCGGGCACGTCGCAAGATCCGTACAGGCGTCGTGGTGAGCGACAAGATGCAGAAGACCGTGACGGTGTCGATGGTCCGTCGCTTCGCGCACGGCTTTTACGGCAAGCAGATCACGCGCACCAAGACGGTCGCGGCGCACGATGAGATGGGCGCCAAGATGGGTGATATGGTGCGGATCGTGGAGACTCGGCCGTTGTCGAAACGGAAACGTTGGCGGGTAGTCGAGATAATTGAGAAGGCGAAATAGCCATGGTGCAGCAAGAATCGCAGGTCAAGATCGCGGACAACTCGGGCGCCCGGCGCGCGCTCGTGATCCGCGTGCTCGGTGGGTCCAAGCGCCGCTACGCCGGGCTCGGCGACGTCGTCGTGGTCACGATCAAAGACGCGATCCCCACCGGGCAGGTGAAAAAGGGCGAGGTCGCCAAGGCGGTGATCGTGCGGACGGCGAAGGAGACGAAGCGGAAGGACGGCTCCTACATCCGCTTCGACGAGAACGCCGCCGTGCTGATCAACGACGAGGGCGAGCCCCGCGCCACCCGCATCTTCGGCCCGGTGGGCCGCGAGCTGCGCGAGAAGAAGTTCATGAAGATCGTGTCGCTCGCGCCGGAGGTCATCTGACATGAAGCCGCTCGTCTACAAGAAGTCCCGGCGGGTGCGCGGGATGGAGCCCACGCGTCACAAGCTGCACATCGCCAAAGGCGACACGGTGCGCGTCATCAGCGGCGAGCACAAAGGGAAGGAAGGGCGCGTGCTCCACGTCCTGCCCAAGAAGTTCCGGGTGGTGGTGGAGGGCGTGAACATCGTCAAGAAGCACAAGCGCGCCACGACGCCGCAGGGCGAAAGCGGGATCATCGAGTTCCCGGCGAGTATCGCGGCATCCAACGTGATGCTGCTCGACCCGAAGTCGGGCGCGCCGACGCGCGTGCGGCGGCGTCATGACAAGGAAGGGAAGCTGGAGCGGATCGCGGTCAAATCCGGCCAGGCCATCCCGCGAGTGAGGTAGGTATGGCGGACGAGAAAGAAAAACAAGAGAAGCAGGAAAAACAGCCGAAGCAGCAGCAGCCGAAGCAGGAGAAGCAGGCCAAAAAGGGCAAGGCTCCCAAAGAGGAGCAGCCCAAGGCCGAGGCTGCGGTACCGGAAGAACCGGTGGAGCCCGCACCGCGCGCTCGGCTGTGGGACTTCTACGAGCAGCAGGTCCGCGCCAAGCTGCAGCAGCAGTTCGGGTTCGGGAATCCGCACGAGATTCCGAAGCTCAAGAAGATCGTGCTGAACGTCGGCATGGGCGATGCGCCGAAGAACCCCAAGGGGTTGGAGGCCGCGGTGGCCGAGCTGGCCGCCATCACCGGCCAGCATCCGGTGGTAACGCGCGCCAAGAAGGCGATCGCGAACTTCAACCTGCGCGAGGGCCAGGCGATCGGCTGTGCCGTGACGCTGCGCGGCGGCCGCATGTACGAGTTCCTCGACCGCTTCATTTCGGTCGCGGTGCCGCGGATGCGCGACTTCCGCGGGTTGCCGACGAAGAGCTTCGACGGGCGCGGCAATTACACGCTCGGCATCAAGGAGCAGATGATTTTCCCCGAGATCGACTACGACAAAGTCGAGCGCATTCACGGGATGGACATCACGTTCGTGACGAGCGCCGGGCGCGACGACACTGCGCTGGCCCTCCTGCGAGAGCTGGGCATGCCGTTCCGGGTCGAAACCGCCGGCGCGGCAGCTTAGGAGACCTCATGGCGAAGAAGGCGTGGTTGGAGAGGGTGAAGCGGGGTCCGAAGTTCAAGGTGCGGGGCTACTACCGCTGCCAGCGCTGCGGCCGGAGCCGCGGCACGCTGCGGAAGTTCAAGCTGTGCCGCATTTGTTTCCGTGAGCTTGCGCTGCGCGGGGAGATTCCCGGCGTGCGCAAAGCCAGCTGGTAGGTCGGGGGACACAAGATGAGCGTTATTGATCCCGTCGCCGATATGCTCACCCGGGTGCGCAACGCCTGTATGGCGGGCCACCGCCGGGTGGACATGCCGGTGTCGAAGCTGAAAGTCGCCATAGCGACGATTCTCCGCGACAACCACTACGTCCAGGACTTCAAGGTGCTGGACGATGGGCAGCACGGGTTGCTGCGGCTGTACTTGAAGTATCACAACGACGCCCCCGTCATCCGCGAGCTGCAGCGGGTGTCGTCGCCCGGGCTGCGGCGCTACGTCAAGGTGCGCGAGATCCCGCGCGTCAAGAACGGCCTCGGCATGGCGATCCTCAGCACGCCGCAGGGACTTATGACCGACCGCGAAGCGCGCACCGCCCGGGTGGGCGGTGAAGTGCTCGCGGTGGTCTGGTAGGGAGCCACAGATGTCACGGATCGGGAGAAAGCCGGTCGCGCTGCCCAAAGGGGTAACGGCGCAGATCGACGGACGCAAAATCACGGTGAAGGGGCCCAAGGGCGAGATCAGCCGCACGCTGCACGCGGACATGCAGCTGACGCTCGTGGACGGCACCGTGGTCGTGAAGCGTCCGTCCGACGAAGCGCAGCACAAGGCGCTGCACGGGCTCACGCGGACGCTCGTCGCCAACATGGTCGAGGGCGTCACGACGGGGTTCGTGAAGTCGCTCGAGATCCAGGGCGTCGGTTACAAGGCCGAGCCGAAGCCGTTCGGCGTGCAGCTCGTGGTGGGGTTCTCGCACCCCGTTCCCTATCACGCGCCCCAGGGGATCAAGATCTCGGTGACGAACAACGTCCTCGTGAAGATCGAGGGCATCGACAAGGAGCTCGTGGGTCAGGTGGCCGCGGAGCTGCGCAACGTCCGGCCGCCCGAGCCCTACAAGGGCAAAGGCATCCGCTACGCCGGCGAGCAGGTCCGGCGTAAGGCGGGCAAGACGGCCCAGGCGGCGAAATAAATCATGCGATCCATCCGGAAGATCAAAACCGCGGCGCACAGCCGCTATCGCCGGCACCTCCGCGTCCGCAAGAAGGTCGAGGGGACGCCGGAGCGCCCCCGGCTCGTCGTGTTCCGCTCCTCGAAGCACATCTATGCCCAGCTGGTGGACGATCAACGCGGCGTCACGCTCGCGGGCGCCACGGACACCTCCGAAGGCGTGCAGGTCGAAGGCAAGGGCAAGGTGGCGCGCAGCTTTGCGGTCGGCCGCCTCATCGCCGCGAAGGCCAAAGAGAAAGGTATCGCCAAGGTGGTGTTCGACCGCGGCGGTTATCAGTATCACGGGCGCGTGAAGGCCGTCGCGGACGGCGCCCGCAAAGGGGGATTGGAGTTCTAATGGCAATGGATCAAGAGAACCAGGAAGCCCCGAAGATCGAGAGCGCGCCAGCTGCTGAGGTCCCGGCCGCTCCGGCGGCGGCTCCTGAAGAGCAGCAGCACCGGCCGCCGCGCGGTCCCCGCGGCCAGGGTGGCCCCGGTGGCGGGCGCGGTGGACGGGGCAGAGGCCGCGGCGGTGAGCGGCGCGACGGCGGCGACCGGGGCGGGCGCGACAGCGACGGCATCGTCGAAAACGTCGTCGCGATCAATCGCGTCGCCAAAGTCGTGAAGGGCGGGCGGCGCTTCAGCTTCAACGCGCTCGTCGCGGTGGGGGACGGCAAGGGCAACGTCGGCATCGCGACCGGCAAGGCGAACGAGGTCAGCGAAGCGGTGCGCAAGGCGGTCGAAGCGGCGCGCCGCCGCATGTCGGAGGTGCCGCTCACGGGCGGCACGATTCCGCACGAGATCATCGGCAAGCACGGCGCCGGCCGCGTGCTGCTCAAGCCGGCCGCGTCGGGAACGGGCGTGATCGCCGGTGGACCGGTGCGCGCGGTGCTGGAATGCGCCGGGATCCGTGACATCCTCACGAAGAGTCTTGGCTCGACGAACCCGCACAACATGGTGCGTGCGACGATGGACGGCCTGAAGCGGCTCACCACCGCGCGCCGCGTCGCGCGGGAGCGCGGGGTCGAGCCCGACGCCATTCATTACCGTGCCCGGCAGGAAAGCGTGGTAACGCATGGGTAGGCTGCCCCCGACGCGGAAATACCGCAAACGCAAGACGGGCCGAGATCGTGTGCTCCCGGCGGCTGGGAAGGGGAAGCTGCGGATCAAGCAGGTGCGATCGGGCAGCGGCCATTCCTACCGCATGAAGCGGACGCTCGAGGCGTTGGGCCTGAAGCACCATCAGGACGTCGTCGTGCACGCGGATCATCCCGCGTTGCGAGGGATGCTCCAGCAAGTACGGCACCTGGTTGAAGTAACGTCGGAAAAGGAAGGCAAGAAGTGAGTCCAAGGGCGAAGGCAAAACCCACACGGAAAGCGAGATCGCGGACCAAGGCCAAAACTCCTGGCTCCGAGATCCCAATTCCACGGCTCGCGCTGCACGATCTGAAGCCGCCCAAGGGCTCGCATCGCGCGCGCATCCGCAAGGGCCGCGGTCCCGGCTCCGGGATCGGCAAAACGGCCGGCCGCGGCGGCAAGGGCCAGACGGCGCGGCAGGGCGGCAAGGTCCGTCCCGGATTTGAGGGCGGCCAGATGCCGCTCATCCGCCGCATCCCCAAGCGCGGCTTCACCAATCCGTTCAAGCAGCCGGCGCAGGTGGTGAACGTGCGCCATCTCGTGCTGCTCGCCGAGGGTGTCGAGGTGACGCCGGAGACGCTGTTCGGCGCCGGCCTGGTGCGCCGCCCTGACCACCGCATCAAGCTGCTTGGGACGGGCGAGCTGTCGGGACGGAAGTTCGTCGTGAAGGGCGTCGCGGTCTCGGCCAGCGCCAAGCAGAAGATCGAGCAGGCCGGCGGAACGATCGAGTGACGGCGCCGATTCCCAATCTGTTCAAGGTTCCGGAGCTCAAGGAAAAGCTCCTGTTCACCTTGCTGTGCCTCGTGATCTACCGGATCGGGGCGCACATCGCGACGCCGGGCGTCAACGTCGACGCCCTCGCCGACTTCATGAGCACGCGGGGGACGGGGACGCTGTTCGGGCTGTACGACCTCTTCTCGGGCGGTGGGCTCCGGCGGGCGACGGTGTTCGCCCTCGGCATCATGCCCTACATCTCGGCGAGCATCGTCTTCCAGCTGGCGGGGCCGGTGTTCCCGATCATCGAGAAGATGCAGCGCGACGAAGAGGGCAAGAAGACGTTGACGCAGTGGACGCGGTATCTCACCGTCGTGCTCTGCCTGTTCCAGGCCTACGGCTTCGCCATCTTCACCGAGCAGCTCGCCGGCGCGGTCACTCATCCGGGATGGGGATTCCGGATGACGACGGTGCTGACGCTGACGACGGGCGGCGTCTTCGTCATGTGGCTGGGCGAGCAGATCACCGAGCGGGGCATCGGCAACGGCATGAGCCTGCTCATCTTCTTCTCGATCATCGAGCGGATCCTGCCGGAGACGGTCAACACCTTCGAAGCGCTGAAGTCCGGCACGTTGAGCTTCCCGATCCTGCTCGTCGTGCTGTTCATGATGATCCTGGTGGTGGCGGGCACGGTGGCGATCACGGTCGCGGCGCGGCGCATTCCCGTCCAGATCCCGCGCAAGGTGATGGGCCGCGGCCGGATTCGCGAAGGCCAGAAGACGTTCATCCCGCTGCGCATCAACAGCGCCGGCGTGATGCCGATCATCTTCGCGCAGTCGCTGATCATCGTACCGGGGACGCTGGCGACGTTCAGCGGCGTCCCGTGGCTCAAGAGCTTTGCCGAGTACTTCAACACGACGTCGGTGTGGTACATCGTCGCGAATGCCGTGCTGATCGTGTTCTTCGCGTACTTCTACACGTCGATCATCTTCAATCCGGTGGACCTGGCGGAAAACCTGAAGAAGCAGGGCGCGTTCATCCCCGGCGTGAAGCCCGGGGCGCCGACCGCCGACTACATCGACGAAGTGCTGACCCGCATCACGCTGCCGGGCGCGCTGTTCCTGACGTTCGTGGCCTTGCTCCCGATCGTGGTCTCCAACACGCTCAACATGCCGTTCGGCTTCGGCGGCACCGCGCTCCTCATCGTCGTGGGCGTGGCGCTCGATACGGTGCAGCAGGTGCAGCAGCATCTGTTGCTGCGGCAATACGACGGCTTCATGAAGGGTGGTGGCCCGGGCAGCGGGGGGGGCACCTCGCGAGTTCGCTTCCGCCGCTAGTGTTCATCCTCATCCTGGGGGCGCCGGGCTCGGGGAAGGGGACGCAAGGTAAAATCCTCGCCGAGCGCCTCGGGCTGCCCAAAATCACGACCGGCGATCTGCTCCGGAAGGCGATGCAGGACGGCACGCCGCTGGGACTCGAGGCCAGGAAGTACTACGACGAGGGCAAGCTGGTGCCCGACAGCATCATCCTGAACATGATCAAGGACGAGTTGGTGCGCCCGGACGCGAAGGACGGCGCGATCCTCGACGGTTTCCCCCGCACCGCGGCGCAGGCCGAGCTGGTGGACAGGACCCTGGGCGAGCGCGGCCAGCGCCTCAATCACATTCTCCTGCTCGACGTGACCGAGGAAGAGCTGGTGCGCCGCCTGCGGGCGCGCGCCCAGGTCGAGGGGCGCACCGACGATTCCCCGGAGGCCGTCGCGACGCGCCTCCAGGTCTACCAGCGCGACACCGCGCCCCTCATCGCGCACTATGCCCAGCGCGGCATCGTGCACCGCGTCCCCGGCACCGGGACGGTCGATCAGATCGCCGGGGAGATCAAGCGGATCATCGGGCGATGATCACCATCAAGTCGCCGCGCGAGATCGAGACGATGGCCGCCGCCGGACGCATCGTCGCCGAGACGCTGGCGCTGATCGGGCGGCACGTGCGGCCCGACGTCACCACCGAAGAGCTGGACCGCCTCGCCGAGACGTTCATCCGCGGCCATCCCGGCGCGCAGCCGTCGTTCAAGGGACTGTACGACTTTCCCGCCACGCTCTGCACGTCGATCAATCACGAGATCGTGCACGGCATCCCGTCGCACAAGCGTGTACTGCACGACGGCGACATCGTCAGCATCGATGTGGGGGTGTGGCTCGAGGGGTTGCACGCCGATTCGGCGGCGACGTTTCCGGTCGGCGACATCAAGCCGGAGGTGGCCAGGCTGCTACAGGTGACGCAGGAAGCGCTGGCGGCCGGCGTGGCGCAGGCGCGCGCGGGCAATCACGTCGGGGACATCGGCCATGCGGTCCAGATGGTGGCCGAAGGGGCGGGCTACTCGGTGGTGCGCGAGCTGGTGGGCCACGGCATCGGTGCGGCGTTTCACGAGGAGCCGCAGGTGCCGAATTACGGCAAGCCCAAGCGCGGCCCGCGCCTCGTACCGGGGATGACGATCGCGATCGAGCCGATGATCAACGTCGGCGGCCCGTCGATCCGGACGCTGGACGACAAGTGGACCGTCGTGACCCAGGACGGCTCGCTGTCGGCGCATTTCGAGCACACGGTGGCGATCGGGGAAAACGGGAACCCGCCAAGGATTCTGACGACGTCTGAATGATGCGCCTAGTGGCCTCGCTTTGATTGCGCCTAGGCTGCGCCGCCGAGCTGGAATATTCACAAACGCAATTCTACCACCGTCGCAGGTCAGGTGTGGGGATAGCCGAGCGACGTCAACGCCGCCGTAATCTCGTCCAGGATGGCCGGGTCGTCGATCGTGGGCGGCACGCGATACTCGATCCCGTCAGCGATCTTCTTCATCGTGCCGCGCAGGATCTTGCCGGAGCGGGTCTTGGGCAGCCGTTGAACGACGGTGGCGGTCTTGAAGCACGCGACCGGCCCGATCCGCTCACGGACCATCTCGACCAGGTCCGGGACGACGGCTTCCGGCGCGCGCCGCACGCCCGCCTTCAGCACGATGAATCCCACGGGGATCTCGCCCTTCAACTGGTCCGCCACTCCCACCACGGCGCACTCGGCCACGTCCGGATGCGAAGCCAGGACTTCCTCCATCGCGCCCGTGGAGAGGCGGTGGCCGGCGACGTTGATGATGTCGTCGGTCCGGCTCATCACCCACAGATAGCCGTCGGCATCCTTGTAGCCGGCGTCGGCAGTCAGGTAGTAGCCGGGATACTGGCTGAGATAGGACTGTACGAAGCCCGCGTCGTTGTCCCACAACGTGGGTAGGCAGCCGGGCGGCAGGGGCAGCTTGACGACGAGGCTCCCCGTCTGGCCCGAGGGGACCTCGCGACCATCTGCTCCCAAGACGCGCACGTCGTATCCCGGCACCGCACGCGCGCACGAGCCCGGCTTCACCGGGATCGCGCCCAGTCCGAGGCAGTTCGCCCCGATCGGCCACCCGGTCTCGGTTTGCCACCAGTGATCGATCACCGGAACGCCGAGCCGCTGCTCCGCCCAGTGGAGCGTGTCGGGATCGCACCGCTCGCCGGCGAGGAACAGCGTCCGGAAGCGGCTGAGATCGTAGCGCCGCACGTGCTCGCCGCTCGGGTCGTCGCGCTTGATGGCGCGGATGGCGGTGGGCGCCGTGAACTGCACGCGCACCCCGTGCTGGGAGATCACGCGCCAGAAAGCGCCGGGGTCAGGCGTGCCGACCGGCTTTCCCTCGTAGAGAATGGTGGTGTTCCCGTTGAACAGCGGGCCGTACAGGATGTAGGAGTGGCCCACGACCCACCCCAGGTCGGAGGCCGCCCAGTAGACCTCGCCGGGCTCGACCCCGTAGATGTTTTTCATGCTCCACGTGAGCGCGACCAGGTGTCCGCCGTTGTCGCGGACGACCCCCTTCGGCATGCCGGTCGTCCCCGACGTGTACAGGATGTACAGGGGATCGGTCGCCGCCACCGGCACGCACTCCGCCGGCTGCGCTCCCGCCATGAGCTCCGACCAGTCAAGATCGCGGTCCGGAACCAGCGGCGCCGGCTCCTCTCGTCGCTGGAGGATGATGCAGCGGCGGGGCTTCACGGCGGCGAGCTCGATCGCCTTGTCGAGGAGCGGCTTGTAGGACACGACGCGGTTGGGCTCGACGCCGCACGACGCAGAGACGATGACGGTCGGTTGGGCGTGGCTGATGCGGGCGGCCAGCTCGTGAGCCGCAAAGCCTCCGAACACCACCGAGTGGATCGCCCCGATCCGCGCACACGCCAGCATCGCCACGGCCGCCTCGGGGACCATCGGCATGTAGATGATCACCCGGTCGCCCCTCTTAACGCCTTGCCCGAGCAGGACGCCCGCGAACCGGGAGACGCGATCCAGCAGGTCGCGATAGGTCAAGGAGGCGACCGTTTGCGTGACGGGGCTGTCGTAGATGAGGGCCGGCTGGTCGGCACGCCCCGCCGCTACGTGCCGGTCGAGGGCGTTGTAGCAGGTGTTGACGATGCCACCGGAGAACCATCGGAAGTGAGGCGCCCGCGAGGCGTCGAGGACCGTGCTCCATCGCTTGTACCAATGGACAGCGTCGGCGGCTTCGCTCCAGAACCGCTCCGGCTCGGCGCGCCAACGCGCATACACCTGGTCATGGGTGCTCGGCATCGCTCTCACCCCAGCGGGCCCCTAAACCAGCCTACACGACCATCGCGCGGTGCGCAAACCATATCTCGGCTGTTACGGAGGTGGCAACCGGGGGATGGAGAACGCCACGTGAGCGTTCAAGGTCACGCTTGGGATGTCTCTCTGCCAGGCGCCGTGGCCTTCCTTCACCAGATCGGCGACGATCGCGCGCGCCGCCACGATCTCGAGATCGCGACTTACATCCGGGTATTGGGTGTTCAGGGACCAGACTATTTCATGGAGGCCTGTGTAGTCCCCTTCAACCGTCGCTAGTCGTGCGTGTTAGACTGCTTCGCAGCAAGATAACGCGCACGAGCGCGCGTTACGTTGCTATAGCCCAGTCACCTAGCCGAGACCCAAGCCCTGCCCCCGCGCCGGCTCCGACATTGCCGCGACGTTCACCTTGATGTTTTCGAGCGCGCCGTCCATCGCCGTGCCGGCGAGGAGTGCCGCCACGCGCGCATCGCTCGTCGCGTTCTTGTTGCCGATGGCACCGATCTCGGCCGCCAGCTGGTGCACGCGCCGCGCCCGTTTGACGATCTCGGCCGGCGTCCGCGCGGCCGCGAGCAGCGCGTCATCCACGGCGCGGGTGCGTGTCGGGTCGTCCTTGGGGATCTTGTAGGCGCGACTGACGCCGCCGTACGCCGCGGCGTCCTCATCCACCAGCCTTCGCAGCTCGGTACGCAGCCGCTCGGCTTCGGCGAGGATCTCGCGCGCCCGGCCTTCGACGGCGGCGTACGCCTTCTTTCCTATCGTCAATCGCGCCACCATGGCGACGAGCGCCGCGCCCAGCGTGCCGGCCAACGCGGCCGCGCTGCCGCCACCCGGCGTGGGACTCCCACCGCCCAGCTCGTCGATCCAGCCGTCCAGGGTGGGACCAGCCGCCGCGCGAATCTTCGCCTCGAGGACGTGATCGGCGGCATCCGGCAGCTGCAGCGCCGCCGCCGCGGCGCTGGTGATCGCGCGTTCGGGAATCAGCCCCACGATCTCGCTCTTCGTGACTTCAACGTCGCGCTTGGCCGCGAGCGACTTGATCGCCCCGAAGACCGTCGCCGGGGACGTGATGTCGATGTCCAGCAGGTTCATGGAGACCTGGGCGAGCGCATCGACCGAGAAACCGCTGGCCTGCACGGCGGGCAGTCCGCCGCCCGAGGTGCGGATCTGTTTGGCGATCTCTTTGGCGACGGAGACGTCGCTCGTGTCGAGGTAAACGTTGTAAGCGACGAGAAACGGCCGGGCGCCGATCGCGGTCGCTCCGGCGCTGGCGTGCACGCGGGTGGGACCGAAATCGGGCTCGAGCGTGCGCTCGCGCATACCCTCGAACTCGCCTTTGCGCACCTCCGGAAGCAGGACCCGCTCGGGACGCGTCGCGGCCCGGGCATACAGAAAGACCGGGATCTCGAGCTCCTTGCCCACGCGCTCGCCCAGCTGCCGCGCCAGCGCGACGCATTCCTCCATCGTGATTCCCGCGACCGGCACGAAGGGCACGACGTCGGTCGCGCCCATCCGCGGGTGCTCGCCGCTGTGTTTGGTCAGATCGATCCGCTGCGTTGCGACGCGCATCGCCGCGAACGCGGCCTCGGCAGCAGCGGGTGGCGGCGCCACGAACGTGAACACCGACCGGTTGTGGGCCGCGTCGCTCTGCACATCGAGGAGCTGGACGCCCGGCACCGCGGTGATCGCCGCACGCAGCGCGTCGATCGTCGTCCGATCACGGCCCTCGGAGAAGTTCGGCACGCATTCGACGAGTGGAGTAGGCATCAGCTTCTCCGCAGCAGCGCGAGCAGCCATTTGTGCAATGCGGCGTTCCCCGCGACGATCGACCCGTTATGATCGCCGGCCAGAACGTCCGATCCTCCATCGGGCCGCGTTACCAGACCACCCGCTTCGCGGATGAGCAACGTCCCGGCGGCGATATCCCAGGGAGACAGCTGCAGCTCCCAGAACGCGTCGAGTCTCCCGGACGCGAGGTCGGCGAGATCGAGTGCCGCCGAGCCGGCGCGCCGTATTCCACTGGCGGCGCCAGTGACCGCCGCAAACTGCGCGAGATACACGTGCAGCTTCTCGAGCGCGCGGAACGGAAATCCGGTCCCGATCAACGCGAACCGGGGGTCCGTCACGGGCGAGACGCTGAGTCGCGTCCCATCCTGGAAGGCGCCTCCACCACGCGTCGCCACATAGGTGCTCTTGCGGCAGACATCGTGGACGACTCCCGCGGCAAGTTTTCCGTCGAGGACGCAAGCGATGCTGACGGCAAACTGCGGGTAGCCGTGCAGAAAGTTTGTCGTGCCGTCGAGCGGGTCCACGATCCAGACGACTTCGCCACGCGCCGGGCGTCTCGGCGACAGTTCTTCGCCGACGATCACCGACTCGGGCACTTCGCGCATGATCGTCTCGGCGACGAGCCCTTCCGCCGCGCGATCCACCTCGGTCGCGAAATCATGTTGCGCCTTCTCGGTCCACGTGTGCACCGCGGGCCGACTCGCGCCCCGCAAATAGTCGCCGGCGCGCAGCGCCGCGCGCTCGGCCAGCTTGACTAAGTCATTGTATTCACGCACCTTGTGGCCCCGTGGCCTCCATGACACGCATTTTCAGCGGCATCCAGCCATCCGGCGAGCTCCACCTCGGCAACTACCTCGGCGCGGTGCAGAACTGGGTCCGGTTGCAAACCCAATATGACTCGCTTTTTTGCGTCGTCGATCTCCACGCCATCACGCAGCCCTACGACCACGCGACCCTGGCGTCGCTCACGCTCGACATGGCGGTGAGTCTCTTCGCCGCGGGACTCGACCCCGAACGCTGCATCGTGTTCGCACAGTCGCACGTCGCCGAGCACAGCGAGCTGAACTGGCTGCTCAATGCGCACGGGGTCACGCCCCTCGGCGAGCTGGAGCGCCAGACCCAGTTCAAGGACAAGACCCAGCGTCAGGAGAGCGTGTCGGCGGGGTTGCTCAATTACCCCGTGCTCCAGGCGGCCGACGTCCTGCTCTATAAAGCTAGCCTCGTCCCGGTAGGTGAGGATCAGGTGCAACACCTCGAGCTGATGCGCGAGATCGCCCGCCGCTGGAACGCGCGATATGGCGACAACTATTTCCCTGAGCCCCAGCCACTGCTGACAAAAACGAAGCGCGTCCTCGGCCTCGACGGCAAGGCCAAGATGTCGAAGAGTTTGGGGAACACGATCGGCCTGTTCGAGTCCCCCGAAGCGATTTGGGAGAAGCTGCGGCCCGCCGCCACCGACCCGGCCCGCAAGACGCGGAAAGATCCCGGCACGCCGGAGATCTGCAACATCTTCACGTTGCACCACGGCTTTTCGCCGCCCGATACGGTCGCCGAAGTCGCGCAGCAGTGCCGCACCGCCGGCTGGGGCTGTCTCGATTGCAAGCGAGTGCTGGCGGATAACATGATCGCCGCCCTCAAACCGCTGCGCGAGCGCGCCGAGGCGCTGCAGCGCGATCCGGCGGGCGTGCTGGCGCGTTTGCGCGCCGGCGCCGCCAAGGCGCGTGCGCTCGCCCACCGCACGATCACCGAAGTGCGCGATCGCATGGGGTTCCTCAAGACCAATGCTGACTCAGATCATCGACATCTTTAAGCTCGAGCTGATGCTCCAACTCGGCCTCGCCTCGTTGCTCGGTGGGGCGATCGGGATGGAGCGTGAGCTCGGCGGCAAACCGGCGGGGCTGCGGACCAATATTCTCATCTGTCTTGGATCGGTGCTCTATACGCATCTCTCCATCGCGATGGTCGGGGCCGCCACCGATCCGACGCGCGTCGCCGGCCAGATCGTGACGGGCGTCGGCTTCATCGGGGCCGGCACGATCCTGCACGCGCGGGGCGCGGTCGTCGGACTGACGAGCGCCGCCACCATTTGGGTCGTGGCGGCCATCGGCGTGGCGCTGGGGAGCGGCTTTTACCTCGAAGGTATCGCCACGACGCTGGTCGTCCTTGCGGTTCTCGCCGGGCTCGGCCGCGTCGAGAAGCTGGTGGAGCGCCAGTCGATGCGCTCGACCGTCTCGGTGCACGCGCGACCCGGGCCGACTGTGCTCGAGGATCTGGAGGGATTGGTCCGGCGCGCGGGGCTCGAGGTCAGCGCCATGTCGAGCCGTCAGGAGAACGTCGATCTCGTGATCGATTTCGACATTCGCGGATCGAAGCGACTGCACGACCAGCTCATGATCACCTTGCTCCATCACGATCACGTGCGCACGGTCTCCACGGGGGAGTGAGTACTCGACGCCTGGTGATCGATCTCGCCTCACCACGCGCCGCTTGGCGGATTCCGCGAGCACGCGTGGTCGAGATCACGAACGCCCTGGGCGCGGGATGGGACGTGATCGAGGTCAAAGCGCCTGCCGCCTCCGATGGTGACGGCGCGTACGGCGGGGGCTCTCCCGAATCGATCGCGGCGGCGCGCGGTGCGGAGGTCTACCTCGGTTATGGGGTGCCGTCCGGGATCGCTGCGGCGGCGAAAGGGACCCTGCGCTGGGCGCACAGTGCCACCGCTGGCGTCGGCTCGAGCCTAGCGCACCTCGCCGGCAGCGGCGCTGTGCTGACGAACTCGGCCGGCGTGCACGCGGAGCCGATGGCCGACTGGGTCATCGCCGCGATCGCCTATTTTACGCGCGGCCTCGACCGCATGATCTCCGCCCAGCGCCAGGGCCGGTGGGCCAAGGAGGACTTCACCGACGGCGCGATTCCGATGCGTGAATTCCGCGATCTGCGGCTCGGCATTTTCGGGCTCGGGGGGATCGGGACGGCCGTGGCGCGGCGTGGGCTGGCGCTCGGCATCTCGGTCGCGGGAGTGCGGCGGCGGCCGGAGCGCGGCGGCCCTGCCGGCGCAAAATGGATCGGCGCCCTGGCCGATTTGCCGCGGCTGGCGGCCGGCAGCGACGTGCTGGTGATTGCGGCACCGCATACGACGGAGACTGCCAGCGCGGTCGATCGCAGCGTGCTCGAGCGGCTGCCGCTGCACGGACTGGTCATCAACGTGTCGCGCGGGTCATTGCTCGATGAGCAGGCGCTGCTCGAGCTGATCGATCTGCGGCGGCTGCGCGGTGCGGCACTCGACGTATTCGCCGTCGAGCCGTTGCCCGCCGAGCACCCGTTCTGGCGGCATCCCCGCCTGTTGGTGAGCCCGCACGTCAGCGCCGTGACCACGGGGTTCTGGGACCGCGAAACGGCCCTCATCGTGGACAACATCCGGCGCTATCTTGCAGGTGCGCCGCTCACGAACGTCGTCGACCTGGAAGCCGGGTACTGAATGGAAAAGATCATCAAGGCCGCGGTGGACCGCGGGGCGTCCGACCTGCACATCAAGGCGGGTGACGTCTTCCGCGCGCGGATCGACGGCAAGCTCGTTCCCCTCACCAAGCAGCGGCTGACGCCCGATCAGACGAAGGCGATCGCGCAGCGGCTGATTTCCAACGACGAAGACCGCGGGCGCATCGACAAGCTGCGCGATTACGACTGTTCCTGGGGCATGCCGGGCATCGGCCGCTTCCGCGTGAACATCCTCCGCCAGCGTTCGTCGTTCATGATCGTGATGCGCGTCATTCCGTTCGACGTCCCGACGTTCGAGACGCTGAAGCTGCCGGCGGTGCTCGCCGAGGTGGCGAGCGCCGAGCGCGGCATGATCCTCGTGACGGGCGTGACGGGCTCGGGCAAGAGCTCGACGATGGCGGCGATCATCAATCACATCAATCAGAATCAGCACCGCCACATTCTCACGCTCGAAAACCCGATCGAGTTCCTGCATCGCGACATCAATTGCTCCGTGACGCAGCGCGAGATCGGCGTGGACACCGACGACTTCCGCACCGGCCTGCGCGCGGCGCTGCGCCAGGATCCCGACGTGGTGCTGATCGGCGAGATGCGCGACTCCGAGACGATCGATACCGCGATGCAGGCCGCCGAGACGGGACATCTGCTCGTCTCCACGCTCCATACGCCCGATGCGGTCACGACGGTGAGCCGCATCGTCTCGATGTTTCCGCCCGAAGAGCAGGAGATCGCCCGGCTGCGACTCTCGGAAGCGCTGCATGCGGTCGTGTCGCAGCGGCTGTTGCCGCGGGCCGACGGGCATGGCCGCGCGGCGGCGCTCGAGGTATTGCTGGCGACCGGCACCGCGCGCGACATGATCCGCGAGCGCGATCGCACGCCGTCGCTGCACGACTACATCAAGGAATCGCGCGAGCAATACGGGATGCAGACGTTCGATCAGCACCTCATGGACCTCGTGGCCGACGACATCGTGACCTACGAGACGGCGCTGGCCGCCTCGTCCAATGCGTCGGACTTCCAGCTCCAGATGAAGACGCTGCGCCGGCGTTCGCGCGTCGCTCCGTCCACGCAGCCGTCCCCGGCCGTGCCCGCCGCCGACAAGCCGGCGGGCTTCAGCGACGATCTCTCGAGCATGCTGCCGCAGTGACCGACCGCAGGCCGGTGGGGATCTTCCCGCCCATTCCCACTCCGTTCGACTCCGCCACGGGCGACGTCGTGCCCGTGCCGTTTCGCGAGAACATTGCTCGTCTGCTCGCTGAGGGCGTCGCCGGTATTGTCGTCTCCGGCTCGACGGGGGAGGCGGCGCTGCTCGATGCGGATGAGCAGCGTCACCTGGTCGGGCTCGCCCGCGAGGCGCTCAGCGACGGGGCATGGCTCATTGCGGGGACGGGTGGGGAGTCGACACGACAGACGATCGCGTCATCCAGGGCGGCCGCGGCAGCCGGCGCCGATGCCGTGCTGGTCCGGCCGCCCTCCTACTTTTCGGCGGCCGCAACGCCGGAGTCGCTGGCGATTCACTTCCGTGCGGTCGCGGACGCGAGTCCCGTGCCGGTGCTGCTTTACAACATCCCGAAATACACGCATCTGTCGCTCGCGCCGGCGTTCTTGCAGCAGCTCACGAGCCACGAGCGGATCATCGGCGTCAAGGATTCGTCGGGCGATCACAAAAACCTGGCCGCGTTCCGCGAGGCGGTGCCGCAATGGGCGGTCCTCGCCGGCTCGGCCTCACTGCTCTTTGCCGCTCTGGAAATGGGATGTCAGGGGGGCGTCGTCGGCGTGGCTTGCTTCGCTCCGCGCCTGTGCGTGCAGCTGGTGCGCGAGTTCGAGCAGGGGCATCGCGCCGCCGCGGGGAAGATTCAGGAGCAGCTCACGCCGCTCGACAAGGAGATCGTGGGCAAGCTCGGCCCCGCGGGCGTGAAGGCCGCCATGGACGCGGTAGGCTTGTACGGCGGGCCGCCGCGGCCGCCGCTCGCACCGCTGGCGGCGGCCGACCGCGAGCGCGTCAGCGCGCTCGTGCGCGGTGACTGACTACGCCATGCTGTTCCGCGAGCTGGCGGTGCCGCGGCTCGTGGGAACCCCGAACCATCGGAAGGTGCGCGAGGTCCTGAAGCGCGAGCTCGCCGCCCGTGGATTCAGTGTGGAGGAGCACGCGTTTTCGGGGCGACCGGCTCGGATGTTACTTGGCTCGCCACGCGTGATCTCAGGTGTCAATCTCGTCGCGCAACGTTCCCGCACGAACGTCTGGTTAGCTGCCCATTACGACTCGAAGGGTCAGCCAGTCTCGATGCTGGTTCGCCTCATTGGCTTCCTTGCTCTGATCATCGGGCTCGTGTGGCTGCCCTTCGCGGGTGGCGAGACCTGGTTCGTCATACCACTTGCCATGGGCGTGTCCATTCTGCTCCAGAATCGGGTCACGGATCGCTCACCGGGCGCGGTCGACAACGCGACAGCGCTTGTCGCGGTGTTCATGACGCTCGATCAACTGTCGCGTGGCGCCGCCGTCGGCGTCGTGTTTCCGGACGCGGAGGAATTCGGGTTGGTCGGTGCCCGCGCCTTGGCCGCGGAACGAGCGGCTCTGTTCGCCGGAGCGGCGATCATCAATCTCGACGGCCTCGATGATGTGGGGAGCGTGATCGCGTTCCTGCATCGGCCCGGAAAAGTGGGAGATGCGGTCTCCCAAGCAGTGCATGCGATGCGCGCCCGGTGGTTACCGGTGGTGGTGGACGGCATCGCCCTGGCGCGCGTCGCCGGCGAGTGCGTCACGATTCTCAAAGGGAACGCGCAGACGATGGCCATCGTCCATCGGCCCGCGGACGGCGTCGCTCGCGTTCGACTGGATGGCGCCGCGCTGGTGGCGGCGGGACTGGCGCGGGTGCTGCGCGAGGCATAGCTTCCCTCAGAGGACCCCGGGGCGTGGCCCCGGGTCTTGGGCCCCCGCGAGGGGCCTTTTTTTTCGTCCGGGAGCGTCCGTGTTTGGACCGAAGACCCAGTGTGTCGTGGTGGTAGGCGCCCAGTGGGGCGATGAGGGCAAGGGCAAGATCGTCGACGTGCTGGCGGAGCGCGCGGATCTCGTGGTGCGCTATCAAGGCGGCGCCAACGCCGGGCACACGGTGGACACGGGGGAGGGCAAGTCGTTCGTGCTGCACCAGATACCCTCCGGCATCCTGCAGGGCGCTGTCTGCGTCGTGGGAAACGGTGTGGTGCTCGATCCCGAGCAGTTGTTCGCCGAGCTCGACGCGCTGGAGGCCCGTGGCGTCCGTACGGAGCAGAAGCTGCACGTCTCCGACCGCGCCCATCTCACGCTCCCCTACCACAAGCTGCTGGATCGCGCGCGCGAGAAACAGGAAAAGATCGGTACGACGGGGCGCGGCATCGGGCCGACCTATGAGGACAAGTACGGGCGGCGAGGTGTGCGCGTCGGGGACCTGCGCAACCTGGCGCGCGCGCAGGAAGTCGTCCGAGCTCGCGTCGAGTCGGCGAACCAGATGTTGGGGATGCTGGGAGCGGGGAGCGGCGAGCGGGCGAGTCCGGAAGAGCACGCTCGTCTCCTCGATCGATTGGCACCCCGTTTATTGCCGTTGGCGGTGGACGCGGGCCGGGTGGTGTGGGAAGCGTTAGCGCGCGGCGAGTCGGTGCTGCTCGAGGGTGCGCAAGGCGCGCTGTTGGACGTCGATCACGGCACGTATCCGTACGTCACGTCGTCCACCACCACGGCGGGTGGCGCGGCCGTCGGCGTCGGGATCGGGCCTACGGCGATCGATGCGGTGCTCGGCGTCGTGAAGGCGTACACGACGCGCGTCGGCAATGGACCGCTGCCGACCGAAGCGGAGCCGGCGGTCGCGGAGCGCATTCGGGACCTGGGAGGCGAGTTCGGCGCGACGACCGGAAGGCCGCGCCGCTGCGGGTGGTTCGATGCTGTCGTGGTTCGGTACGCGGTACGGGTGAACGGACTTACGGGACTGGCGGTCACGAAGCTGGATGTGCTCGACACGTTCGCGGAAATACCGGTCGGCGTCGGCTATCGGCTCGATGGGGAGACGATCGACAGCATGCCGGCTGATGTCGAAACGATCGGGAGGGTGGAGCCGATCTATGAGAGGGTACCGGGCTGGCAAAAGCGGTTGAATGAGGTGCGGAGACTGGCCGACCTGCCGCCGGCGGCAAGAGCGTACGTGGATAGGCTACAAGACCTGGCGGGAGCGCCAGTTCGTTACGTCAGCGTGGGTACTCGCAGAGATCAGATCATAGAGGTCTGAGATCGCTTTACTAGCCAGCATTCTGCAGTTTTTCGTGCAAAAAACAGTACCGTACTTTTACTAGGTCACGCGTACCCGCATTGCTGTGACACACCTTACAACTCGGCACTGTTCTTGCGTTTCAGGAAGGCAGAACTCTCGAAAAGGGCAAACCGTCGGTGACGGCGGGGCGCAAAGCCAAGGGTCTCAGCAATGAGATAGCCTGGCTGCCAGAGGAACCGAGGCGCCGCCCGATTTGCGAGAAGGAGTTCGCTTCGCTCACATCGGGTTCTAGGGCGCACGGTGTGCGGCAGGCGATCACCCCCTGGGGAAACTCAGGGGGTTTCTCGTTTTTTGTTATGTTGGCCCGCATGCCCATCGTCGTCCTCGTCGCTCCCGCGGCCTTCAAGGGCACCCTCGGCCCACGCCAGGTCGCCGAAGCGATCGCCACCGGCGTACGCCGCGCCGTCCCAGGCGCCGCGGTGCTCGAGTGTCCGGTAGCCGACGGTGGCAATGGTCTCCTCGACGTGGTGCTTCCCGCGGGAGCGCTGCGGGAACGGCTGCCGGTCACGGGCCCGATCGGGGACCCCGTCTCGGCGGAACTGGGCTGGATCGACGGCGAGACGGCCATCATCGAGAGCGCGTCGGCGTGCGGACTCGCACTCGTCGAGCCGGAAGACCGCGATCCAATGCGCACCACGACACGGGGCGTCGGGGAGCTGATCTGGACGGCCGCCGACCGCGGCGCGAACACGATCGTGGTCGGACTGGGCGGCACGGCGACCGTGGACGGCGGAACCGGTGCCGCGCGCGGACTCGGTTGGACGTTCGAAAACGCCGCCGGTGAGC
>DASPXJ010000018.1:0-26894 GCA_035637355.1 Gemmatimonadales bacterium
GCGATGATGGTCAATCCGTCGACTGTCGCCGAGTCTGCACCAGTACCGCGAACCGCCGTCGACCCACCTTCGACCACCGACGCGACCACGCCGAGACGGCGCTGCCAGCTCGCCGCGTCGTAAGCGCCGTAGACGCCCACCTTCGGCCTGAGCGCGAGGCTCTCCGGATACGCCCCGCCCGCGACGAACACGGCGCCGCCGGTTCCAGGTGCGGCCGCAGCCTCGATGCCTCGTTGGATCGTCGCGAAGGGGGCCGAGTTACTCCCGGTGTTGAGGTCGTTCCCCGTGGGGCTTACGAAAAAGAGGGCTTGACGCGCGACTCGCGATGCCGTGGTGAGCCGACCAGCGGCGCCGCTTGCACCGACCGCCTTCACGCGGACATAGTAGATACCGGCTGCCGCTACGATTTCCAGAGTGCCCGCGGCGACGGTTGTGTCCTCGGGGGTCGAGAAGGCGTTGTTGTCGTCCCACTCCACCGTGTACCGTGCCGCTCCCGCGAGACTGTCGACGCTCACAGAGATGCCGCCCGGCGAGGGCACCGCGTACACGGTGGGCTCAAACGGCGCGAGCGTGAGCGTCGCCAGAGTGATGTAGCCCGCCAGCACCTGCACGTCGCTCGCAGCCGCGAGCTCGACGACATTGGCCGCGAACCCTTCCAACGACACGGTGTAGCTCCCGGGCCTGAGACCCTCGAGCGCGACACTCGCCCCCGGCATGATGCGCGCGGTCCTGTGCGTCGGACCGTCGATCACCACTCTCCCCGAGTCGAGCGCGACATCGACGCCCTCGGCCACGAGCACCTGGAGAAGGATCCCGGTGGGGCCCGAGGTGGTGGTATCCTTGCAGGCCAGCAGGGCCCACAGGCCGAACGCGATAGCGGAATACCGAAGTCTCTTCATTTCGAGACGTCCCCTAGACCTTCTTGTACGCGGCCCGCTCACCTGTGGCGCCGTCACCGAGTGCAGGATCCGCGTGAGCACCCCCGCGCCCCGGTGTCCCGAGGGCCACGCGGTTGCTCCCCAGCTCGCCTGGGCTCAGGTTCGAGCCGCTCGAACCGTCCTCAACGATGCCTACACTTGGTCCGCCCGCGCCGCCGCCACCATCGCCTCCCCGACCGCCCGCTCCGCCGAGACCCCCGGACCCCCCGAATGTCCCAAAGGCCCCGCCCGGACCACCCGAGCCCGCCGAGCCTCCGGCGCCTCCCCGGCCACCAGCCCCACCACTACCACCGTTCCCCAGGGTAATCGTGTTTCCAACGACAGTCGCCATGCTTCCTTTGCTTATGAGGATCCCGATCGAGCCACCGCCCCCTCCGCCACCGCGTCCTCCGAACCCGCCACCCCCACCCCCTCCCCCTCCGCCCCCTCCGCCACCCGGATCGTAGCAACACCCCGAGCCGCCCCCTCCACCTCCGGACCCAGCTTCGCCAGGTGCACCATCCGTACCTTTCGCCGCGACGTATGCCCCGGTGCCAATTGCTCCTATCGCCGCCCCTGAGACACCGGGCACTCCGCTGCTACCACCGCCGCCGACTCCTCCGGGACCACCATTAAAGCTCACCGTTCCTCCAGTACCCCCTCGTGGTCCTTGGCCAGGTTGGCCTCGTACCGCGTCCCCCTCCCCACCATTGCCGCCGAGCCATCCCCCGCCGCTTCCGCCCGCCCCGCCCGACGAGAGGGACCCGGCAGCGCCATTGGCGCCACTTTGCGCGGGCACAAGTTGGTCGGGCTCGTCGGTCCCGGCGGCCCCGTTCCCCGAACGGATTGTGTTTCGGGAAATCACAACCCCACTGCTGTTGTCCAGCGCAATTCCGACGGAGCTCTGGCTCGGCGCGCTCGCATCCGCCGCCACAATCGTCAAGCCATCGACGGTCGCCGAGTCTGCAGCTGAGCCACGAACCGCCGTTGGCCCACCCTCCAGCACGGTCGCGAGGACGCCCAAACGGCGCTGCCAGGTTCCAGCGTCATAGGCTCCGTACACGCCAACCTTGGGCTTCAGCGTGAGGCTTTGCGCAAATGTTCCGGCCGCGACGAACACGGCGCCACCGCTCCCACTTGCGGCCGCAGCGTCAATACCGCGCTGGATTGTCGCGAACGGAGCGGTGGGACTTCCTGTGTTCGCGTCGTTTCCTGTGAGCGCAACAAAGAAGAGCGCTTGGCGATCGACACGAGATGACGGGCTGGGGCGACCGACCGCACCGCTCAAGCCGACCGCCTTCACCCGCACATAATAGGGACCGGTACCGGTCGCCAAGATCTCCAGCGTGCGCACGGCGACCGTCGTGTCCTCGGGGCTCGTGAAGGCGGAATCATCATCCCACTCCACCGTGTATCTTCCCGCGCCTTCGAGACTGTCAACGCTCACGCCGATCCCGCCCGGCGATGGCACTGCGTAGGCGTTCGGTTGAAACAGCCCGAGCGTGAGGGTCGCGATGGTGATGTGCCCCTCCAGCACCTGCACGCTCGTCTGTCCCGCAATCTCCACGACATTCGCCGCGAATCCTTCCACTGAAACGGTGTAGGTCCCGGGCCTGAGGCCCTCGACCGCAACGCTCGTTCCCGGCGCGATGGGCGCGGTTCTCTCCGTAGGACCTTGGATGACCACCCGGCCGGAGTCGAGCGGTGCACCGACGCCTTCGGCCACGTCGACCTGGAGCAGAATCCCGGTCGGCCCCGTCGTCGTCGCATCGTTGCACGCGACCAGGGCGCAGAGCGCGAACGCGTAGGCGGGGCATGCACGGCGGCTCGGCATCGACATCCTCCCAGCTAGGGACCCGGCAGCGAGATAATAATCCCACCAGTGCTCTGCTTTTCTCTTCCACCACCTGCGAGCATTGCCACCACGGCCGCGGCGCCCACCGCGCCGAGCGCTGCCCATTTCCATGGAGCCCGGCGCCGTGCAGTCATCGCAGGCTCGTGCGTCGGCGCTTGTGTTGCTGGCGGCACCGCGATGCCTACAACGGCCCGCGGAAACCGCAACTCGAGCAGCGTCGTGATCCCGGGCAGCACCTCGCGCGTCAACGTCGCCGCAGCACCCCCGCTCAACACACCGATCCGGTAACTGCCGGCAGGGAGGTCGACGCCCGCGCCAGCCATCAGCCGGCCCACGCCCTCGACGGTGACCGACTCAATCCCGCCGGCTGATAGCTCCAGTCTCCCGAGAGACTCAACCGTCGGTTCCGCCGGCCAGCGCCAGGTGGTTGCTACGGCCGAGTCTTGTGGCAAGCCGTTCCGCGACACGAAGGCCCGCGCATCGCGCAGCGCCGCCACCAGCCGGGGTGGGAACTGCAAGGTGTCCACCTGGAACCGGGGCTCGCGTCGCACCGCCCACCTGAGCCACACCGCCGCGACCGAGTCGCGCCCCTGCTCGAGCAGCGTCTGCGCGAAAAGCTGGACGCCTGCCGACCACGCCTCGCCCGTCGGACCCACTGCCGGATTCACGGCGCGGACCAGCATACGTAAGCGGCTCGACGGATCAGCTTCGCTGAACGCCTGCCGGACGAGACTATCGCGTGGGTCCTGCGCCGCGCCGCGGGATAACGGACCGATGCACAGACCTGCCGCCGTCAACGCGACCATCTTTCGCCGTCTGCCGCTCACGGCAACCTCCGCAGCAGCTCGATCGTGAGCTGGCGCCGCTCGCCCGGCTGCATCCGCACGGCCGTGTCCACCGACACGAATCCAGGCCGCTCAAATCGGAACCGATGCACAGTCCCTGAAGCGAGCGTATCCACGCCGCTCACGCGGTCGCCCCGCGCGTCGCCATTGATGATGACGTTTGCCCACGGCGTGACAATCCACTGGACCACCGCGGGGGCGGGGGCGGGGGCTGGAGCTGGAGCCGCGACCCGCGTCACGCGGGGGCGCGGCGTCACCGTGACAGCGGACGGGGGCGCGACGGGTCGAGCGGGCGGCGCGGCAGGCGCGGCAGTCGGCGCCGCGGCGGGCGCGGCCGTCTCCGTCCGCTTCGGACGCGTGGCCAGATACCCCGCCGTCGCGACGCCCGCAACTACCAAGACCGCCGCGGCGACCCAGCGCGTAGCCCGCGCCCGGCGGCGCGCACGCGTACCGGTGCGTGGCACGGGGCTGCGCGGCGTCTTGGGGAGCGTTCGCACCTCGTGCCCGCCCTTCGCCAGCTCCGCGAGCCCCGCCCGGACGGGATGGTCGCGCGCCGCCAACGGCACGCCCGCCGCGGTGATGACGTCGCCCAGAGACGGCCAGCGATTGGCAGGATCGCGCTCCAACATCCGCATGATCGTCTGCGTCAGGCGCGGCGGACAGTCCGGCCGCACCTCCGCAAGTGCGGCCGGCGTCGTCTGCAGAATCTGGTGCATCAGTTCTTCCGTGGTCTCGCCAGCGAATGGCGGTCGGCCCGTCAGCATCTCGTAGGCCATAACCCCGAGGGAGAACTGATCCGACTGCGCAGTCGCGCGCCCCGACCATTGCTCCGGGCTCATGTAACGCGGCGATCCGACGGCAGCGCCGGCGCTCGTGAGCACGTTGGTGTCACGGCCTTTCGCAACTCCGAAGTCGGTGACGACGCACAGCCCCTCGGTGTCAACAATGACGTTGCCCGGCTTGACGTCGCGATGCACGACTCCGCGGCGGTGCGCGTATGCGAGGGCGTCGGCCACATCCACGAGCACCAGGTGTGCGATGTCGGGCTTCAGCGCCCCGCGATCGCGCAGAATTGCGCTCACGGTGCTGCCCTCGACGAACTCCATCACGAAGAAGAGTAGGCGCGTCGATTCCTCGAGCCCGAAGATCGGTGTGATGTGCCGGTGCCGCAGCGACGCTGCAATCTTTGCTTCGCGACGGAAGCGCTCGACCATCCCTTCTCCCAGCAGCACCGTCGGGGGGAGTACCTTGATCGCCACTTTCCGATCGAGCCGCAGGTCGTGAGCAAGGTAGACCACGCCCATTCCGCCGCGCCCCAGCACGCCGAACACATCGTAGCGGCCGAGCGTCGCCCGCCGTAGATCTTCGAGGAGCTCCGCCTCGGCGGCTTCGGGCGAGGCCGCGCCGCAGCCGCCGCAAAAGCGGTCGCCGGCATGGAGCGGCTGGCCGCATTGCCCGCAGCTGCCGACGACGGAGGCAGCATCTCTGTGCGGGGGAGCGTTCATGGCTTCGGCAGCGGGAGCGGAGGCAGACGATGCCCGATTCGCGAGTGAGGCGCCTAATATAAGGAAGGCACCTCCCCCGGCTAGGCCTAGTCTCAGGGGCGAAGGCTCGATTCGGATCGTATTCTTACAGCAGTGGCCATCGAGCTGGAGAAGATCCTGCAGCACATCACCGGGCATGACGGAGGTCGGCCACGTCGCCTGGTGTGGGCCGATTTCCGCCCAGTCTCGGCTCCCAAGTCTGGAACCGGCCAGGCCCACCTGGCTCCGCGCTTCGACGTGCGGCGCAGCTATGCAGGAAGCCCGGACCCGGACGGGAAGCACCGGCTGAGTGACGTTCAGGTCATCGTCACGCTGAACATGACCGAAAGCTGGCGCGTGATGGGATGCGAAACGGCGACGTTGCTGCGCCATCAGCAGGGCCGCTACGACATCACGTTCGTCGTCGCGCGCGAGCTGTGCCGCCGGTTGCTCGAGCTGGAGCTCACCCCGCAGCGTGACGCGCCGCCAGAGGTGACGTCGCTGGACGGCATCGCCACCCAGCTGCTCTCGATGGCGGTGCGGCTTACCGGTGCAGCGCGGAAGGAGTGCCGCCGCTGGCTCGATCAGTACGATCGCGAGATCCGCCGCAAGCTGGATTGGGGAGCGCAGGCCAGATGGGACGACATGATCGCCGATGCGATCGTTCTGGGGAAACCGCTCCGCAACCCCCGGGAGCGAAGCTAAGGCACGCCCAGTCCGGTAGTCACGACCTGTACATCGCCGAACTGGTAGCCACCCCAGACGTGCACTCCGCCTTCGGCTCCCGGAATCGGGATGGTGTAGATGCCAGGTTCCATGATCCCAAGATTCTTGACCGCATTCTCCGCCAAGTAACGCAGCTTTTTGTATTTCTCGACCGTATCAACGGCCCGGCCCAGCCCCTTCACCCCTTTGAGCCACGACCCAAGCCCCGCCCCCAATGCCAGGTCAAAGCTCCATTCGCCTTTGACGCCGTTCATTTCTCCAGGCTTGTCAAACCCATGCGCGATTACGAACACCGCTCCGATACTTCCTCCAAGTCCCGCACCAAATTTCCAACCGTTGATGTTGATCACCGCGTTCTGCACTTTGGCGATGGTTGTCTCACCAAGGTTGTAGACTTTTGCAGTCATATCGTGGGCTCCGATCACGAACAAATCGCCGGAATGTGATTTGCCCACGCCGACCCAGAAAGAATCCAGTTTCGAGGTGACTTTTCCCGTTATCACCACAGGCGGCATCCTAATGACCCGCCGCGGAATGTGAATGATGCCGGGCCGCGCGCTCGCGCTAAACCTCCAATTCCGAAGGTCGTTGGTTGGCAGCTTGCATCCCACGTGATAGTGCAGGTACCAATTCACCTCCCCAGGATCGCGGGTCTTGAAGTTCGCGAAGATCAAGTCCCACGGATCCATTCCATTCGTACGTGCTACACTGGTCCAACTGTCACCATCCTGCACCCTGTACGGGCTGCTGTCAGGAGGAACGAATTCCTTCGGTAGCGGATTGCCGGGCCGTTTCTCGATGGGCATTTGTATTTCTCCTTGTTCGTCAGGAAGAGGCCATCCGGCGCTATTCGGTGCCGACTTCCCCATCCAGCTCGAGGTACCCTCGCTCTATCAGCATCGTGACCATTGTACCGAATTCATGAATACCGAATCCCTCCGGCATCGCCCCTGCGGCTCGGGCGCCGTCGTAGACATCCTGCATCCGACGTCCGCTCCCGAACCCTGCCACGAGCGGGAGCATCCACGTGTCGATCTTGGTCGCCGCCCGGAACGGGCGCTCGGCTTCGAGCACCACCTGGGTCATGCCCAGCTCTCCGTTGTGCGGCGCATACGTGACCTTCACCTGCAGACCCGGCGCCAGGCGCGGCGCCGCCTTGAGCAGCGCCGCCGACAGCTCGCCGGCCGCCTCGCGCGCCGCCCGCCACCGGTACCAACGCAACGCCCACTCCAAATCCGATCCCTCCGTCCCGCCGCTCAACCGCACCCGCACGGTCTGGGGCGGAACGACGCGATCGGCTTGTGCGCGACGTCGTACGACCAACGCCCCATAGACATTCCGCTCCAGTCCCGCACCCGTGAACTGCTGCTCCCACTCAGCGCGAACCGCAGGGTCGGTAACGTGGGCCTTCTCCGTGAGCCAGCGCGCCACCTGCTCGGGCGACATTTCTTCTTGCTGCGCGAATGTCACGTCGAACTCCGCCGCGTGCGCGCCCAGCCAACGCCGCGCGCGCGCCTCAAACGGCGCCGACTCCGTGTCCCATGCCGCCGAGACGGCGCAAAACACGCCTGCTGGGCGGAGGTGTTGCGGCAACCCCTCCACGATGCGTTGCAGCACGGACTCCCCGGTATCCCCCGCGTCGCGGAAAACCTGAGGAGAGGCGGACAACGCAGGCACGTAGGGTGGATGCGCCACGATCCGATCGAATTGACGTCCGGCGACCGGCTGATAGAGGTCGCCCTGCACCACCTCGACATTCTCGCAACCGTTGAGCAGCCGGTTGAACTGCGCAAAGTGCGTCGCGCGCGCGGTCAGGTCCGACGCGACCACGTGCCGCACGCTGCGGCTGAGCACCAGCGCCCCGATTCCCGAGCCGCTGCAGAGATCCAGTGCTTGCTCGCTCGCACTCTTGGGGATCACACGAAGGAAGCGCAGCGTTCCCGCGAAGATCGCGGGAAAGACAACATCGGGCGGCGCGACGAACGGTGAGCCATCGGGGTTGTCATGCCGGTCGGAGGCGATCCAGCACCCGTGCACCGGATAGAGCAGCACCGGAGCGTAGTACGCCTGATCCTTCCCCACGCGCACAAGATCGAGAGCCTCAAGCGCCGCTAGGGTGTCTCGATCCAGGCCCGCAGCGAGATCATCTGCCGCGATGGGCTCGAGCAGCACGAACGCTTTAATGAGAAGCGCCAGCGCCGAGTCGATCGCCGTCAGATCGACGCCCCCGCGATGCACGGTGCCCAGGTTTGCGAGGGAATCGATGCCCAACGCCTTGCACACCGTCGGCTCGTCGAACGCACTGCGAAGCAGCAGATCGGCGACGCGCCTAAACTCGGCGGGTGCGCCCAACCGGAGCGGGAGTGCGGCGGTTGCCTTGCGGACGCTTGCTGCGGGGCGCATGTTCGTGCGAAGATCCTTGGCGGTCACTTCCCACCGACGACGAGGCTGATGCGCTCGTGAGGCCAACCGAGTCGACGCCATCCGACGGCGAGATCCTCACGATCGAGGAAGTCGCCTCGTACCTGCGACTCAAGCCGCAGACGGTCTACCGCTGGGCGCAAGGGAGTCGGATCCCCGCGGTGAAGCTGGGCAAAGAGTGGCGGTTCCGCAGGAGCATCATCGATCGCTGGCTCGAAGAGCAGATGCTGAGTGGCAACCCCGATTTCGAGCACCTCCGAGAACTGCGCTAGTCAGTTATTCACTCGCCTCTCACTAGGGACCGGCCCGTACGGCAACACCCCAAGGGGTCGGAACGGTAATGGTGCCCTTGACGGTGTTGGATGCGGTAGAGATCACCGACACAGTGTTGCCCGCTAGGCTGGTGACGTAGGCGAACTTCCCACCAGGCGAGAACGCCACGTCATGGGGCGAGGAGCCAACAGTGATCGTCGTTGCGACCGCGTTGTTGGCGGTCGAGAACACCCTGACGTTACTCGTACCCGCATTGACCGCGTACGCGAACTGCCCGTCCGGCCTGACCCCGACCATGTATGGTTGATTTCCCACGGTGACCGTGGTGGCTGCCCCGGTCGCGACGTTGATGACCGACACGGTGCCGCTGCCGTAGTTGGGGACGTAGGCGAAGGCGTTGTCGGGCCGGAACGCCACGCCGAATGGCCCAGTACCTGTCGCGATGGGAGAACCAATGACGGTGTTGTTCGAAGTCTGAATCACGGACAGGTTGTTGGACGCGTAGTTCGCGACATAGACCCGTATCCCGTCGGGAGTGATTCCGAGGCCGTACGGCGTCGCCCCCACGGTGATCGGGGAACCCACGAGCGTATTGTCGGAGGTGCGTATTACCGAAACACTGTTGGACCCGGAGTTCGACACATACACGAAGTTCCCGTTGGGCGTGACCGCAATCCCATATGGGCTGGTGCCGACTGTGACTGTCCCGATGATCGTGTTGGTGGCTAGCGCGATCACGGAGACGCTGCCCGAAAAGTAGTTCGTGACGTAGGCGCGGCTGCCATCCGGCGTAATCGCTGCCATGATGGGGCCCGTCCCCACGATGACGGTGTCTATTACCGTGTTTGTGGCGGTTTCGATCACCGCGACAGTGTGCGTGCTTGCTCCATAGGACGCGACCACCGCCCTGGCCGTCACGCTAAACGAAGTGCTCGTGGCGCCCGGCAGAGAACCTGAGCTCGCGCCCAAAGTGTAGCCGCTTCCGGTCTCACTCACGGCCAGGTTGTCAAAGGTGGCGACGCCGTTCACCGCGGCGACCGTTTGGATCCCGGACAGCGCTGCCCCCGTCGGATTCGTTCCCATCGCAATCGTGACGGAATTCGTGGCCCTCGCGACCACGCTGTCGTTGGGCAACGCGATGCCGACCTTAATCGACGGAGCCATCACTCGACCAGTCCGGACGCTGACGGGCTGGACGCGGAAGACGAGCTTGAGCGGATCGAATGAGGACGTCGCGTGAGTGGTTTGCCCCGCCGTGACCACCACGCCGGATGCCTGTCCGAAATAGGCGAGCCCGCCCAAGTCGTAGCCTTCCAGTTCGACCGTGTAGGTTCCGGGAGCGAGGCCCGCGATGGTCACGGGCTGCCCCGGCGTGGCTTTCACCGCCGCCTCCGTCGGCCCATGTACGCGCACGTAACCCGAATCCAAATGCGTCGCCCCCCCCGACGGCGACGGGACAATCCCCAACATCAGCGCGCCCGTGCCGCCGGCCGATGGTCCCGCAGAATCACGGCACGCCACGAGAGCAAGTGCGAAACCGGCAGCAACCTTCCATCGACGGTTCATGGTCGCCTCACGGATTCGGGAAGGTCAGAGTGATGCCCCCGGTCGTCGACTTGCCTCCGCCGCCCGCTAACAGCGCCACGGCTCCGAGCGCGACTGCGCCACCAGCCACCCACAGCACGGGAAACTTCTTCTTTCTTTTTGACGCCACGACAGGCGGTGGTGCCGGAGGTTGGAACGCGAGCGTACGACGGAGGCGGACCTCGACGATGCTCGTCACTCCCGGCAACACCTCCCGCGTCACGCGCAGGCTATCGTAACCTTCCGCGGACACGCTGATCGCGTAGCTGCCCGGTGCAACCGATGCCATTCCCGTGGGGCCGATGGGTCCGACGCCCCCCGCGGACACTCTGGCATCCGCGATCCCCGACGCGAATGCCTGCAACCGCCCCACGGTCTCGCTCGAGACACGCGCGGGCCACTGCCACCGCGTGGTAGTCGCAGTATCGCCACGCGACGCGCTCCCGGAAACAAAAGCGCGCGCGGCCCGATACGCCGTAACCACACGCGGCAGGAACTGCACGGTGTCGGGTTGCACGTGCGGCGCGAGCCGCACAGCCCAACGAAGCCAGACGGCTGCCAATGAGTCCTGTCCATCCTCCATGAGGGTCTGGGCGAGGAGCTGAACACCGACTGCCCACACCCCCGGGCCGGGCGGACAGGTCGCGGGATCTACGACGGTCATGAGGATCTGCACGCGGCGCGCAGTTTCGAACTCGTTGAAGGCCCGGGTCACGGTGCTATCGCACGATTGCTGCGCCTGCAAGCCGGGCGGCACGGCCGCAGCGGCGGCGAACAACATGAGACTCACTCGCAGTCGGATGCTCCTATTGTGACTCATGGGGTCCTCGGTCTCATCTGGATGGTCAGGAGGCGCGTCTCATTCGGTTGCAGCGTCACGGTAGTATCGACGCTGATGTAGCCGTCTCGCTCAAAGTGGAGCCGATGTGCGACGCCGGAGGGAAGCGTATCGACACCCCGGGTTCGCTGGCCGCGTGGCAAGCCGTCTACCGACACATACGACCACGTCGGCACGATGAGCATCTGCAGAGTCCCCGGCGCCGTCGAGCGTGCAGGCGGCGCGGTGACCGTGACGACGGCAGGCTCGCTCTGCACCCCCTCAGCTCGCGCGATGACTCTGGCGGTGCCCGGCCCCACGGCGACCACGACCCCCGACGGCGAAACCGTGATGACTGTAGGATCGCTCCCGGACCATTGCACGGCGCGGCGCACGACGCCGCCACGCGCATCCCGCGCGACAGCACGAAGCGTCAACCTCCCCGGCACCCTCAGATTGGCGCGACGGGGATTCAGCTCGACGGACGCCACCGATGAATCCGCTGTGGCCACAACCGGCGCCCTCACGTTCACCAGCGCCGAGCTGGTCTTGCCCTCCGTGGTTGCGGTAACCCTGGCCTCGCCAGCGCGCGCACCGTTCACCGCGCCATCAGCGCTGACGGTTGCGACGGAAGGGTCGCTCGACGTCCAGCTCACCGATCGATCCAGTAATCCTTGTCCCTTCGCGTCCGCGACGGTCGCCGCCAGACTCACCTGCTCACCCACTTGGATCGAAGCGAAAGCGGGTTTCACGGTTACGGACGCCACGGACCCCGGCGGCGACGGTGCGAATGTGCGCCACACGAACCACGCTCCGGCGCCCACGGCCACTATCGCAGCGCCCCACAAGAGTCGCCGCGCCCAGGGGGGACCCCCGGGGGCGTGCGAGGACGGCATTTGTATGGGACTAGCGCGCTCCGGTGCCCGCGACGCCGGCGGCTTGCTGGGAATCGGCGTGGTCGAGGTCTTGGGAGCACCTGCAAGCTCGGCGAGCTGAAGGCGAATAGGGTCGTCGTGCGCGAGCGGCGCCCCACCCCCGGCCGCGATCACGTCCTCCATCGCAGGCCAGCGTTCCGCTGGATCCTTCGCGAGCATCCGAAAGACCGTTGCTTGCATGTTGGGAGGACAATCGGGCCGGGCAACAACGATCGGCCGCGGTCGGGCCTGTACGTGTGCCTGCATCACTTCGAGCGACGGCCCGGTAAAGGGCGGCTCGCCGGTCAGCATCTCGTACAGCACGATCCCCAAGGAATACTGGTCGGATGCCGCAGTCACGTCCTTCGACTGACACTGCTCGGGACTCATATAGGGGGGCGTTCCGACCGTTGCGCCAACCTGCGTGAGACTCGGCTCCCGCGCGACCTTGGCGATGCCGAAATCGGTGACGATCGCATTGCCCTCGTCGTCCAACAGGATGTTGGCGGGCTTGATGTCACGGTGCACCACACCATGCCGATGCGCATATCCCAACGCGCTGGCGATCTGGGTGAGCCACACCTTCACGACGGAAATCGGGAGCGGTCCGTCCTTATTGATCACGGCTTCGAGCGATGGACCGGGGACGTACTTCATCACGAAGTAGTGCAGCCGGTCGGTCTCTTCCACCGTATAAATCGTGACGATGTTCGAGTGGTTGAGGGCGGCCACCGTGACCGCCTCGCGATGGAAGCGCTCGATCATGCCCGGCGCGAGCATGAGACTGGGTGACATGACCTTGATCGCGACGCGTCGATTCAACCTCAGCTCGCGGGCGAGAAAGACGGCCGCCATGCCGCCAAACCCCAAGGCGCGGCCGATCTCGTACTTCTTGCCGGTGGCGCTGCGCAGGTGTTCGAGAACGCCGCCCCAGACAGCGGTCGCCGCCTCCTCCGCGGCCGGAGTTGCCGCATAACTCTCTTCTTGCGTGGCTCCGCAGTGCGCGCAGAACCGGTCGCCGGGGAAGAGCCGGCCGCTACATTTCGGGCACGTCGTCTGGGTGACAGTCATGGAATGATCACCAGCGGTAGAACATGGACCTCATTTTGGGGACCCGCCAGAACTCCTACGGGACGAAACCGCTCACGGGGGTGGGCGCGGGACTCGCGGTCGGAGCGCCCGTTCCCAACTCCCCGCGTGCGTTCGATCCCCAGCAGAGCACGAGACCGTTTCTGGTCACGCCGCATGCGTGGCGTTCACCAGCGGCCAGCATCACGAATGCTTCGGTACTGCGAATCGCGGTGGGCACGAGGCGTTCCGTCGTCGTGCCACCACCCAACTGCCCTTCCTGGCCCCGCCCCCAGCAGAAAGCGCGGCCCGACCGGTTCAGGGCGCACGTGTACGCGCCCCCGGCTGCCACCGCCGCCCACAGCTCACTCGTCGTGACGGCTCCCGGACGCATGTGCTGCCGTTTCGAGCCGTCGCCCAATTGCCCGCTCGTATTCAGACCCCAGCAATAAGCGCGACCGTCGCGCGTCACGCCGCAGGTGTGGTCCTCGCCGGCCGCAATCGCGGCGAACCGCAACGTGCCCCCGACTTCCGTGGGTTCGAGAATCGATTGGGTCATGCCACTCCCGACTTGGCCGGACCAGTCATCGCCCCAACAAAGAACGCGGCCGTCGCGGTGGAGGGCACACGAGTGACGGGCACCAGCGGCGAGCGCAACGAAGGGCCCCGACGCCGCGATCGACATCGGGGCACTACGGCCATTTGTTGTGCCGTCGCCGAGCTGCCCGAAGTCGTTTTTCCCCCAGCAGAGCACCGTCGCTTCCACGGTCAGGCCGCAGGTGTGTTGCCCGCCGGCGCTCAGTGACGCAAATCGCTTCGCCGCGATCACAACCTCGCGCGCGCCATGATCCGCGTTGCCGAGTTGACCATCGCGATTGCTCCCCCAGCAGATCGCCTGCTCATCTCGCAAACCGCACGTATGCGCGCCGCCGGCGCTCAGCGAACCCGCCTCGTGCGCCTCGAGAGTCGTAGGATGAGAGACCATGGGCCCAGCGCCTGCCTGTACCTGCCCGGCTGCATTGTCGCCCCAACACCACACCCGCCCTCCCGCAGTCCGGGCGCAGGTGTGCCGCCGCCCCACGGCGACTTCGGCGATCATGACGGCGGCGGCGTTCGCGGCGATGGGGGCTTCGACGGTCACGCTCGTGCTTCCCGTCACACCGTCACTGTTTGCCGTTACGCGAGCGCGGCCGGCCCCTATTCCCGCTACGACGCCATCCTGCGACACGCGCGCGACGCCTTCGTCCTCCGACCGCCAGGCCACGGGACGCTCCACGGCACGGCCGTGGGCATCCAGCGACCGCGCGCTGACCACATGCGTTTCCCCTACGCGCAACACCAGCTCTTCCGGATCGACAGCGATCGTCGCGACGGCCGGCTGCGATGAGGGAGCGGCGGGGACGCGATGCGTCAGAGCAATCGGAATCCCGATCCCGACAAGCAAATCGCTCTGCAGCGCCGGCTTATACATTGTGCCGGCTCCGTCTGGATCGATGGAATAGAAATTCAGCTCGGCTCTCAGGTCGATCCGCGTGGTGGTGCTCACTTGCGCCTGCGCGCCCACCCCCAAGATGCCGGCTACGCTCGTGAGATTGGTGTACTGAGATGCGGACCAGGCGGGCCCGGCGCGTATGACCATTCCGAGTCCGCCCAAACCATAGACGTTTGCCTGTGCGGTGGAAACGCGCGCGCGCACGCTCGCGAACACGACCCGGCCGCTCAAGCCGGGATTCGTGGTGCCGCTGAGGTTGACTCCGCTTGGCGTCGCTGCAACGGCTCCTTCGACGCCGAACGTCGGACTGAGGTGGAGCACAAGGGCGGCCCCGAGCGCGACGTGATTCTCCTGGCGCTCCTCCACCCCAGTCCCCTGCCTTCCCAGTCCCCCTAATGCGTAGTAGCCGCCGAGGAACGGCGTGAACTCGATACGGCGTTGGGCGGGAGCCGATCGAAAGCTGCACAGTAACGCCAAACCGGCGGTGGCCACGGCGCGCCTGCGCAGCAACCGGAGTTCGGCGTTGGGTCGTGGCACGGTGCCTTACGGCCGACCGCTATTCGTGTTCTGAATCGTGCGGAAGCCTGCGGGAGCGTTGTCGAGGATGAGACCGACGAACCACGGTCGAACGACGCGAGAAACGTGCGGGCGCATAGGAACCTCCCATCCCGCCGCGTGGTCCCACTAGAGCGAACGCACGGCGGGCGTACCCTAGCTACGTTGCACCGAATTTCGCGCTTCCGTAAGAGGCGAATCGGGTCTTGTGGGGTCCCCAACGGGCGGGCATATTCGCGCGACTTCCACCAGGAGTCCGGTATGCGATCGCCAGCTGTGCTGTGGATCGTGATGGTCGCCGCGGCGACTCAGTCGCTTGCCGCTCAGCGGCGAGTGCAGGTGACTCCATTCGTTGCGGCCTATTACTCCGCCCGCGAACTGGGAAAATATGTAGCACCAGACACGTCTGGGACGGGGGTGAAGGGCCAAGTCCTTCAGACCAGCTCCCCTGCCATTGGTGTGAGCGTTGGCATGATGCTATCAGACGTCCTCGGCATGGAGGTATCTGGGGCATACGCCTTTAGCAATGCCCGTGTGCAGGCCTGCGATCCAAGCAAGCTTTGCTTATATCAGGACCAAGGCGGGACTCTGATGGTAACGTCATTGGCAGGGCGCTACCGTCCGCGCCGTTCCAATTTTGAGGGCCTCGCGGGGTTGAGCATGGTGATTCGAGGCGGGGACATTTGGTCCGGTCGCTCGAGTAACACATCACTTGGCGGCATGTTGGGTGCCGGTGTGGTCGCCCAAGTGACTCCCAAGCTGGCGCTCAATGTCCGTGGGGAACTCCATGCCTATTCGTTCGACCCGGACGAGAGCGGCTCGGATTGGAACTCCGCGATGGCGATGGATTTCGTGTTCAGGGTGGGCGTACCGCTCGGCGGAAGGCGGTAACGATCGGGAGCCATCCACGAGGTCTACGGAAGGGCGGCGAGGGGGCTGGGAATCAAACTTGTCGCCGTGCCGCCCGTCCCGAGCTCACCCCGCGCATTTGCTCCCCAGCACAGTAACTGGCCGGACTTTGCCAGTCCGCAGGTGTGATTTTGGCCAGCGGCTAGCGCGACAAATTCCTCCGATGTTCTCGCAGCGACGGGCGCCGATTGCGGTTGCCGTCCCCCATTTCCCAGCTGCCCTTCCTGGCCTCGTCCCCAGCAAAGAGCTCGCCCAGACCGAGTGAGCCCGCAGACGTGTGCTCCTCCCACCGCGAGGTTGCTGAAGGGCTCGGATGACGGCGTGACTGTCGGACTACTCTTCTCCTGCCCCCAGCAATAGATCTTGCCCTCCCGCGTTAAACCGCACGTTTGGATTTGCCCCGCTCCGACGTTCTCGAAACGAAGTGCACCTCCGACCTGTGTGGGGTCGAGAATCGACTGCCGCATTCCGCTGCCAACCTGTCCAGACCAATCGTCACCCCAGCAAAACAACCGGCCGTCGCGATGCAGTGCACAGGTGTGACTCGCTCCCGTCGCAATTGCTGAGATCGGACCGGGCACCTTCGCGGGAGTCGGCGCGAGTCTGCGACTCGTAGATCCATCCCCCAGTTGCCCGAAATCATTCTTCCCCCAGCAGAGCACAGCGCCGTCCTTCGTCAAACCGCAGGTGTGATCAGCGCCGGCTGCGAGCGCGGTAAAGCGGCGTCCCGGCACGATCACCTCCCGACTCGTGCGACTTCCGCCGCCGAGCTGGCCTTCGAGATTGCTGCCCCAGCATTGCGCCTGGCCGTCGTCACGCAGCGCGCAGGAATGCGTGCCGCCAGCCGCCAACGCACCGATGTTCTGGGCGTCGAGCGCGGTGGGCTGCGATACCGCGGCTCCGGCGCCCGCCCGCACTTGTCCCGCTGCATTGTCTCCCCAGCACCACACTCGTCCGGTTTGACTGCGCACGCACGTGTGTCGCCCGCCGGCAACGACACCGGCAATCACTATCGCAACCGTTGGCGGCGGCACCGGCTGCACTACCGGCGTGACCATCACGGTCGCCGACCCGGTCACACCATCGCTGGTGGCGTTCACGTGGACGCGGCCCGCCTTCATCCCCTCGACGACGCCCGCGCTCGAAACCGTGGCGATTGCATCGTCCTCCGATCGCCACGTCACCGGGCGTTGCATGGTCCGGCCTTGGACGTCGCGTGGCGCGGCCGTCAGGTTTTGCGTCTCGCCGACCGTGAGCGAAACCTCGGCAGGCTCGACCGCCACAGTCATGACGCTCGGCGCCGCAGGCGTTTCAGATTTGGGGGCGTTCACTTGAATGTCCGCGATCCCTTCGACGCCATCCACCGCGGCAACGATCCGCACCGACCCGGGAGCCAACGCTCCAACGACGCCCTCACTCGACACGGTCGCGGTACCATCGTTTGAGGACCGCCATGTCACAGTGCGATCAGTGAGCGGCTTACCCGTGCGATCCAGCACCGCGGCAGTCAGCCGAACGGTCCGACCAATGCCGAGGGTCGCGCGACCTGGTGACACACGAACTGCGGCGACGGGCACGGTAACCCGCTCGACGCGCACCGTTGCCGTCACCTGATCGCCTCCGACCTGCGCGACGACCGGCTGCCTCACCGGCGGCGGCTTTGGTCGCAGCACCCACACAAGCAGCAGTGCGACGACCGCCACTCCCGCGGCGGCCCCTCCGATCAGTCGCCACGGTAACGGACGCGGGACCCGGACCGTGACGCGCGCGCTCCCACGCAGTCCCTGCGCCGTTGCGGTGAGTGTGACGCTCCCCGGGCTGAGCACGCGGACTCGCCCTGACGCCTCGACGCTCGCCACCGAAGCATCACTCGACTCCCACGCCACATTTGTTGCCGGAGCCCTCGGGCCATTGCGACTCCGCAGCGTGGCACGCAAACCAAACGAAGCGCCGGGCGATGCTGACCGCGGAGCCCCGGCGATACGGAGCTCGTCGAACACCGGCACCACCGCGGTAGGCGCGGCGACCTTCTCCTTCTTTGGGGCGCGAACGGGAGGCGCCGGCGGGACCAGCGAGGGGACGGGTGTCGTCGGCCGCGTCGGAGCAGCGGGCGGTGGACTCGCGCGTGCGATCGCCGGCGCCGGACTGAGCGGCGTTGTGAACATCGCCGTCGCCGGAATGAAGTCGGGCGTCTTGACGAGCCGCATGATCTCGTTGCGCACAGGATCGTCCGGTCCGATCGGCTGCCCGCCCAGCGCCTTCACTGCCTGGAGGACTGAGGGCCACCGCGCTTCAGGTTCCTTGTCGAGCATGCGCTCGATCGCGACACGGACTTCGCGCGGGCAAGGGCCATCCGCCAGACGGTCCAGCCGCGGTGGCGCTTGCTCCACTTGCGCGCGCATGACGGTCAGCGGCTCTCCGTTGAACGGCGGGTTGCCGGTCAGCATATGATAGGCCACGACGCCGAGTGAGTACTGGTCGGACGCCGCTGAGACCGGGCCGGCCATGCACTGCTCGGGGCTCATGTACTGCGGCGTCCCGATTGCGGCGCCGTGCATCGTCAGACCCTTGCCGCCCTTCAACTTCGCGATGCCGAAGTCCGTAACGAATGTTTTGCCGGTGGTGTCGAGCATGATGTTGCTGGGCTTGACGTCACGGTGAACCACGTCGCGATCGTGGGCGTACTGCAAGGCGCCGGCGACTTCATAGAGAATCGCCCGGGCCAAGGCGAGCCGCAGCGCCCCGGTCCGCTGCAGCACGGCCTCCAGCTCGAGGCCTTCGACGAACTTCATGACGAAAAAGTTGAGGCCGCCCGCCTGGCGGGCGGTGTGGACGGTGACGATGTGCGGATGTTCGAGTTTCGCGACCGTGCGTGCTTCCTGCAGGAAGCGCTCGAGCATGGAGCGGTCGGCCATCATGGTGGGAGCCATCACTTTGATGGCCACCTTCTTGTCAAGCGCAATGTCGTGCGCGAGATAGACCGCAGCCATGCCGCCGTGGCCCAGCTCGCCCGCTATCTCGAATTCACCACGGGTCGCTGCCCGGAGTGCGTCTCCCACGAGATCCCACACGGAGGGGATCCGCCCGGCGGCCGCGACGCTGTCCGCGGCCGCGGCGTTGTTTGCACCGCAGCGCGGACAAAACCGGTCGTCCTCCTGCAGGACGCCGCCGCACGCTTGGCAGGCCACTGTCCGTGTCACCGCACACCTTTCCACCGATGGCAACGTCTACAATACCGCGCAACGCCCAACGCGTCGAGCCAGGCGCGCCTACTGGCGGGGAGGGTTCCCCGGCATACCTTTGATCCGACTCACCCCTCGCCGGAGGTCCCAACATGGCCGCCCGCATCGTCTTTCTGACCGGTAGCAAATCGGGTACAGTCGTCGAACTGACTTCCGGTGAGGTGTCTGTCGGCCGCAACCCGACGTGCAGCGTCGCCCTCAGTCCCGATGAAGTCGTTGCGTCCGGGCGTCATGCGACGTTCTTCGTGCGCGAAGGCCGCTGCTTCGTTCGGGACGACGGCAGCAGGAACGGCACCTTCGTCGATGGCGTGCGTGTCGAGACAGTCGAGTTGCGCCCGGGTCAGCAAGTGACGTTCGGACCGAACGGCCCCAGCGCGCGGTTTGAAATGGCTTCTGAAGAAGCGGCAGCGCCCGGGAGACCGCGGACCGAGTTCGCGGCACCGCTGCCGCCGCGCGCTCCCCGGGCCGCGCCGGTCCCGCGCTCGCCTCAGCCCGCCGGTGGGTCGGGCTTGACAGGCCTGTACCAGATGGCACGGCAGCACGCGGATGGAACGGCAGGAGGTCGAGCGAGCAATACTGCCGTAATGAAGGCGTTTGTCATGCTCGCCACCGAACGGACGTCGCGGCGGATGCGGATTACAGTCGCGGCAGTCCTCGCGACCGCCCTCGTCGCCATCGTGATAGTCTTCGCTGTGGGCCAAGGGGAGCAGGCATCGCTGAAGAATGAGCTAGTGACGTTGAGCGGTCAGCTCGCGGGTGAGCGTGGATCCCGGGCGGAATTGGAGCAGCGGTTACAGAACGTGACGGCGCAAGCGCAAACGTGGCAGACAGAAACCGCCGAATTGAGAGCGCAGTCCCAATCCATGCGCCAGACGTTGGCGCAGAGCCAGGTGACAGCGGCGCGTGAGCGGCGGGAGATTGAGCAGGATCGCCGGTTTGGGCCCACCGTAACGGATCGGTTCTCTCAGGGCGTCTGCCTGATTGAGCTGCAGTGGGGGTATCGCAACTCCGCGGGTGAATGGCTCCGCATTCGAGGCGCCCCCAACGGCGACGTCGTCCTGGCCGATGCGAACGACCGCGATGCGCCGCGCCTCACTGATGGAGGAACAGGGACGGGCTTTCTCATCGATGGCGGCGGGTGGATACTCACGAATCGCCACGTCAGCGAGCCCTTCACAGACGAGGATGGGTACAAGCGCGGCGACGACCTGTACCGCCCGACCTGGATCTCGCGCCGCGCCTACTTCCCCCCGGGCAACCGGGTTGTCGAAACCGAAGTTGTTTCGGTCTCGCACGAATCCGATCTGGGGTTGATGCGAACCACGAGCGACTTGTCGAGCACGCCCGTATTGCCGATCTCGCCGCGGGCGTCGGTGGTACCGGGCGACAAACTCGTGCTGCTTGGCTACCCGACGGGTGGCAAGAACATCATGTGGCGGGCCAACGAAACACAGATGGAATCGATTCGTGCCGCTCAACGCGCCGCCCTCATGCAGACCATCCGTGACGGCGGATTCGAGGGCGTCATCAAGTTGATCGATCAAGCGCAGGCGCGAACGATACAGCTGACCGATCAACAGACCATAGGCGTGAACATGGTTGCATCGGTCATCTCGGCTTCGCTGAGTCACGCGGCGCTCCAGGAAGCCGCCCGCTTGGGGTTGGTCCAGCCCCACGTATCGATGGGTGAAGTCACCGACACAACGCGGACCGACGTCTTTCATTCGGCCGCGATGGTAGGTGGGGCGAGTGGCGGCCCAGTCGTGGGCTCCGATCTCCACGTGATTTCGGTCAACTACGCCATGAATGTTTCCGAGGATCGGGGGGCGGTCTTTCAGAAGAACCGCAGTGTTCCGTATACCTTCATCTGGCGCTTCGTACCACCGGATTTGGCCGCGCGGATGCGGAACAGGTAACGCATGATGATGGAGCGTGGGCATTGAGCGTACTGCACGAAGGAGGCCGGACCAGAATCAGTCTCGCGACGCCAGCGCCGGGCTCGGCGGTGCCGCGGGATGAGTTGCTGGAAGCAGTGCGGGACGTTGCCGGTCAGGACTTCGAAGTGTTTGGTGAGATCGGCCAGCTGCAGGAGGGCACGATCGCCTATCTGGCGCGAGATGCAGCGAACAAGAGAATCGTCATCCTGAGGTTGACTCCCGAGCCGAGACAACAGAACGAGTTTCGTCTCGATGTAGCCCGGGAGTTGGATGCCTCCGTTCCAGCCCCGAGCAGCGCCTGCCCGCGTTGCGGTAACGCCGTACGCTCCTGGGCGCGGTACTGCACCCAGTGCGGCGTCGATCTCTGGACGGACGCCAGCGCTGGGCAGCCCAGATCGAAAGAAGATCTTCTGGAGGCCGTCCGCGAGGCAACGCGCGGCAAATACGAGATTCTCGGGGAGATGCCCAAGGCCGGTGGCGGAATCGTCTACTTTGCCCGTGACCTGAAAACAGGCAAGGTCGATGCACTGCGTCTGCACACAGAAGGCAACAACTCGTACTCCGTGGGCCTGACCGGCGTGTTACGTGGCCTAGCCGAATCGATCGCGAATTACCGGCCGCCGGGCTCCCGCAATCAGTAAGCCGATATCAATGTGCGGTTGAGGTTGTAGCGCGATATCTTTCGCCGTCATGCGCACTCGCACCGCACGCCGCACGCACGGCTTTACCGAATCGGTGATTCGCGGGATGACCAGGCTCGCCAACGAGCACGGGGCCATCAACCTCTCGCAGGGCTTCCCCAACTTCCCCTGCCCCGACGTCCTGAAAGACGCGGCGGCCCGCGCGATCCGCGATGACGTCAACCAGTACGCCATCACCTGGGGTGCTGCCCGGCTGCGGAACGCGTTGGCCGCGAAGTACCAGGATTGGTACGGTCTGCCCGTCGATCCAATGACGCAGGTCACAGTGGCCTGCGGCGCCACCGAGGCCATGGGCTCGGCGCTGCTGGGCATCATCGATCCGGGCGACGAAGTCGTCATTTTCGAGCCGTTTTACGAGAACTACGGGCCCGACGCGATCCTGTGCGACGCCAGGCCGGTGTTCGTCCCGATGCCCGTCGACGCCCCGCTCGATCTCGACCGGCTCGCGCAGGCGTTCACCACCAGGACGCGCGCGATCATCGTCTGCACGCCCAACAATCCGACTGGGCGCGTGCTGACGCGCGCCGAGCTCACCGCGATCGCGGAGCTCTGCCAGCGCCACGACGTGTTTGCCGTCACCGATGAGATCTACGAGCACATCTATTACGAGGGCGAGCACATCCCGATCGCGACGCTGCCGGGCATGGCCGATCGCACGATCACGATCAGCGGCGCGTCGAAGACGTTCAGCGTCACCGGCTGGCGGATCGGCACGATCGTGTCGCCGCCCGACGTCACCGGCGCGATCCGCAAGGTGCATGATTTTCTCACCGTGGGTGCGCCGGCGCCGCTCCAGGAGGCCATCGCAGTGGGCATGGAGACACTGGGCAAGGACTATTACGACGGTCTCGCGCGCGACTACCGGCGGCGGCGCGACATCCTCTGCGCCGGACTCGCCAAAGCCGGGTTCAAATGCCGGCCGCCGCAGGGCGCGTACTACGTGATGGCCGATTTTTCGGATCTATCGGACCTGCCCGACGACGAATTCGCGAAATGGCTGACCATCGAGCACGGCGTCGCGACCGTTCCGGCCTCCAGCTTCTATTCGCGCGCCGAGCTGGGCCGTACCCAGGTGCGCTTCGCGTTCTGTAAAACGGACGACATGTTGCACCAGGCGGTGGAGCGGTTGCAGCGGGTGCGCGACTAGAGCGCGCTCTCCGCTTCGCGGAAGCCCTCGATCTGGCGGCTGATGCTCTGCGCGACTTCGCGCGCCAGCCCCAGATCCGTCGTCAACCTCTGCACCGACCCCGTGCCCGCGTGCAGTCGCAGCAGATTCAGGCGAATCGTCTCGAGTGCGGCTACTGCGTCCTTCAGGCGCTGCTGCACGAGATCGCGCTCGGCACTCAGGTCCGCCACAATGCGCTCATGCCGCGCGCCGATCGCCGGATCGGGAGCGCCGCGCTGCCCTACGTCCGCCAGCGCTTCCTGCAGCTCCTCGAGCCGGGCCCGCATGCGCTGTGCGTCCTGCTCCAGCCGATGGACGACGTCGGGTAAGTCGCGCAGCTGCCGGCGCGTCTCCTTCGGCAGCGTCTCGTACAGCTGCTCGGCGGCCATGCCGAGCGCCAGCTCGGTGGGGCGATGCGTGAGCGATGCGGGAAGCGCTTTCGCGCCTGTGAACATGCGCGCCACTCCGAACAACCAGCGCCCGAATCGGCCGGTCCACAGCCGGCCCCAGAATTCCGCGTCGACGTCGCGCCGGCGCTGCAGCATGATGAGCGCGCCGATCCCCGACACCACGCCGATCGTGAGCGACCAGGCGAACGTCGTCATGAGAGCGTAGTCGCCGAACGGGATGGAATTGATGATGGCGAGCGTTATCATGGCGGTGCCGGTCCCGATTCCGCCGATCCATCGCAAAATCCGCTCGAGCGTCGACGGCCCGCCGCCGTGGCCGAGCCCGTAGGCCCGCTCCTCGCGCGTGCGGTCGATCTCGGCCTTGAACGCCACGCCGATGTCGCTGTGGCCGAAGCCGGCGTTGAGCAGCTTCCGCGCGCGATTGATCAGGACGCCCAGCGGGACGAGCGTGTAGCCGCTGACCAGCGTCACGAATCCGACGGCCACCGACTGCGTCAGCATGCCCGCGATCGGTGTGGCGACGAGCATGACGAATGGCCAGACCAGGACACCGCTGCCATCGAGTCGCGCGTCATGTTTCACGAACGCGCGCAGCGCGACGGGAAGCTCACGCCGTTGCTCCAGCGCGTGGCCCAGCTGGTCGGCGAGGGCGGCGGGGCCGTCCGGGCGCTCCTCCCGGTCCTTGGCGAGACAGCGATCGATCGCCTGCGCCAGGCGGCGCGGCACGAGCGGCGCGACGGAGCCGAGCGGCGGGGCCGGCTCGGTCACTTGTTTGGCGAGCACCTCCGTCGCCTTTGCCGCCTCGAACGGCAGCGTGCCCGAGAACGCGAAGTAGCCGACGATGCCGAGGGAGTAGAGATCGCTGCGCGCATCCACCGCTTCGCCCAGTGCCTGTTCGGGACTCATGAATTCAGGCGTCCCGACGACTTCGCCGGTGGTGAGCGCGCCCGCTCCGGCCACGACGCTGGCGATCCCGAAATCGGCGACGAGCACGCGACCGCCGCTCTCGAGCAGGATGTTATCCGGCTTCACGTCGCGGTGGATGACGCCCTGCGCATGCGCGTAGGCGAGCGCCCAGGCGACGTCACGCAGGACGCGCGATGCCTCCGACGGCGCCAATGGGCCGCGCCGCCGCACCCGCTCGGTGAGCGTCTCTCCTTCGATGTAGGCCATGGCGAAGAACACGAATCCGCCGATCTCTTCGACGGCGTGAATCGGGATGACGTTGGGATGGGAGAGCTTGGCGGCCGTGCGCGCTTCGCGCAGGAACCGCTCGCGCAGGTGCGGATCGGACGCCTTCGACGGCGGCAACAGCTTGATCGCGACGGGGCGATCGAGCCGCACTTCGCGCGCGAGATAGACGACCCCCATGCCACCGCGGCCCAGCTCACGCTCCAGCGAGTACCGACCGGCGACGGCGGATTGAAAGTCGAGAAACAACCGATCGGGAGCGGGATGCGTCATGGCACCCCTAAACTAACGTTCTCTCGTCAGGCGGGCGTCTCCAGGCGGTCCAGCACTGTAACGACGGACCTGACCGGCTCGCGCCGCGGCTGGGCGAAGCGAAACAGCGCACGGCCGAGCGGGCCACGCCAAAACCGCAGACTCCGCTCACCCACCAGATCGGTGCGCTTTTCGGTACGGGCACGGGCGAGGATGGCTGCCAGCACGGCCGTTGCGGCGCCGGCGGTGACGATGGAAGGGACGAACGGCACGATCAGCGCGGGCACCTCGATCAACTCGAGCGTGGCAGCGACGCCCGCCACGACGGCGAGCAAGGCCATGCGGGCAAGCCATCCGATCCAGCGCTCGAAACTCGTAGGCCCATTGCCGTAGACGAACGCCAGCTCCTCACGGCGCCGAGCCTGACGCGCGGCGAGAGCCGCGACCAGCTCGTCACGGCCATGACCGTCTGCGAGCAAACGGCGCACGCGCACGACCGCGACGACGACCGGCAGCATGAGCGCCACTCCCAGCACAACCGTCGCAACCGCTCGCACGGCTGCGCTCGCCGGTGACAGCCAGGCGGCAACCGTCACAGGCAGCAACCCGACGCCCGTCACGAAGGCGTGAATCAGGGCCGGCGCCTCGAGGTGCGTGCTCCGCACCAGGAATGCCCGGATGGCGAGCGGCGCCGCCGGAGGCGCGACGGCTTCCGCGATCGCCCGCACCAGCGCCGCCGCGTCGGGGTAGCGTGCCCATGGCTCCTTCGCGAGGCAGCGGTCCACGATCTGCGCCAGGCGGGGCGGTACCAGCGGCACGACCGTGGCGATCTTGGGAGGAGCATCCGTGATGTGCTGCGCCAGAAACCCTTCGTCGGTGTTCGCCTGGAACGGGAGGCGGCCCGAAAGCGCGTAGTAGGCGACTACGCCGAGGGAGTAAATATCGCTCCGCGCATCGACGAGGTCGCCACTCGCCTGTTCCGGACTCATAAACGGCGCCGTGCCGACCACGAGCCCACGCGGCGCAGCCGGACGCCCGAGCAGTCCCGGCGAGCGCGACGGCGGGCTGGCATGGGCGATCCCGAAGTCGGAGAGCAGCGCCCGTCCCGTGGCGGCATCGATCAGAATGTTGTCGGGCTTCACGTCGCGATGCACCATCCCGCGCGCGTGCGCGTAATCCAGTGCCTCGCCGATGTCGCACAGCACCCGGCCGGCCGTGTGCGGATCGAGCGGGCCGCGCGCCGCGACACGCTGCGCCAGGGTCTCCCCGGCGACGTAGGCCATCGCGAAGAACACGAACCCGCCGATCTCGTCCACCGTGAAGATCGGCACGATGTTGGGATGCGTGAGCTGCGCCACGGTCCGCGCTTCGCGCAGAAACCGCGTGCGGCTCGCGTCGTCGCGGGCCAATTCGGGGGGTAAGACCTTGATCGCGACCGGCCGGTCGAGTCGTCGTTCGCGCGCCAGATAGACGAGTGCCATCCCGCCGCGGGCGATCGGGGCCTCGATGTCGTAGAGACCGGCCAGCGCGGCGCGCAGGTCGTGCAGCGTGAGATCGATCGTTCTTGTCATCGGGCCCTGCATACCCGGGAGGCCCTGCGCAGGTTCGCTGCTGGACACGCGCGCCATGATGAGCGCAGATTGAGCCGCCTATGACCAGCATCCCAGCCGCGCATCCGGTACCAACGCCGGCTCCCGCAGGCGCGCCGCACGAGCCGTACATTCCCGCAACGCAGGCGCCCGCGGAGCTCACACCGCGCGCGATCGTCCTGGGTGTTTTACTAGGGCTCATCTTCGGCGCGTCGAACGTTTATCTCGCGCTGAAGATCGGTCTCACCGTCAGCGCATCGATTCCGATTGCCGTACTGTCGATCACGATCTTCCGGTGGCTGGGCCGCTCGACGATCCTCGAAAACAACATCGTCCAAACCACCGGGTCGGCGGCGGATTCCGTATCGGCGGGGGTCGTCTTCACGATCCCCGCGATTTTGTTGATGGGCTACGATCTCGACATCTCGCGCGTGACGATCCTGGCGATCGCCGGCGGCCTGATGGGCGTGCTGATGATGATCCCGTTGCGGCGCGCGCTGATCGTCAA
>DASPXJ010000019.1:0-2189 GCA_035637355.1 Gemmatimonadales bacterium
GCTCGACGATCTTGGCCGCGGCGCGGCGCCGCTTCGGCGGCGCGGCCGGCTGCTTCTGTTTGCGCTTGTCGCGCTCCCAGCGCGCCCGCACCAGCGACACCTGCTCGTCCTTGAGCGGCGTCAGATGACTGCGCACGAAGATGTCCATCTCCTTGAGCATGCCCATCAGCTGCTCGCTGGAGATACCGAATTCCGCTGCCAGATCATGGATCCGCGTCGTTGCCACTTAACTCCTCGCTATTAGCTATTGGCTATCGGCTATCAGGCCGCGTGCTAACGCTGCATCGCTGACGCCCACCGCTTGCACCGGCGGCTTACCGAGTGCCGTCCCCAACTCCGTTGCCCCTGGTCCGCGGATCACGGGAATTCTCCGTGCTTCCGCGAGCCGCGTCACCTTCTCCATCGTACGCTGGCCCGCATCAGCGGCCAGCACGACGCACACCACCTTGCCGCGCTGCAATCCCGCCCGAACGCCCGCCACGCCGATCACGACGTTGCCCGCCCGGACGCCGAGGCCAAGCAGCCGCGTGAGTCGCGAGCTCACGCCGTGGTCTTGGGAGCTTCTTCCTCCTCGCCGCCTTCCTCCGTCATCTCGTTCAGGAATGACATCATCTTTTCCGCGAGGTCGGGTGTCATGCCCGGAATCTGATCGACCTCTTCCCGCTCGAGGTCGAGTATGTCCTGCAGCGTCTTTTTGCCGGCCTGCTCGAGGACCGCCACGAGCTCGGGCGACAGCCCCTTCATCTCGGTGAGCGCCACCTGCGTCACGGATGATTGGTCGGGCGGCGGCAGCGGCGCGAACAGCGGCCCTTCCCCGCCCCGCTCCAGCCACTCGCGGCTCGAGTAGAGATCGACCTTCCATCCCGTCAGCTCCGATGCGAGGCGGACGTTCTGGCCGTTGCGGCCGATCGCGAGCGACAGCTGATCCTCGTCCACGATCGCCTGGATCGTCTTCGACTCGGGGTCGGAGAAGACGCGGGCCACGCGCGCCGGCGCGAGCGACAGCTTGGCGAAACGCTCGGGATCGGACGACCACGGCACGATGTCGATGCGCTCGCCGTTCAACTCGTTCACGACCGCCTGCACGCGCGAGCCTTTCAGCCCGACGCAGGCGCCCACGGGGTCGATGGAGTCGTCGCGCGACCAGACCGCGATCTTGGTGCGGCTGCCCGCCTCCCGCGCGGTGGCACGGATCTCGACGATCTGCTGCTGGATCTCAGGGACCTCGAGCTTGAACAGCGCCTTCACGAACAGCGGATCGGCGCGCGACAGAATGAGGCGCGGGCCCTTGGGGGTCTCCTCGATGCGCTTCAGGACCGCGCGAATCGTGTCTCCCTGATGAAAGTGCTCGCGGTGGTTCTGGTCCCGGTAGGGGATGATCGCTTCGGCTTCGCGGAATTTGTTCAGCATGACGACGATCTTGCCGCGCTCGATCTGCTGCACCTCGCCGGAGAGCAGCTCGCCGACCTTGCCGGAGAACTCCTCGCGGATGCGCGTGCGCTCCCCTTCGCGCACGCGCTGGATAATGCGCTGCTTGGCCGCCTGGACCGCGGTGCGCCCGAACTGCTCGAACGGCACCTCTTCCTCGAGCACGTCCCCCGGCTGGAACTCAGGATCCTCGAACCGGGCCTCCTCGAGCGCGATCTGGGTGCCGGGGTCTTCGACCGCCTCGACGACGGTCTTGAGCACGACGATACGGATCGACCCCTTCAGCTCGTCGATCCCGATTTCGGAGCGCACGTTGGGGCCGTACCGCTTCACGAGGGCGGCATGCAGACCGTCCTTGAGCAGGTCGATCAGCTCGCTGCGCTCGAGCTGCTTGGTATTGGTCAGTTCTCTGATTGCCGAAACGACATCGGTCGCGTTTGCCATCACTTGTCCTCAGTCCTCAGTCAGCTGTCGTCACTATCGCTCGCCAGGCGCGCGTCCTTCACTTCCGCAAGCCGGTATTCCCGTTCGGACCCGCCACGAGGCTGCAGCACGACGGTCTCTGCAGTCGGCACTGCAACGATGCGGGCGCGGACCCGGCCCATTCCCGCCAGCTTCACATTCACGTCCCGGCCCACGAATTGGGCCCAATGCCGGTGCCAACGCACGGGCCGCTCGATCCCCGGGCTCGACACCTCCAACACGTAGCGATTGCCCAGGGGACCACCGGCGTCGAGCCACTGCTCCAGCGCCCGGCTTAC
>DASPXJ010000020.1:0-14296 GCA_035637355.1 Gemmatimonadales bacterium
CCGGGATCGGAATGATGTCGTCCTTCGGGAAGCCCGTGGCCGCCAGCACGATGCGATGATGGATGGGATCGACTTCCAGCACCTTCAACTCCACCGCCTGCCCTTCCTTCACCGCGTCGCCCGGCTGCTGGATGTCCGGAATTCCAAGCTGCGACATCGGGACGAAGCCTTCGATATCGCTGCCCAGGTCGACGACGACGCCCTTGTCCATCAGCCGCATGACCCGACCCCGCAGCTCGGTGCCGACGGGATAGGTCTCGCCGATGCGCAGCCACGGATCCTCCTGCGCCTGCTTCAGCCCCAGCGAGATCCGCTTGTTCTCGGCGTCCACGTTCAGAATCAGCACGTCCACCTCGTCGCCCTTCTTCACGACTTCCGACGGATGCTGCACCCGCTTGGTCCACGACATGTCGGAAATGTGAATCAGGCCGTCGATGCCGGGCTCGATTTCGACGAACGCCCCGAACGACGTGAGGTTGCGGACCTTGCCACGCAGCCGTGTGCCGACCGGATACTTCTGCGGCAGCGCCATCCACGGATCCTGCTCGGTCTGCTTCATGCCGAGCGAGACCTTCTCTTCGGTCTCGTCGACCTTGAGCACGACGGCTTCGATCGACTCGCCGATCGACACGAGCTTGGACGGATGCCGCACGTTGCGCGTCCAGCTCATCTCGGAGATGTGCACCAGGCCTTCGATCCCCGGCTCGAGCTCGACGAACGCGCCGTAATTCGTGATCGACACGACCTTGCCCTGCACGCGCGTTCCAACCGGATACTTCGCGGCGACGTTCTGCCAGGGATAGGGCTGGAGCTGTTTCAGGCCGAGCGAGATGCGCTCGCGCTCCCAGTCGATGTCGAGGACCTTGACCTCGAGCTCCTGGCCGATCTGCACCATCTCGGACGGATGCGACACGCGGCCGTAGCTCATGTCGGTGATGTGCAGCAGGCCGTCCACGCCGCCCAGGTCGATGAAGGCGCCGAAGTCAGTGATGTTTTTCACCACACCCTTCCGCACCTGATTGACCGACAGCTCCTTCATCAGCACGTCGCGTTTCGTTTTGCGCTCTGCTTCGAGCAGCACGCGGCGCGAGACAACGATGTTGCGGCGGCGTTTGTTGAGCTTGATGATCTTGAACTCGAAGCTCTGGCCGAGCAGCTCGTCGATATTCGGAACGCGGCGCAGCGCGATCTGGCTGCCAGGGAGAAATGCGTCCACGCCCATCAGGTCGACCACCACGCCGCCCTTGATCTTCTTCACGAGCGTGCCGGTGACGCCCTCGTCTTTCTCGTGCGCTTCGCGGATCCGTTCCCAGACGCGCATGAAGTCGGCTTTCTTCTTCGAAAGCACGACCGCGCCTTCCTGATCTTCGAGGTGCTCGAGGAAGACTTCGACCTCGTCACCTTCCTTGAGGCTCCTGGGATCCTTGAACTCGTCGATCGCCACGGCGCCTTCCGACTTGAACCCGACGTCGAGGATGACGGCCGTGTCGGTCACACGCAGCACTTTCGACTTGACGATCTCGCCTTCTTGGATATTCGACAGCGTCCCCTCGTACAGCAAAGTCATTTTCTCGATCTCGTCGGACGAATATTCCTCGTCGAGACCGGAACGGACGCGGAGTTGCGGGCGGGGAGGTTTACGAGTGGGAATGTCTTCTTCGAACTCTTCTACGTCACGTGCTTCTACGAGCATTCAGTGCACCGGTTCGGTTGTGGGTTTGAGGTTGTCTTCACCCCTCCAGAGCCAAGGCTTCAGCCTGGGACGGGCGGAAACCTACCCAGGGAACAAGCCCCGCGCCAGTTCAACTACCCGTGCCACCTGCTGCTCCAGCGTCAGGGCGGTCGTGTCGAGCAACACCGCATCGGGGGCGGGTTTGAGGGGGGCGATCCGCCGGTTGGAATCGGCAGCATCCCGGGCCGCCAGCGCCTGGCTTTCGCGGCGCACCACCTCGCCATCCACGGCCTCGCCCCGCTGCGACAGCCGCCGGCGGGCCCGTTCATCGGGCGTGGCCGTCAAAAAAATCTTCAGCGGCGCCTCGGGAAAGACGACGGTGCCGATGTCGCGACCATCTACCACCACACCTCGACCACCTGCACCACCTCCACCGCCCTCCACCGCCGTTCTCTGCTGGGCGTTTACCCAGGTCCGGACCTCGGGAATGGCCGCGACGGCGGAGACGGAGCGAGTCACGCGCTCGCTCCGGATCGCTTGCTCGACGTCCACACCGGCGACCTCTGGGCGGAAGACATCGCCCACGCGCACCAGGCGCACCGGCAGCTCCTCCGCGAGACTGACGATCCTCCGACCCGACCACGCTTCCCCCTTCCCCCGTCCCCCTTCTCCGATGTTATCGAGCGCCGCGAGCGTCAGGGCGCGATACAGCGCGCCGGAGTCGAGATGCGCCCAGCCGAGCCGCGCCGCGACGAGGCCGGCGGTCGAGCTTTTGCCGGATGCCGCCGGGCCGTCGATCGCGATTACGCGCAGTGTCATCGTGCGTGGTGCGTGGTACGTGGTGCGTGGGTACGGCGAAGATCGGCGAAGAAGTCCGGATAACTGATCGCCACTGATTTTCTCTCCGAGAGCTTCACGTCCGCGCCCTCGACCGTTCCGAGGACCGCGAACGCCATCGCCAGCCGGTGATCGGAGGCAGTCTCGACACGACCGCGCGGCGGCGCGTCACCGCCCTCGACGCGCAAGTCATTGCCTTGGACCTCGGCGCGCGCACCGACGGCGCGCAAATTCGCGGCGATGAGCTCGAGACGATTGCTCTCTTTCACCCGCAATTCGCCGACCTCGCGGAACACGGTCGACCCGCGCGCCCGGCTCGCCACTACTGCGAGGATCGGGACCTCATCCACCAGTGTGGGAATCTCGGCGGCCGTGACCTCCGTTCCCGTGAGCGCGGCGGGACGCACGAGCAGATCGGCGACGGGCTCCCCACCTGCGTCGCGCAGGTTCACGCGCTCGACGTGCGCACCCATGCGCTCGAGCACGACGAGAAACCCGATCCGCGTGGGATTGACTCCCACGTTTTCAATCAGGAGCTCGCCCTGCTCCGCGAGGACGGCCGCTCCTGCCAGAAATGCCGCCGAGGAAATGTCGCCCGGCACGGAAAGGTTGAACGATGGGATGCTGACGGCAGACGGCCGATAGCTGATGGCTCCATCGCGCTCGTGAATCCCGAGCCCCAAGTGCGCAAGCAGCCGTTCCGTGTGATCGCGGGAGCGGTACGGCTCGCGGATCGTAACCGGAACCTTCCCCGTCAGTCCCGCGAACAGGATCGCGCTTTTGACCTGGGCGCTCGCGACGGGGCTCGTGTAGGTCAGGCCGCGCAGCTTGCCCCCACGAATGGTGAGCGGCAGCCCGTCTCCCGTTTCCTTTATATCCGCACCCATTTCCCGCAGCGGCGTCGTGACCCGGCGCATCGGCCGGCGGCGCAGCGACGCGTCGCCGGTGAGCGTCGCCGCGAACGGCTGACCGGCGAGGATGCCGAGCATCAACCGTGCTGTGGTGCCGGAGTTGCCGCAATTGAGGCGGGAGCTTGGAGTCAGGAGTCGGGAACTCGAAATCCTGACTCCCGACTCCGAGATCCTGGAGATTGTCGCGCCGAGCTGGCGCAACACGCGCGCGCTGCTCTTCACGTCGGCGCCCGTGAGCAGCCCGGACAGCTCGCTCGTGCCGCGCGCCAGCGCCGCGAGCATGAGCACGCGATGGGAGATGCTCTTGTCGCCGGGCGGCCGCACGACACCGCCGACGCGGCGCACCTTACTGGTTGCCAATCCGCCGGCGCCAGCTCGCCGCCCGGGTGAGCCACGCCGTGAGTGCGGCGGCATCGCCCACCTCGAGCGCGCGCTCCACGGTGCCCAACGATTCCTCCAGGGCGCGCAGCGCCGGCAGGATCTCGTCGCGATTCATGAGCAGGATTTCCGTCCACAGCGCCGGGTCGCTGGCCGCGAGGCGCGTCGTGTCGGCAGCGCCCGGGCCGAACGTCGATCCGGGGGGCGCGTGGCGGGCGAGGAAATCGCCGAGCAGCGACGCCACGATCTGCGGGACGTGACTCGTCGCAGCGAGCTGCGCGTCGTGCTGCGCCGCCTCGAGTACGACGGGTTCCGCTCCCAGCACGTCGTGCCAGAAGTGCGCGACTTCCCGGGCCGCATCGCCGCCCTCGCTGCACGGCGTCACGTACACGATCGCGCCGCGAAACAGGTCGCTGCGGGCCGCCTCGAAGCCGTGCCGATGGGTACCCGCCAGCGGATGACTGCCGGCGAATCGCCGCGCCAGGCCGAGCCGCTCGGCACGCGCGACGATGCCGCGCTTCACCGATCCGACGTCGGTGACGAGCGCGCCCGCTTTGAGATGCGGGGCCACCGCGTCGAGCTGCGCGAGATTGGCGGCGGGAGGAGCGGCGAGCACCAGCAGATCCGCGACGCGAGCCACGTCGGTGGGGCGCGGCGGCGCATCGTCGAGCGCGCCCTGCTGCGCGGCCAGCGCGCGCTCGGCGGGCTCGGGCGACCATCCCACGACGGCCGCGACCCCGCCGTCCTTGCCCGACTGTTTCACCTGCCGGGCTATCGAGCCGCCGATCGCGCCGAGTCCGATCAGGCCGAGGGTGTGGGGCCGCACGGCTTGGAAGGTACACGTCGCCCGCATATTATGGAGGCCCATGCGGGCGACGCCCAGCATCACCCGCCTCTTCGCCGCGACATTCATCGCGGTCGCGCTCGTCGGCCTCATCACGCAGGTCGCGACCTGGCGCAGTGCCCGCGCCACGCAGACGGCAATGGTCGAGCTGGCGCAGCGGCTCGATCGCATTCAGCGGCTCGAGCCATCGCCGCTCATCGCCGCGGAAGCCACCGCGGCCACCGAGCTGGCGGCCGACGCCGGCGACGACGCCGTCCAGGCCGCGCTCGCCGCCAGCGTGCTGTTCGTCGCGATGGTCGGCGTTCTCGGGCTCGGCTTCTGGTACAACCGCCGCCGTCTCGCCGCTCCCTTTGCCCGCATCGGGCACGCGCTGCAGCGCGTCGCCGAGGGACAATTCGTCGAGCCGCTGCCCGAGGATCAGGCGGACGAGTTCGGCGCGATCGCCCGCGGCGTCAATCACATGGCGAAGGCGCTGGCGTGGCGGGAAGAGCTGCAGGCCTACCTGTCGCAGCTGCTGGCGGCCCTCAACACGTCGTCGGACGACGCCACTACCGGGCTCACGCAGGCGCTGGGCGTGATCGCCGGCGCGACGAAAGCGACCGGCGTGGTGTTGTACCAGCCGTCCTCCGATTCCAATGAATGGGCGCCGACCGTCTCACGCGGCGTCGAGTCGCGCGCCGTCTCACGCGCGACGATGCGCGATCTCATGGGCGACGCCGCCCAGGCAGTGCACTTTCACGGCGAAGCGGTGCAGCCGGTGCGCCATCAGCTGCGCCTGAACGCGGCAATGCCGCAGGGTCTGGTGCTCGTGCCGCTGCGCGCCGGCACGAAGCTGGTCGGCGTGCTGGGCGTGGTGCCGGGCGCGCAATTCGGCACCGATGAGCGGGCGGCGCTCGAGCAGGCCGCCCCCAATCTCGCGATCGCCTGCGAGCGCGGATCGGCGCACCACAACACCCGGCGGCTCGCCGTCGAGGTGCGGCAGACGGCGAAGCGGCTGGAGCAGTTGAACACCGATCTCGATGCCGCGATGAAGTCGAAGGATCAATTCCTCTCGAACATCTCGCACGAGCTGCGCACGCCGCTGAACAGCATCATCGGGTTCACCGACCTGCTGCTCACGCAGGACCTCGGGGGTCCCTCCCTCTCTGATCAGCAGCGCGATTTCCTCGAGACGGTGGCGCGCAACGGCCGGCAGCTGCTCGAGCTGATCAATGAGCTGCTCGATCTGCAGCGCATCGCCGCAGGCCGCATGGACCTGAAAGCGGAGGATGTGGAACTGGCACCGCTGCTCACCGAAGCCGCCGGGAGCGTGCATGCGCAGGTCGAGAAGCATCGCCATGCGCTGGTCGTGACGCCGCCCGCCCAGGATCTGCGCGTGCATGCCGACCGCGGCCGCGTACGGCAGGTGCTGCTGAACCTGCTCTCGAACGCCATCAAATTCACGCCCGACGGAGGCCGGATTACGCTCGCCGCAGCGCCGGTGAACGGCGGCGCCGCAGCGCGCATCGCGGTCAGCGACACCGGCATCGGGATCGCCGCGGAAGATCAGTCCAAGCTATTCAAGGAATTCTCGCAGCTCGACGCTTCCGCGAGCCGCAAATACGAAGGGACGGGACTGGGCCTCGCGCTGTCACGGCGTCTGGTCGAGCTGCAGGGCGGCGCGATCGGCGTCGAAAGCGAGATGGGTAAGGGCAGCACGTTCTGGTTCACACTGCCGCAGGCGCGGTGAGCGTGGCCATCATTGTCGTCGTCGAAGACCAGCCGGACAGCCTGAAGCTTCTGACCACCGTGCTCACCATCAAGGGCCATCAGGTCGTCGGCCTCCCCAACGGGGATCGCCTGGCGGAGGTGGTGCGCACGCAGCAACCCGCCCCGGACCTGATCCTGCTCGACATCCAGCTGCCCGGCCGCGATGGTTATGCGCTGCTCGAGGAACTGCGGGGCCTGCCGCAGCGCTCATGGAAAGTCGTCGCACTCACGGCGCACGCGTTGCCGGAGGATCGGGCGCGCGCTAGCGCCGCGGGATTTGACGGATATATCACGAAGCCGATCGACGTACGGACGTTCCCAGCGGAAGTGGCCCGCTACCTCGGAGGTTAAATGGGCGGTCTGGTGCTGCTAATCGGGCGGGTGGTCTTCTCCTTCTTCTTTATCTACTCCGGCTTCAATCATCTCACCAAGCTCAGCAGCTATGCGCAGTACGCCGGCGCGTCCGGCGTTCCGGCCCCCACGCTGCTGACGGCGCTGTCCGGCCTCATGCTATTGGCCGGTGGGCTCAGCATCCTGCTCGGCGTGAAGGGGGGCTGGGGAGCGCTGTTGATCGCGCTCTTTCTCATTCCGGCGGCCTTCACGGTGCACAAGTTTTGGGGAATCGCCGATCCGATGATGGCCGCGAATCAGGCGGCCCACTTCTGGAAGAACATCGCGCTGACGGGGGCGTGCCTGATGTTTTACGGTTTTGCGACGCTCAATCCGGCGAGATGGCCGTACAGCGTCGGCCGTTCCGCCCCACCGACGCCTTAGGGCCGCTCCGGCGGCAGCGTACGAACGCGCACCCGAGTTTCGGGTGCCAGCATCACACGGGCGTGCGGGTGGGGATTGGGATTGGCGTCCGCCTCATGCAGCGTGATCGAGCCGTTGACGGTGACGAGCTTCAGCGTCGGGCCGCCGGTGCCGATGGTGCCGCGCAGATGGCGGGTGCTGAGCTTGCCGGTGATCTTCACCCGGAAATCGGTCTGGACACGGCCGTTCACCGTCTCGGCATCGATGACGGCGTTGATGTGCGGGGGCAGACCGGCGCTAACGGAGCCATTGACCGTGGTGAGCTCGACATTACCGCTCGTCAGCGCCTGCATGTTCGCTTCGATGCTGCCATTCACCGTGGTCGCCTGGACGGGACCGGTCGAGGTGTTCACGGCGATGCGACCGTTGACGGTCGCCGCCCCCACTGGCGCGCTGACACCGTCGATTTCCAGGCCGCCGTTCACCGTCGACGCGTCGATCGGCACGTTGCGCGGCAACTGTACCGTAAAGCGGACCGCGACGTCGTTCTTCTTGACGCCGTTCAGGCGATAGTCACCGCCCTCGTTGCAGCGCTGCTCGCGGGCTTCCCACATCGCGCAGATCGTCACCCCGCGCTCGGTAAGCACCGGGACGAGCTGCACGCTTTGCGGATCGGACATGCGCCAGCTCTTCTCGACCTGGACGACGAGGCTGTCACTCGCTCCCGCGACGACGTCGATCGGGCCGTTGGTGTTGCGAATCCAGACGTGCTGGGCGGGCTTGAGCAGGGCCCGGTATTCCCAGGGGTCGCCGACTTCACGGCCGTGTCCGAAGAGGTTGCCGCCGTCGCCGTCACCCCAGTTGAAATCGCCGAACGAGCCGAGCGCGCCCAGCGATTCGGGCATGTGGATGCGGCGCGAGGCATTGCGGATGAAGAGGCCGGCTGCGACGACCAGCGAAAAGAGCACGCCGCCGCGGATGATCTCGCGACGCCACGTGCGCAAGAAACGCTTCGCAGGGCCGGGTGCTGCCTGATCCAAAGACATGTCCATGGTTAGGTGATGGTACGTCCCTTCAATCTTACAAGTTTCGCCCGGATATGCGACCGCCCGCCGGGACTCAAGCGGGCGGCCGAGGCTCTCAAATAGTGCATTTCGGAGGAGCGGTAGCCTCGACGGTGACCGGGGCCAGCATGCCCCCGTACCAGACACGGTTCGCATCCACCGTCGGGTCTCCGGGTTTGACCGTCCGGGCCACGCGGCGGAACGTCTCCGCTCGCTCCACGGTCATGGCGGCTTGGGCGGCGAAGCCGTATCCGAGAGTCAGGATCGTCGCGATCAACAGGATCAGGCCGCGCATTGCATCCTCCAGCTAGAGACGTAGTGCCAAGCTTCAGAGGGTAAGACGCAGCCATGGCCGGAAAGGTTGCATGGAATTTGGAGTTGACTGATTCCTAACGCAGTCGCAGCTGCACGCCTCCACCGAGCGCGAGCGTTCCAAGCTGCTCGCTGCGACGCGTGCTGCCTTGCGAGGGAAAGTCACAGCGTTCGAGCGTGTACGTGAGTTCGAGGAGCAGTCGGCCACGCCGGTAGGCGAGCCCCGTCCCGGCATCGAACGCGCTCGCGGCGTTGGGGAGTTCGTTGACGGAGACCACTGGCAGCAGGTGAGCATGGCCAACCGCCCAGAACGTCTCACCGCTGAGTGGGATCCGAGCCTCCGCCCCGGCGCGGACCAGGGTCCAACGCTGCCGTGCCAGCACGGTGCCAAAGCTGCGCAGCGTGACGCCGCTCTCGAGCGTCAGCCACGACAGTGGCGCGAACTGCGCGACTGCGCCGATCTGCGAGACATCTCGATCGATGCCACCGCTTCCCTGGACGGCGGTGAGGTGTCCGGTCTCGCCGGAGAGCGTGAGCGCGATACCACCGTATCGGAGGCGCGTCGCTCCACCGACGAGCAGTCCTGTCGCGCGCTCCACCCCGAGACCCGCGTCGACGCGATGATCGCCGTGCGCAATCGTGACGACGCTGCTGAGTTCGAGACTCTGCGGCCAGGCGTTCGCCGGCAGGAGCAACACAGCGAGCCCCAGTCGCCTCGCCACGCTCACGGCCGGACCGCCGGGGCGCTCGCCGGCGTGATCAGCAACAGCGTCCCGGCCACACGGTCTTCATTGCGGCGGCGGATCGCCGCGTTGGCAGTGTCCCGAGCAGCGCGGCGTGCGTCGTTCAGCGTGACATTCCAGGGAATTGCGCGGTGTGCATGCCGGTAAGAGAAGGCGGCGATGCCGCCTACAGTGGCCGCCCCGGCCATGATCCGGCCGTCGCGTCCCGTCCCCAGTCGATCGTTCCCGAGCAGGCTACCGACGGCGAGCGCGCCGACTGCGACGCCCAATCCTTTGAGCAGGTCCTTGCCGGCGGTAGACTCGGGGTGCCGTTCCGGGAGCAGCTCCCCCACTCCCAGCAGCGGCAGCGTATCTTCAAGCGGCTCGACCTCGTGCCGCAGATCCAGATACATGCGCAGCGAATCCGCCTGTGTGGTCAGCTGGCTCCGCCCGACAACCGACAACTCGTAGCGCCCGGGAGTCGCCAGCCGGCCGGCCGGCCCCAGGCCATTCCATCCGATCTCGCGCGCGCCATCGTTCGGTCCGTCATACAGCACCACCTGATCCGTGCCACCGAGCGCGCGCAGCGTCGCGCGCAGCGTGGCCGCATGGGTCGTCACAACCGTGACCGTCAATCGGCCCGTGCGCGGATCGACGCGGGTTTCCGGAATCGGCCGCGTGCCCACGGAGAACGTCCGCCGCCGCGCCGCCGCAAAGGCGCCCTCTTGTGCCGGCGTGAACTGCGCCGGATCGAGATCGGCGAAGGCGTCGCGCTCGAGCGCGGCGCGGAAATACAGGACGGCGGAGTCGCGCTTTCCCCTGAGGACGAGCGCAGCGCCGAGATACTTGTAGGCCTCGACCCGTTGCGCATTCGTCACCTCCAGCGGCCACTCCGGGGATACGACCTGACGCAGGATCGGGAGCGCGCGTTCGATCTCGAGTCGCTCGTACAGCTGACGCGCCTGCTGGAGCAGCTCGGCCGTGCCGGCCTGCGCGGGGGAGATGGTGGGAACGACCAGCAGGAACGCGAGCCCAAGTGCGGCCGCGCGCCGTGTCACGGCCCTTGCTCGGGCAGGTGCAGGGTGATGCGGCCGAGCGAGAGCGTGCTGTCGGCGTAGATCGTCAGCGTCGTGTCGAACGTGACGTATCCCCGAGCGCGGATCTGGAGGCGACGGTTGCCCGGGGCGACAGGCAAGTCGAGCACGGCACCCCGCCCACGCGCGCGTCCATCGATGAGAATCTCGGCGTCGCTCGGTGTGGTCAGGAGGCGTAACAACCCCGTGACGGGAGGACGGGGGCGCGCGGGAGCGGGAGCGGAAGCCGAGACGGGCACCTGCGCCAGCGTCGAGTCCTGCCGCGCAACGGCGCTGACGGCCGGACGAAAGACGACCCACCCGGCAAGACCCAGGACGGCTGCGGCCGCGGCACCCGCCCACGCGCGCTGCTTCCAGGACATCGAACGGAGAGCGCGCGGTGGCCTCGCGGCGTCGAAGTGCAGCGTGGGCGAGTCAGGGAGAGCCGGCAGCGAACGGGTCGTGACCGCGGCAACCGCCTCGCCTGTTGCGAGCCGCTGTAGCAGCTGTTCGCCCTCGCGCCGCGCCCCGCTCTCCAACGGCAATGCCTCGAGCTCAGTCAGGAGATCGCGGGTCGTGGAATAGCGGTCAGCCGGTTTTTTGGCGGTGAGCCGCCCGATGATGCGCGCGAGCTCAGGGGGAATATCGTCGCGGGCCATAGTGACGTCGGGCAGCGGGGTGAAGAAATGGTGGTGCATGATGCCCGCCAGCGTGTCGGCCTGAAATGGCAACGTGCCGGTCAACATCTGGAATGCCACCATGCCGAGCGAGTAGTGGTCGCCCTGGGGTGTTGCCCGCTGCCCGGCGCACTGTTCCGGACTCATGTAACCGGGGGTACCCATTACGGTACCGTCCGCCGTGAGGGTGACGTCGGACGCACGCAGCGCGACACCGAAATCCGTTACCATCACCCGCCCATCTCGGTCGATCAGAATGTTCGCTGCCTTTACGTCACGATGGATGATGCTGCGCTCGTGAGCGAACAAGAGGGCGCGGGCCGCCGCCCGCAGCACGAGCACGATCGCCAGTACCGGCAGGGGACCCTGCGCGTCCAGGATCTCGTCCAGGGACCGGCCTTCCACGAACTTCATGGCGATGAATAGGATCCCGCCGATCTGTCCCACCCGATACACCGGTACGATGTTCGGATGCTCGAGCTCGGCGACCATGCGCCCTTCCCGCTTGAAGCGCTCGGCGGCGCGCGGCGTCAGGCCGAGCTCGGGCGAGAGCACTTTGAGGGCGACGGAACGCTTCGCCTGCTCGTCGAGCGCCCGGAAGACGATGCCCATGCCGCCCCGCGCGAGCTCCCGCTCGACCTCGAAGTCGCCGGCAAGCACGCGCCGGAGCCGGTCGAGCAGCGTGTCCTCTCCTGCTGTCTCATCCACGACGGTGCTGGTATTGGGATCGACGACGAGGCGCCCGCAATTGCCGCAGAAGCGGGACGTTGCCGGCACCTGAGCGCCGCAACCGAAGCATTTCACGTCGGCTGGCACTAGGGTCGCACGCGCATGGTGTACACAGTATCTTGCACCGCGTCCGTGATCACGGAGCTGACGAGCTGCACATCGAGCGATGCGCGCCCGGCTCCGAGGCCGATCAACGTATCTCCTCGCGCGTTCACCTGAAGCAGCGTGGGGTTGAGCGCGGTAACACGGAGGCGGGGATTCGCGAAATCGCCGGCGGCCGTGCGCATGAGCACGACGAGGGGGATCGTGTCGCCGACGGCCAGGACGCTGTCGGCAAAGACGAAACTGATGTCCGCCGCCGGACCCGGCGGATCGAAGACATCTGTTAAAGCACAGCCCAGCACTGCCAGACTACCGAGCAAGCCCGCCGTCAATCCGGCGACCAAGGGTCGTGACCGCACCGGATATCCCTGTCAGGGAAGGACCTAAGGTGGGATGGGAAGGGCCCTACAGCAATAGCGAGTCTATGCTCGGGGCAGGAATCGAACCTGCAAGGGGTCGCCCCCGAGGGATTTTAAGTCCCTTGCGTTTACCAATTTCGCCACCCGAGCGGCCTACGGAATGTCGAACGATAAATGCAGAATGTCCAATGACCAACTAGATCCGCTCGCTATGTGCGCCCGCTGACGCATGTATTTCACTGATCGCCGCCCACCTGCCATACGCCCGCTCATACGCACGCTGGATTGTGGGAATTGTCTTCTTGTCGGTCTTGTGCACGAGCACGATCGCCGCCCCCCCCCACCCCGCTCCGGTCAACCGCGCGCCGAGCGCACCGGCACGCTTGGCCGCCGCCACGATCGTATCGAGCTCCGGAGAGCTGCAGTCGTACAGCCGGCGACACGATTCGTGCGATTCGTACAGCAGCGCGCCGAATTGTTTGAGCTTGCCCTGTTCGAGCAGCTGGGCCGCGAACCGCGTGCGCGCCGTCTCGCTCACGACGTGCACCGCGCGCGAGCGAATCGGCTCCTTGAGCGCGCGCTTGAGCCGCGCCAGCCATTCCGCCGGCCAGCTCGCGAGCCAGACGAGCTCCGGCAGCTCGACCTTGAGCCGCCGCACGGCGGCATCGCATTCGTCGCGCCGTTTCGCCAATTGGCTGTTACGCAGATCATGACGGGTGCCGGAATCGACGAGCAGCAGCCGGGCGCGGAACGGAATCTGGCGCGTCTCCAATGAGGCGGCCTCGAACAGCAGCGCATGGTCGCGCCTGGCAAGCGCGGCAATGGTCTGATCCATCGTGCCGCAACCGACGCCGACCTGGTCGTGTTCGGCGCGATAGGCCACGCCGGCGAGCTGACGGGGCTGCAGCGCGGCACCGCCCGGCGCCAACGCGCCCAGCGCCCGCGCCGCTGCGACAGTGAGCGCGGCGGAGGATGAGAGTCCCGCGCCAATCGGCACATCGGACGCCACCGCGACGCGGACCGACGCATTCGGCATGGTTACTTCGAGCGCCCACAGCTCGCGCAACACGCCCGCGACGTACGCCCCCCATCCCGTGGGAAGTTCTTCCTGCCATTTGACGCGCACGACCTTCCGGTCACGCGTCGAAATCGCTTCGAGCACTCCCGCATCGCCGTTCGCACACGGTCCAGCGGCGACGGTCGTACGCTCGGCGATCGCGATCGGCAGCACGGGGCCGCCGTTGTAGTCGGTATGTTCGCCGATGAGGTTGACGCGACCAGGGGCCGACGCCGCGGACCTAGGTGTTGTCCCAAATGTTGTGTGAAACAGGTCTATCGCGGGTCGTGGCATCGGTTTGACAAGGATTCCACGCAATGCTACCGTATCGCGGCCGGATTCACCATCTACCCTTATTCGTCTGACGGAGAACACGTATGCGGCGGTTTGCGTTGTTGCTGCTCGCCGGGGCCCCTGCGCTTGTCGCCGCCCCCCTTTCCCCCCTCGTTGGGCAGGGGTTCGGCGTCTACGAGCACAATACCTGCACCATGGCCCGCGCCGGCGTCGCCGCGGCGAGTCCGTGCGCCGACGGCTCGGCGATCTACTTCAGTCCGGCGGGACTGGCGGGTCTGGCGGGAACCCACTTCAGTGTCGGGGTCACGGCGATCGCCGCGACGGGTAACTTCACCGATGATCTCCTGGCCCACCGCACCGACCTCGACAACCCCGTCATCCCCGTTCCCAACGCATACCTGACGCATCAGTTCAGCCCGAAACTCACGGCGGGCATCGGCGTCTACGCGCCGTATGGCCTCGAGACCAAGTGGCCGGTCGCAGGATTCGAAGGACGATTCCTCGGCTACAACACCGACGTGCGATCGATCTACATCCAGCCAACCGTGGCCTACCAAGTCCACCCGCGCCTCAAGGTCGGCGTTGGGGTGGCGTATATCACGAGCACGCTGAAACTCAAGCAGCGGCAGGACCTGTCGTCGGTGGCGCTGCCGCCAACGCTCCTGGCACTGTTCCCGCCGCCCGCGCCGCCTCCCGGCACGACCTTCGGCATGCTGGGCGTGCCGACGGGCACCGATTTCGTGGATGCCAACCTCGATGCGAG
>DASPXJ010000021.1:0-8400 GCA_035637355.1 Gemmatimonadales bacterium
CGCGTCCTCGCCACCCTGATCCGCCTGCTCGGCGACTTCGATCTCGCCGAGGAGGCGCTTCAGGAGGCCTTCGCGGCTGCGGTCGAGCGCTGGCCGATCGAAGGCACGCCGGCGAACCCGCGCTCCTGGCTCATTTCGACCGGCCGATTCAAGGCGATCGACCGGCTGCGCAAGCGGCGCCGCGAAGTCACGGATGAGGTGGATGTGCCGCAGGAGCTCACCGAATCAGAGGATTACGACGTCGCCGACGACCGGCTGCGCCTCATCTTCACCTGCTGCCATCCTGCCCTGAATCCGGACGCGCAGGTCGCGATGACACTGCGCGAGGTCTGTGACCTGACGACGGAGCAGGTCGCGGCCGCCTTTCTCACCACCGCCCCGACGCTGGCGCAGCGCATCGTGCGGGCCAAATCGAAGATCCGCGATGCGCGGATCCCCTACGAAGTTCCCGAGCGCAACGATCTCCCCGAGCGCCTGGCGAGCGTGCTGCACGTCGTCTATCTCGTCTTCAATCAGGGTTATTTCACGAGGCCCGATCTCGCGGCCGAGGCGATCCGGCTGGGCCGGCTGTTGGTCGAGCTGCTGCCCGAGCCGGAGGCGATCGGCCTGCTGGCGCTCATGGTGTTGCACGAGGCGCGCCGCGCGACGCGCACCGCAGGCGCTGGGGAGCTGATCCCGCTCGAGGAGCAGGATCGCTCGCAGTGGAACCAGACGCAGATAAAGGAAGGGATCGCGCTGGTCGAGCATGCTCTCTCGTCCCGCAGCTTCGGCCCGTTTGCCCTTCAGGCGGCCATTGCCGCGGTCCATGCCGAGGCCCCGAGCGCCGCGGCCACTGATTGGCAGCAGATTGCCGGACTGTACGAGGTGCTGCTCAGGGCCGAGCCGTCGCCCGTGATCGAGCTCAACCGGGCCGCGGCGATCGCGATGCGTGACGGGCCCGAGCACGGCCTCGCACTGATCGACGCGATTCTCGCGCGCGGCGAGCTGCAGGAGTATCACCTGGCGCATGCCGCCCGGGCGGACCTGTTGCGACGACTGGGCCGTAAGGACGAGGCGCGAGCGGCGTACGAGCGGGCCCTGACACTCGCGATCGAGGAACCGGAGCGACGTCTCATCGCGCGGCGCTTGAGAGAGCTGTCGCTTAAGTGATTATGACGTTTGGCGCGGCATCGCTTTCGAGGGCCGTGCCCGGCGGGTAGTATCCACGCATGCGGAGCAAGCTCTGCATCTGCTCCATTCTGCTGCTCACCGGCCTGGGAATCGGCCGGGCTTCCGCACAAGTGTGCTCCGGAGAATTCAGCTTCGCGGGATCGCCGGCGCGCCTCATTTTCGGTCTCGGCTTCAACTCCTCGGCGCAGACCTACCATGGCGGCTTGCGGGTCGGCGGCGAGCGTGTCTTTGGCGAGGCCGAATTCGGGATGGCGACTTATGACGTCGGGGGCGACGCCTGGGACTATGGAGCCGGTTTCGGTCTGCAGCTGGGCGGGGGCGGGGGGGGCGGGGGGAGCGGGGGGGACCATCCAGGAGAACGCAAGGTCCAGCTCTGCCCGGAGATCTTCGTCGGCCTCTCCAGCGGGCCGCAGAACATCGCTGGTACCGGCATCGATTACAGCGAGAAGCACTTCGCGATCGGCGCCGATGCGGGGTTTGTCCTCATTCACAAGAAAGTGATCGACCTCGTACCGACGGCGAGTTTTGTGATTGCGAACGCCTGGTACACGCTCAAGGCCCCGACCGCCGCCGATTCCACCGGTTCTGATACGTGGGAGATTGTGTCGCTGGGGGTCGGACTCGGATTCGGCAATCAGGTCACCCTGGCGCCGGCGATCGCATTTCCCATCGGTCTGCCGGGCGCAGGAACGGTCTACGGAGTCAGTTGCTCGATAAAACTGGCTACGCCGCGCTAGAGCCTCGTTAATCGGGCGGATACCAGTTCTTGTCCCAGGCATGCGGCTCGAGCTTTGCGAGCATGCCCGCTGGGAGAGCGCCTCTGGCAGACGCGGTCGCATTCTGTCGCACGTGCGCCGGGCGCCGCATCCCGGGGATGACCGTCGAGACTTCCCGTGCTGAGAGACAGAATCGCAGCGCCAGCTCTGGCAGCGTCTCGACCTGATCGTCGAGCACCTGCGCGAGCGCCTTCCCTCTCCGCTCCGCCTCGGCCTTGCGGTCGCCCGCGAAATACTCGGCGCGCCAGTCGCCGGCCGGAAAGACGGTGTTGGCCTTGATCTGGCCGGTGAGTGCGCCCTCGTCGAACGGCACGCGCACGATGATGCCGAGCGGCTTCTCGTGCGCGAGGGCGAAGAGCGCCTTTTCGGGCGAGCGATCGTAGATGTTGTAGATCACCTGCGCCGTCTCAAACAGAGGATCGGCGAGCACGCGCAGCGCAGTCTCCGGCGCGTGGTCGTTGATCGAGACGCCCCAATGCAAGACCTTCCCTTCCTCTTTAAGGCGAACGATCTGCTGGTAGGACGCTCCCCAGTCGCGATCCTGCAGCCAGGCGTCGTTCCAGACGTGCAGCTGCTGCACGTGCAGCGCCTCGACGCCCAGGTTCTTGAGCGACGTTTCGGTGCAGGATGCGATGTAGTGGGCGGGAAAGACGTCGGCGAGCTTGTAGCCGGCTTTGCCGGGCCACTGACGGTTCAGCGGGGGGATCTTCGTAGCGACCACGGTACGGTTAGCGCGGATGTCGTCCTTCAGCACCTCACCGATGATCCGCTCGCTGTGGCCATTGCCGTAAGCCAGCGCGGTGTCGAAGAATGTGATGCCCTGGTCGACGGCTTCGCGCAGCGCTTTGCGGCCCTCGCTGTCGTCCACGCCGCGCCACATCTCGCCGCCGATGCCCCAGCCGCCGAAGCCGATTTCGCTGACGCGGTAGCCGGTGTTGCCGAGAGTGCGAGTCTTCATGGCTTAAGGATGAGAAGGATTGACACGCCCCGCAACGATATGGTACTACTCGCCATGCCTTCAGGAGCTACTATGCGCAGCGACATGGGGACGTTTCGCATCGACATCGAACTGGAGAATCCCGCCCACCGGGGGGAGAAACGCTCGCTCAAGTCCGTTTTGGTTGATACGGGCGCGATGTTGAGCTGGGCGCCCGCCGAGCTCCTCGAATCGTTGGGGGTCGAGCGCGGTGAGACATGGCGGTTTCGCCAAGCGGACGGAACGGTGCTCGAACGCCGGTCCGGAGCGGTGTGGGTCTACGTAGCCGGGCGCCGCACCGTAGACGAAGTGGTCTTCGGCGAACCGGGCGATCTCATCTTGCTGGGCGCACGAACGCTGGAGGGGCTCAACTTCAGGGTGGATGTCACAACCATGCAATTGATGGACGCGGGCCCTGCACCCGCGGCCGCGGCGTAGGGCTCGAAAAGGATTTACCATCAGCCGCTCCGTCCAAACTGGCGCGTGTATTTGACGATCAGCGACCGGGCCTGGGGCCGGTTCCATTGGAAGAAGCCGTCCGCTTCTTGTCCTTCGTTGACGACGACGAACAATCCGGTGCCGGCGGTGCCGAGCCAGCCGAATCGTGCGTTCGCAGTCCACACGCGTGCCTGATTGCTGTATTGCACGAGTGTCTGGAACAGCACGCGGGGTGTGAAGAAGTAGGCGATGCGGGCCGCGGTGAGCGTGCGAGTGAAGGTGCCCTGGTCGAGCCGCACGTCGTTGTACTCGAGAAGCAGTGACGTCGTAACAGAGCTGGCATGCCGCGCGGCCACGGTCACGCTGCCGCCGCGCCGCGTCCCGTTGTAGAACCCGCCGACATCGGCGCGCAGGTTCAGCGAGAGCGGCGCACTCGGATTTGTCGCGGCGTCGAATCCCACGGATGTGTAGTCGTACGCGCCGACCGGCAACGTCACGTTCCTGGCGATCGCGAATGGCTGCTGCAGTCCCTGGTGCTCGATATTCACCTCGGGACCAAGGTTGGCCCCACTCGACGTGTACCACTCGGTGATGTCGATGTGGATACGATCTTCCTGCCGATAGCCGTCGAGCCCATAGTAGCCACGGTAGCCGACGTGCGGATGCCAGTCTTTGAGCCACGTGCTGCCCGGCAGCCGCTTCTTCCACATCACCGTCGCCTCATAAAACCGGTAGCCGCCAGCGCGATTCAAGAATCCCACCTCGGGATCGAATCCGCTTCCGACCTGGATGACCCGCGCGAGGTTGCTCCAGGAGCCGGTCTCATATCCCAGGCGCGCGCTGTACGACGTGGCGTCCCTGTCTGGTCCGGGCACGGCCGATGCGGCGCCCCACCAATCGATGGTCCACGCGTCGCGGATGCCGATGCGGCCGTCGACACCGTATACCCGATTCCAGTCCCCACTTTGCGCCGTCGCCAGGCGCTGCACGGCGATCACGCCGATGCGCGAGCGCGCCGCCAGCTCGCGCTGCAGGCGCACCACGGAATAGGCTTGATGCTCGGTGAAGATCTCCAAGCCACCGACGGTGAAGGGACCGACGCGTCCCGTGAGCCGCCCGCCGCCTACGATGGGCACGGGCTGGCCGAGGGTGTCGATGCCGATGCGGCGCGTGAAGAAGAGGTCCACGGCCTGCGGCGTGCCGGCTGAGAAGATGCCGGCGTTCTCGAGGAAGAACGGCCGCTTCTCCGGAAAGAACAGCGGAAACCGCGTCAGATTCGTACGCTGCTCGTCCACCTCGACCTGGGCGAAGTCGGTGTTGTACGTGAGGTCCAGCGTCAGACTCGGCGTGACGCCGTACTTGATCTCGCCGCCGGCGTCCGCGCGCCGCCGCGCTTCCGGATCGACCCCGAAGTTGCGCTCCGTACCCGCGAGCGCGTACGGCGTCACGGTCCATACTCGGCGCGACGGCACGCGGACGCCTTCGAGCGTTCCGGCGCGCGAGATCTTCATCAGGCTGAACTGCCGCGGAATGAAGGACCAAAACGCTTCTTCGTTCTTGCGGCGGATCGAGCGCACGAGGTTCAGTCCCCACGTCTGCGACTCACCCGCGCCATAACGCAACGTCGTAAAGGGAATGCGGAACTCGGCGTACCAACCTGCCGAGTCCACCGACGTGGCGACGGTCCAGGTGCCGTCCCAGTTGAGGTTGAAGCCTCCGAGCGATCCGGCCATCGCGCGCGTTTGTCCCGGGAGCTGTATGCCGCCGCCTTCGCCTTCGCTGACGACCTGGGCATCGTACTCGATTGCCGCCGGGGTGGTGGTGAAGACGAAGCCGTTCTGCCGGTCGTGGTAGGTATCGAGCAGAACGCCGAAGTAGTCGCTCTTTGTGATGTCGCCATCGCGCACCTTCTCGCCTGCGACGATGCCGCGGGGGTCGGTGTCGTAGAGCCAGGCCCCGACGTACAGCGCCTCGCCGTCGGTGACGATGCGGACTTCAGTCCGCTCGGTGATCGGCGCGCCTTCGTGCAGCTCGCGTTGCACGAACCCCGTGACGGGCTCGGCTTCCTGCCACGCCGGGTCTGTCAGGCGACCATCGATGACGGGTGGCGTGGCGACGGCGTGGGCCGTAGCAGTGGGGCCCTGGGCGCCCTGGGCACCGAGCGATAACGACAGCAAAAGGGGTAACACGGAGTCGAAAAGGTGGGATCGAGCGCGCGGCGCAGCAAGCGCTCGAGTCGTGGCATGGCACGGGAGATGTTAGCTTCTCGCCATGCCGTTCACGACGGCGACCTTCACCTTCCTGCGCGGCCTGGCCCGCAACAACCGCAAGCCGTGGTTCGAGGCGCACCGCGCCGAGTACGAAGCGGTGGTCGTGCAGCCGATGCGCGAGCTGATCGAGGAGATGGACGTCCGGCTTGCGAGCTTCGCGCCCGAGATCATCGGTGATCCGAAGCGCTCGATGTTCCGTATTTACCGCGACATTCGCTTCTCCAAGGACAAGTCGCCCTACAAGACGCACGCCGCGTGCTGGTTCTATCATCGCGCCGGCAGCCGCGCGGTGGGTCGCGAGGCGGTGGGTGGTGGCGCGGGATTCTATTTCCAGATCGCGCCGGGCAGTTGTTTCCCGGGCGGCGGGATGTGGATGCCGCCGAAGCAGGCGCTGCACAATCTGCGCGACGCGATCGCGGAAGATCCGCGGCGCTTCGAGCGGATCGTGACGGGCGCCCGGGTGACCAGGGCGTTCGGCGGGCTGGACGAGGAGGCGATGCTGAAGCGGGTGCCGCGCGGTTACGCCCCGGACCACCCGGCGGCGCGCTGGCTGCGGTTCCAGTCGTTCACGCTGGGCCGCGAGCTGCGGGACGCTCAGGCCCTGGGCGCGCGACTGCCGGCGCTGCTCGACGCGGACTTCCGGCTGATCGTACCGCTGGTGCGGTGGATCAACGGAGTACTGGGACTCAAACCAGCAGAGCGGCGGTAGTCGCGGCCGGCGCGGGGCCGGCGTCCACCAATTGTTTCGTGACGGGCTCGACGCGGAGATTGAGCCCTTCGATGCTCCGGGAGCCAAGCAGCACGAGATCGCCCGGCATGCCGAACACCATTTCGTCACCCACTCGTTTCCCCGCGAAGTGGAGCCATACCGTGCCGGTCCACCGCTCGAGGATAGTGCCGTTCGCTTGACGGAACAGCGACTTATTGTTGCGCTCGACGCCCAGCGATTCGAGAATCTCACCCGGCACCCAGGACAGCTCGGCACCGGTGTCCACGAGCAGGGAACGCAGCATCCGCCGCTCGCCGGGACGGGCCGGGTTCTCGATCTCGACGTCGACGCGGAAGGACCCCATGTCGTCGGGCATAATCGCTCCTGAGGCAATGCCGAGTAGTACCCTATCGTTGCGGCGCGTGTCAATACGCGGCGCGGAGGCGTGGAGACGCGGCAATGAAAACGGCGAGGAGGCCGAGCTTGATGCCGACGCCCGCGAAGCCGATGCTGCGTCGCGCAGGTCCTCGAGGAGGTGGAGCAGGTCAACGCGGGTTTCGCCCATGGGAAGCTCCCGGCGAAGCTTACGCCTGCCGGCGGCCGGGAGCTAGACTTTCGTGCGTGCTCCAGACGAGCCTCGGCCGGTGACGAGCTACGGGCTGCTCAGGGACGCGGTCGTCAAGCGGCGGCAGGTCCGCGCGGTCTACGACGGACTACCGCGTGAGTTCTGTCCTCACGTGCTCGGGACGAAGGACGGCGAAGCGCACTGTCTGGGATACCAGTTCGGCGGTCAGAGCTCGGCCGGGCCGATCACCCCTGGATCGACGGGCAACTGGCGTTGTTTCGTCGTGGCGAAGCTAACCCACGTCTCACTCCAGGAAGGCCCATGGTACACCGCGCGCAACTGGGATCGGCGGCAGACGTGCGTGGACCGAGTGGATATCGAGGCGGAGGCGGGGGCGGAACCAGACCGTTAGCGGACGGGCGTGCTGATGCCAATCGTCACGTTCTTTCTGCCGGGCGGCGCCTGGCGGACGGCGACGCTCGACGTGGGCCCCGTTCACCTCCTGCTCGGCCCCGTGTTCGGTGCAGCGGTGGACTTCCTCATCGTGGCCTGGCTGGTGTTCTGGTTCTCGAAGAAAGGGTTGGTTGAAGGAAGCGAGCTTCACGAAGACGTAGCGCACCCTGGAGGCGACATGCTCACCATGAACGAAAACGCTGAGGTGTGGGGCTTCTTCCGGCCGCTCACGTGGCAACACGTGGCTGCTCGTCCTGGCGGTATTTCTCGCGGCGAAGCTGTTGTCGGCCGGGGTGCGGTGGCTGCTCCGGCATTGGGCCGAGCGCGTGCGGCCCCGGCTGCGTCTCTCAATCTTGCGGCTCATCCCGCTCGCTCGCCTTGTGTTCGGGACGGTCGCCGTCGTTGTCGCGGTGCCGATTCTGGTCGAGCCAACCCTTAGCAACGTCGTGACGCTGGTAGCAAGCGTCGGCCTGGGCCTCGCCTTCGCTCTCAAGGACTACGGGAGCAGCCTCTTAGCTGGATTGGCGACCGTCCTCGAGAACACCTACCAGCCGGGCGACTGGATCCAGGTGGAGGGCACCTACGGGGAGGTCAAGTCCATCGACTCGCGAGCAGTGCGAATCGTGACGGCGGACGACACGGAGGTCATCGTGCCGCATTCGAAGCTCTGGTCCACGCGCGTCTCCAACGCCACCAGCGGCAACAGAAGCCTCTTGTGCGTAGCGGATTTCTACCTCCACCCCGACCATGACGCCGCAGCGGCGCAACGGCGGTTGACGGAGGTGGCTGGCGGCAGCTCGTACCGGAAGGCGGACACCGCAGTGAGCGTGATCGTGCACGAGCAGCCCTGGGGCACCCATTACCGGCTGAAGGCCTACGTGAAGGAGAGTCGTGAGCAATTCGAATTCATCACGGACCTGACGATCCGAGGCAAGGAGGCCGTGCGGGCGATGGGGATCCGGTTTGCCCAGGCACCGTACGCGGAAACCGAGATCAGGCAGGGATGAGTTTCTTCCGCGAACCCAGTGCGCGAGCGACTTCGC
>DASPXJ010000022.1:0-8085 GCA_035637355.1 Gemmatimonadales bacterium
GAGCGTTCGCTCGTATCCGCCGCGACCGGGGGGCACCGGGGGACGGCATTCGGGACGTATCACGCGTTAACGGGAGTCGCCGCACTCGCCGGTGGGTTGCTACTCGGGATCATTTTCCAGCGCGCGAGTGGAGCGACCGCATTCCTTGTAAGTGCCGTTGGCGCTTTGGGTTTGGTCATCCTCTGGTCTTTCTGGACCCGCTTGCATAGGGTTACCGCGCGATGAGCGCCCCTACCGCCCCTCAAAACCCAACTCCCCCCCCGACCGCCAGCGCCCGAAGCCATCCGCGAGGCCGCTACCTCGCGCGGCTCTCGCTGTTGGCCCTCGGTGTGGTGTACGGCGACATCGGCACCAGCCCGCTGTACGCCCTGCGCGAGGCGTTCCATGGTCAGCACGGCATTCCCGTCACACCGGGGAATGTGCTCGGCGTGCTCTCGCTGATCTTCTGGTCGCTGCTGCTCATCGTGACAGTGAAATACCACGTCGTGATCATCCGCGCCGACAACAAGGGCGAGGGCGGGGTGCTCGCGCTGATGGCGTTGGTGAACGGCAGCCGTCTGGCGCGCGGGCTTACGCCGCGGCGGCTGATGATCGTCCTCGGCATCTTCGGCGCGGCGTTGCTCTACGCCGACGGCGCACTGACACCCGCGATCTCCGTTCTTTCGGCGGTGGAAGGGCTAGAGATCGCGGCGCCGGCGCTCCAGCAATGGGTGATCTGGATAACGCTGGGGATCCTGGTCGGTCTCTTCATGTTCCAGAGCCGAGGCACCGCCGGGGTCGGCGCGGTGTTTGGACCGATCATGTTGGTGTGGTTTTTCGTGATCGCCGTTCTGGGCGTGAACGGCATCCTGCGTCACCCGGCCGTCGTGGGTGCCGTGTTGCCCACGCACGCCATTCGTTTCTTTGCCGACGATCCCGGGCGCGGGCTGCTCGTTCTGGGCGCCGTCTTCCTGGTCGTCACCGGCGGGGAAGCGCTGTATGCGGACCTGGGGCACTTCGGCCATACAGCGATCCAACTGGCGTGGTTCACGATTCCTCTGCCGGCGCTGATGCTGAACTATTTCGGCCAGGGCGCCCTGCTGCTGACCAATCCCGAGGCCGCGGCCAACCCTTTCTATCTTCTCGCGCCCGCGAAGTTGTTGATTCCGCTCATCCCGCTCGCCACCGCGGCCGCGATCATTGCATCGCAGGCCGTCATCTCCGGCGCATTTTCGCTCACGCGCCAGGCGGTGCAGCTCGGCTACATCCCGCGGATGGACATCGAGCACACGTCATCGCGCGAGATCGGGCAGATCTACGTGCCATCGGTCAACAAGATGCTGGCGGTGCTGACGATTGCGCTCGTCCTGTATTTCCAGACGTCCAGCAATCTGGCGGGCGCGTACGGCGTGGCGCTGTCCACGCTCATGGCCCTGACGACCGTGATGTTCTACGTGATGAGCCGAGAGGTGTGGGGTTGGAGCTTCCCGAAAGCTGCCGCGGTTTCGGGGCTGTTCCTGGTCGTCGACCTCACGTTCCTGGCGGCGAACGCGCTCAAGATCTGGCATGGGGGATGGGTGCCGCTCGTCATCGCGATCGCGTTGTACTTCGTCATGATCACCTGGAAGCGGGGCAGGGAGATTCTCGCCAAGCGCATGATGGAGAAGACCGTCCCGCTCAAGCTGTTGCTCGCCGATCTTGCCGCCGAGCCACCGGTGCGCGTGCCGGGGACCGCGGTGTTCATGTACGGCAGCTCCGACGGCACGCCCCCGGCGCTGGTGCTCAATCTCACGCACAACAAGGTACTGCACGAGAAGATCGTCTTCCTGACGGTGATGACCGAGGACGTCCCGCACGTGGGTTCCGAGCAGCGCGTGACGGTGAAGCGCAGCGGCAAAGGGTTCCACAGCGTCGTGGCGCGCTACGGGTTCATGCAGGATCCCGACATCAACGAAATTCTGGCCGCGTGCAAGGGGAACGGCCTCAGTATTCCGCTGGAGGGGACGACATTCTTTCTCGGCCGCGAGACGCTGATCGCTTCGGACCGGCCCGGCATGGCGATGTGGCGCGAGCGGCTGTTCTCGTTCATGTCGCGCAATGCTCTCAGAGCGACTGCGTTCTTCAAGATTCCGCCGAATCAGGTGTTTGAGGTGGGGGCATACGTGGAGCTGTAGGAGGGAGGACAAGCAAATGAGAGTGCCACTTCTTTTCGCGGCTGTCTTCGTGACGGCAGCATCTGCGCAACAACCGAGTGATACATCACATCTTCAAAAACGAGTCATTCAGCTGCCTGGCTCGCTGCCAGGACTGCCGTTCTCGAGCGCGGTGCGCGTGGGAAATGTGCTCTATTTGTCAGGCGCGATTGGCGTACTTCCCGGCACTCGTCAGCTCGTGGATACCGGCGTCGTAAAACAAACCCAGCAGACGCTCGACAACATCAAGACGGTGCTCGCCTACGCCGGCAGCTCGCTCGACCGCGTCTTCAAGTGCACCGTGTTTCTGGCCAACATCCGTGACTTCGACCAGATGAACGGCGTTTACACGACGTATTTCCCGAAGGACCCACCGGCGCGTTCGACCGTCGCCGGTAGCGGGTTGGCGTTAGGTGCGAAGATTGAAATCGAATGCCTGGCAACGGTGGGCTAGAGTTTCAAAAGCGCGATCAGCGTTCCCAGCGTCCCGACCCAGAATAGGAACATCCAGCGGATTACGCGCGCTTCGAACGCGGCCATTCGTGTGTCGAAGCGCGCTAGCTCTGCGGTCAGCTTCGCTTCGATGCGAGCGAAGTGGACCTCGAATAAATCTCGAAACTCGGAGCGGTAGGCTGCGTCCACTTGGTTGAGCCAGTCCACCAGTTCGTTGGTCAAGTCATGACCAAACTTCTCGTAAAACTTGCGCGACAGCTTGGCGGTCACCGGCACTGAGACGCTCCTGAGAGTCCGGCGACAAGCTAAGCGTACGCTCGGCGTGCTCGAGAATCAATCTACCGCGTGAAACATCATTCCGTCGCTAGTCGGCCGAAGCGAGTGCGGTAGGGATGAATGGTGCCTCATGCACGACCGCGGCCTTGCGACGTGAGAGCACCAGCCACCATTCGCGTGCTGACGTGAAGACCAGCATCGCGACGACCGCCATGAAGAACAGCGCCACAACGGCGTTGAGCCGGTCGTTGAAGATCAGACGGCCCGCATTTGGATCGGCGGACGTCGCGAGCGTGGCTGCGTGCGCAAGAAAACCGAGCTTGGGGTCGGCCGAAAAGACCTTTTGGCACCCCGCGGTCATCGTGACGACAATCAACCACGCGAGTGGCCCCAGCGTGACCCAGATGTAGCGCTGCCGCTGCATTTTGATCAGGATCGTCGTCGCCACGCACAACGCGACCGCAGCGAGCAGTTGGTTCGAGATGCCGAACAGCGGCCACAGCGAATTGATCCCGCCCAGCGGATCAATCACGCCCTGATACAGGAAGTAGCCCCAGGCGGCACAGACCGTGCCGCTCGCGAGCAAGACGCTCGGATACCACGACGTTTGCCCAAATCGTGGCCAGACATGGCCGACGATCTCCTGGAGCATGAAGCGCCCGACGCGGGTGCCGGTGTCGATCGTTGTAAGGATGAACAGCGCCTCGAACATGATGGCGAAGTGGTACCACAGCGCTGTCAACGTCTTACCGCCGAGCGCGCTGGTCAGCCCCGAAAAAATGTGGGCCATGCCGACGGCGAGGGACGGCGCCCCGCCGGTCCGGGCAATCAAGGTTTGCTCGCCCATCTGGGCCGCGAGCGCCTGCATGTAATCGGGCGTTACGACGAATCCGGCTTGAGTCAGCACTTGGGACGCGCCGGCCAGGGCCGTGGGGGTCGTGTTCATCGCGAAATACACGCCGGGGTCGAGCGTACAGGCCGCGATCATCGCCATGACGCCGACGAACGACTCCATGATCATGCCGCCGTAGCCGATCATGCGGGCATCCGTCTCGCGCGTGATCATCTTGGGCGTCGTCCCCGACGCCACGAGTGAGTGGAATCCCGAGATCGCGCCGCACGCGATCGTGATGAACGCGAACGGGAACAACTTGCCGGCAAACACCGGGCCCTCGCCCGCGGTGGCGAACGGCGTGAGCGCCGGCATCCGCAGCGGCGGCAGAATGATGAGAATCGCGACGGCGAGGACCAGGACCGTCGTGATCTTGAGGAAGGTCGACAGGTAATCGCGGGGACAGAGCAGCATCCACACCGGCAGCACCGACGCGATGAACCCGTAGGCGATCATCATCCAGGTGATCGACGTGCCGCTGTGGGTGAACGCCGCGGCGAGCGCGGGGTGGCTCGCGACGCTGCCGCCGCCGACTAAGGCGATCAACAGCAGCAGCGCACCGAGGATCGACGCTTCGCCCACTTTCCCGGGACGCCAGCGCTTCATCCACCAGCCCATGAGCAGCGCGATGGGAATGGTGCAGGCGATCGTGAAGAGTCCCCACGGTGACGCCCGCAGCGCGTTCACCACGATCAGCGCCAGCACCGCGAGCAGAATGATCATGATCGCGAGCACGGCGATCATGGCCGTCACGCCGGTGACTTTACTGACTTCCTCCTTGGCCATCTGGCCGAGCGACTTGCCGTCCCGGCGCAGCGAGCAGAACAGGATCGTGAAGTCCTGCACCGCGCCGCCGAGCACGACCCCGATCACGAGCCACAGCGTGCCGGGGAGGAAGCCGAACTGCGCCGCGAGCACCGGGCCGACGAGCGGGCCGGCCCCCGCGATGGCGGCGAAGTGGTGGCCGAACAGCACCCACTTGTTCGTGGGTACGAAGTCATGGCCGTTGTTGAAGCGCTCCGCCGGCGTCGCGCGCCGGGGATCGAGGCCGAAGACGCGCGTGGCGAGGAATTTCGAGTAGAAGCGGTAGGCGACGACGTACGTACAGACGGCGGCGATCAACAGCCAGGCGGCGCTGATCGTTTCGCCGCGGGCCAGCGCGAGCACGCCAAACGCGGCCGCGCCCAGTACGGAAATGATCACCCAGATGGCTGCCCGCACGCGCCGTAAGTTGCGACGCCGCTTGCCGATGTTCAAGTTCGAACATAGGTTCGAATCCCTTGAGCCCCTCAAGCCCGTACCCGTGGTCGTCAGGCGGGCGCGAAGCTTCCGCGCCGGTTGTGCAGGAGCGGCCCCAACCCAAGAAGAGCGCTGAATCCCTCCGCGGTCGCGTCGTCATCGTGACCGGCGGCGCTACGGGGCTGGGACGCGCCGTCGCGCTCGAGTTCGCACAGGCCGGCTGCGGCGTCGGCTTCAATTATGTCGAGATGCCGGGACGCGAGGTCGGCCCCCAGGCGCTGCTCACCGAGACGGCGATCAAGGCACTCGGTGTCCCGTGCTACTCGGCGCTGTGCGACGTACGAGAGATGGACCTGGTCGAGTATTTCGTCGGCCAGGTCCGCAGTCAGCTCGGCGGCGTGCACTATCTCGTCAACAACGCGGGCGTGACTCATGACGGCGCGCTCTGGAGACTCACACCAGAGGCGTGGTCGGAAGTGATGGACACGAACGTCAGCGGCGCGTTCAACTGCATCCACGCCGTCGCACCGTATATGCGCGCGCAACGCTTCGGCAAGATCGTCAATGTGGCAAGCCATCAGGCGTTTCGGCCGGGGTTCGGCATCGCGAATTACGCGGCGAGCAAGGCGGCGCTCATCGGTCTGACGAAAGCTGCGGCGGTCGATCTCGGCTCCGCCGGGATCAACGTCAACGCGGTCGCGCCCGGATTCGTGAAGACGGAGCTGCTGACGCAGCTGCCGCGCGAAGTCCTCGAGCGCGCCGAGCATGAGTCGGTGCTCGGCCGCGTCGCCGAACCGGAAGACGTAGCGCGCGTGATCCTGTTCTTGTGCAGCGAAGCGGCGCGGCACATCACCGGACAGGTCATCGTGGTGGACGGCGGCCTCACGCTGGCTTAGATTGGCCGCGTGACTAACCCATTACAACACAACTACTTCGTGCGTCGTGCGTGGTGCGTCGTGGCACTCGGCACCCTGTTGAGCTGCGGTGGCAAGAAATCGGCTCAGCAGCCAACGCCCGTACCCACGGCGCCGCTGCCTACCGCCGGCCTCTCCGGGCAGCGCGTCGCGCTCATGCCACTGGCGCTCGTCGCGGCTGAGGACACGCTGCACTGGGATGCGCTGATCGCGGACCGTCGCGCCACATTGGACAGGAGCGACAGCATCATCGCGACATTCCTCACTGCACGGGCGCCGGAAGTCGGTTGGGTAGGCGCCTCCGAGGTGCGTCGCGTTGCGCGTCGAGCGGCCGGTATCGCCGCCGATCCCGATCAGATGGGAACGCCGTTTCTCCGCGCCGAGAAGATCGTGGAGGTCCCCGATCCCCTGCGTTATGAATTGCGGACGCTCGTGGGTCTGGTAGGAGGACGGTATGTGCTTGTCCCGGCGGGTCTCGTCTTTCGGCTTCCGGCCGTCGGGCCGTCGGGCCGTCCGGCCGTCCCGACGGCGGAGCTCTCGATAGTCCTCATCGACACGCGCGTCGGGCGGGTGGGTTGGCGCACGACGGCTCGAGGGGAGGGCACCGATCCCTGGACCGCGCTCACGCGCGCCGTGAAGAGCCTGACGCCGGGTTTGCCGTGAAGGCGCGCGAGGCCACGCTGATCCCGGGAGACGGCATTGGTCCCGAGATCACCGCTGCGACGTTGCAGGTGCTCGACGCGCTGGGAGCGAAGTTCGATTGGGATGAAGAGTACGGCGGGATGGCGGCGGTCGAGAAAGCCGGCACTCCGCTCCCCAACGCCACGCTCGATTCGATTCGTCGCACGCGTCTCTGCCTCAAAGGCCCGCTCACGACGCCCGTGGGCGGCGGCTACCGGTCGGTCAACGTCGCCATGCGTCAGGAGTTCGACCTGTACGCCAATGTCCGGCCGACGAAGACGATCGTCCCGGGCGGCCGCTACGACCACATCGATCTCGTGATCATCCGCGAGAACACCGAGGGGCTGTACGTCGGGCTCGATCACACGTTCAAGATCGGCGCCGACCGGCGCGCCATGGCGCAGGCGATGTCGATCGTGACACGCGAAGGCAGCGAGCGCATCGCGAAGTACGCGTTCGAGTACGCCAAGACGCACGGCCGCAAGAAGGTGACGATCGTGCACAAGGCGAACATCCTGAAGGCGACGTCCGGCCTGTTCCTCGAAGTCGCCAGGCGGGTTGCCGAGCAGTATGCCGGCGTCATCGCGTCCGACGACAAGATCGTGGACAACACCGCGATGCAGCTCGTGATCAAACCGGAGCAGTTCGACGTGATCGTCACGACGAACCTGTTCGGCGACATTCTCTCGGATGAGGCCGCCGGGTTGATCGGCGGTCTCGGGCTCGCGCCGGGCGCCAACATCGGCACGCACGCCGCTATCTTCGAGCCGGTGCACGGCTCCGCGCCCGACATTGCCGGCAAGGGAATCGCGAATCCCTCGGCGCAGCTGCTGGCGGCCGCGATGATGCTCGATCATGTGGGGGAGCTCGAGGCGGGCAAGCGGCTGCGTTGCGCGCTGGAAGCGGCCATCGTGCAGGACAAGGTTCGCACACCCGACCTGGGGGGACGCGCTGCTACGGCCGAATTCGCCCGCGCCGTGGTCCAGCGGGTTAGGGCCTAGCCATCCGTGCGCCAGGTGTGGCACGGACACCGCGGGCATTCCGATCGGCGGGCTGTGCGCCAACTGCACCCGGCTGCTCGAGCGGCGCGCCAGCAAGGTCGCGCGCCTGGTGGCCATCGGCACGACCGTGCCGCTTGCGGTGTATGTCGCCGTGTCACTGCCCGTGGAGCGGACGGCGCGGCTGGTCGGGGCGGCGAGTGTGCTCCTGTGGTACGTTCTGACGTTTCTGATAGCTAAGCGCGTAACACTGGAGTGGATCAAATGAAGCTATCGGCTATTGGCTATCGGCTATCGGTAGCACTGGTGCTTGTTGCGAGTCCGCTTGCGGCGCAGACATCGCTTTCCATCTATAGAGACGGCCGTGTCGTGGTGCGGCGGACGCTGCCGCAGGCGCTGCAACAGGGCCGCAATGCGTTGACGCTGCGGCTCGAGGCGCTCGATCCCGCGACGCTGTTCTC
>DASPXJ010000023.1:0-5288 GCA_035637355.1 Gemmatimonadales bacterium
GTCGCTGCGCTTCAGCGTGATGATGCCGCGACCGCCGCGATGCTGGACCCGGTATTCGTCGAGCTCCGAGCGCTTGCCCATGCCCTTCTCGGTGACGGTGAGCAGCGTGGATTTGCGGCGCACCACGACCATGTCGATGACGTGATCTTTCTTGTCGAGCTCGATGCCTTTCACGCCGGTCGCCGTGCGGCCCATGTCGCGCACGTCCTTTTCATGGAAGCGAATGCTCATGCCGTGCGCCGTCGCAAGCACGATGTCGTTCTTCCCATCGGTCACCTGCACGTCGATCAGCTCGTCCCCCTTCTCGATATTGATCGCGCGGATGCCGACCGAGCGGGGATTGCCGAACTCCGAGAGCACGGTCTTCTTGACCACGCCGTCCTTGGTCGCGAACAGCAGGAACTGATCTTCGGAGAACTCCCGCACCGGCACGAGCGCCGCAACTTTCTCGTCGGGCTTCATCGCGACACAGCTGAGAATCGGCTTGCCGCGGGCGGAGCGCGCCGCCTGCGCGATCTCGTGGACTTTGAGCCAGTAGCATTGGCCCTGCTCGGTGAAGAACATGACGTAGTCATGGGTCGACGCGATGAAGAGGTGCTCGACCCAGTCGTCTTCCTTCTGGTGAGCGGCGATGACTCCTTTCCCACCACGCCGTTGCCGCCGATACGCGGAAACCGGTAACCGTTTTATGTAGCCCGCGTGCGAGACCGTGATCACCATGTCCTCTTCGGCGATCAGGTCCTCGATCGAGAACTCCCCCTGATCGGCGACGATTTCGGTGCGCCGCTCGTCCCCAAACCCCTGCGCCAGCTCCGTGAGCTCTTCCTTCAGGATCTTCATGCGGCGCGGCTTGGACGCGAGGATCTCCTTGCACTCCTTGATGAATTTGCGGACGTCCTTCAGCTCCTCCTCGAGCTTGGTGATTTCGAGGGCGGTGAGCCGCGCCAGGCGCATGTTGAGGATTTCGGCCGACTGCTTCTCCGAGAGCTTGAAGCGCTTGCGCAAGGCGGCGTCCGCCGACGGCGTGTCCTTCGACTTCTTGATGATCTTGATCACTTCGTCGATGTTGTCGACGGCGATCTTCAAGCCTTCGAGGATGTGCTCGCGGTCCTGGGCGCGCTGCAGCTCGAACTGCGTGCGGCGCGTGATGACGGTGTGGCGGTGCTCGATGAAGTTTTGCAGGATCTCGAGCAGCGTCATCTCCTGCGGCCCGCCGTCCACCAGCGCCAGCATGATGGCGCCGAAGGTCTGCTGCATCTGCGTGTGCTTGTAGAGCTGATTGAGCACGACCATGGGGATGACGTCGCGCTTCAGCTCGATGACGAGGCGGATGCCTTCCTTGTCGGACTCGTTCCGCACGTCGGAAATGCCTTCGAGCTTCTTCGCCAGCACGAGATCGCGGATCTGCTCGTGCACGCGCTCCGGGCTCACCTGGTAGGGGAATTCGGTCACCACGATCTGCTGCTTGCCGGTCGATTCCTTCTCTTCGGCGATGGCGCGCGCCCGAATGATGATCCGGCCGCGGCCCTTCTCGTAGCACTCCTTGATGCCTTCGCGCCCGTAAATGATGGCACCGGTCGGGAAGTCGGGCCCTTTGACGAACTTCCGGATGTCCCTGATCGTGGCGGTCGGATGGTCCACCAGGTGGACGATCGCCTGCACGATTTCACTGAGATTGTGCGGCGGGATGTTCGTCGTCATGCCGACGGCGATGCCGGCCGAGCCGTTCACGATCAGGTTCGGCAAGCGTCCCGGCAGGACGGTGGGCTCCTGCAACCGGTCGTCGAAGTTGGGGACGAAGTCGACCGTGTTCTTGTCGATGTCTTCCAGCATCGTCATCGCGATGCGGGTGAGCCGCGCTTCCGTGTAGCGGTACGCCGCAGCCGAGTCGCCGTCGACCGACCCGAAGTTTCCCTGGCCGTCGATCAGCGGATAGCGCAGCGAGAAGTCCTGCACCATCCGCACGAGCGAGTCGTAGACCGCGATGTCGCCGTGGGGGTGATACTTGCCGAGCACGTCGCCGACGACCGTCGCCGCCTTCTTATAGGGCCGGCCTGGGACCAGGCCGAGCTCGTGCATGGCGTACAGGATGCGGCGGTGCACCGGCTTCAGGCCGTCGCGCACATCGGGCAGCGCGCGCTGCACGATGACGCTCATCGAGTAGTCGAGGAACGATTCCTTTAATTCGTCTTCGATGAGGCGCGGGAGGATCCGCTCTCGAACGTTAGGACCGGTCATTAAAGTCAGGAGTTAGGAGTTTGGAATCAGGAGCCGGGGTATGGCTAAGTTGATAAAAATTAACTACTTAGACTCTTGAAGGCAACTCCACCACGATCTTCCCCAACTGTTCGCCCTTCGCGAGCCGCTCGAACGCCTGACGGGCCTGGACGATTGGGTAGACCCGATCCACGATCGGCCGCAGCTGCCCCTGGCCGAGCCGTCGGACGATTTCCGCGTACTCGGCCGCGTTCCCCATCGTGGATCCGAGAATGCTCCAGTGATGCCAGAACAACCGGCGAATATCGAGCCCGACCTGCGGCCCCGACGTGGCGCCGCAGATGACCAGCCGGCCGCCCCGCCGCAGGCAGCGCAAGGACTCATCCCACGTAGCCGCCCCGACGTTTTCGACGACCACGTCTACACCCCGCTTGTTCGTGAGCGCCCGGATTTCCTGCGAGATCTTTTGCGTCTTGTGATTCAACGTGACGTCGGCGCCGAGCTGTCTGGCGGCGGCGAGCTTCGCGTCGTCCGAGGATGTCACGATCACCCGGGCGCCGAGCAGTTTGGCGATGCGCAGCGCGGTCAAGGAAACCCCGCCGCCGATGCCCCACACCAGCACGGTCTCACCCGTTTTGAGCTGCGCGCGCGTGACGAGCATGCGCCACGCCGTGAGTGTAACAAGCGAAAAGGCGGCGGCCTCCGCCCATGTTAGCTCGGGAGACAATTGCGGAATCCGCCCGACGTTGTGCGCAGGAACCGTCACCAGCTCGGCGGCCGTCCCGGGCAGATGCTCTCCCAGCAGCCGGTAATTGACGCATTGGGAATGTTCGCCGGCGCGGCAGAACTCGCACGTGTAGTCGGAGATGCCCGGATTGAGCATGACGCGATCGCCGACTTTCACCGTTTTCACGTCGGACCCGACCGATTCGACCACGCCGGCGCCGTCGGCGCCGACGATGTGCGGAAAGCGATCGGCCCCACCTGGCATGCCCTCGGCAACGAACAGATCGAGATGATTGAGCGCCGCCGCGCGAATGGCGATGCGGACTTCGCCCGCCCGCGGTGCGGGTGCGTCAGGCACTTCGGTGATCTGGAGGTGGTCGAGACCGCCGGTGGCGGTCAGAACGCAGGCGCGCATTCGTTCCCCCAGAATCCCAACTCCTGACTCCTGACTCCTATTAGGGCCGGAACGTCGGCGTGATCATCTGCTCTGTCCCTGTGGTCGGCATGGGGACCGGGGTCGCAGAGCTGACCGGCTGGATATAGACCCGATACGCGGGATTGCGGCGATTCTGCGGCTCGGCGTTGACGACCAGCGCGACGAGGTCACCGGACGGAGAAACGGCGAACGATGCGATCGCCAGATCGGTGCCTGTCAGCGCCGTGACATTGCCCGTCGCCAGATCGGCGCGCATCACCTGCTGCACCGTGCGATTGCCGTCCCGCCGTTCGACCAGATAGGCGAGCGTACCGTCCCGCAGGAAGCGCGGCTCGGTTTCGCGCTGCTGCGGGGAGCGGGTGAATTGGCGCTGGTTCGAGCCGTCGCGGCCCATGAGCCAGATGTCGGAGTCCTTATTGCGTGTCGAGACATACGCGACGGTCTGCCCGTCGGGGGACACCGTGGGCGACGCATTGACCGAGTCGCGCGTGAGCTGCGTGAGTCCCGTGCCGTCGAGGTTCACCGTCCAGATCTGCTGTTTGCCCGCGGAGGCTTGGGGCGTTGGGGGGGCTGGGGGGGCTGGGGGGGCTGGGCGCGACGAATGGAAAACGATGGCCTGCCCATCGGGCGTGAACGCCGGCCGCCCATCGGGCTGCGGATCATTGGTCACCCGCACGGCCCCGGTGCCGTCCGCATTCATCACGTAGATCTCGGCGTTGCCGTCACGCTGCGAGACGTACGCGATGCGTGAGCCGTCGGGCGAGAACGCCGGATCGGTGGCCGACGACGTATCAGGGGTGAGCTTCGTGAGCTGCGCGAGGTTGGAACGCTCCGCGGCATAGAGCTGGAACTTGCCCGCGGTGCGCGAGCTTGCGACGATGATCTCGCCAACGACATAGACGTCGGCCGCCGCACTCTTGCCGCCGGGCGCGGCCGCGGTGATGTGCGCATGGCCATAGCCGGTCCCGGAGACCGTCCCATCCTCGCCGACGGTCGCTACCTGGGGATTGTCACTGCTCCAGGTGAGGTTTGTAGCCGGTCCCAGGACGTTGCCCTGATCGTCGGCGTAGTTCGCCCGCAACGTGTGCCGTTGATTGAGCCCGATGCCCACGCGAGGCTGGGTAAACCGCACCGACCCCGCGATGACGCTGACATTCCAGACGGCGATCAGCCCGGTCCGCGGCCCACGAACCGTCAGCTGCGTCTTTCCAACGGCCCGTCCGGTCAGCGTCCAGGTTTGCGGATCGAAGCTCGCGATGGCTGGATCGGCGACGCTCCAGCGGAGCGGCGCCTCCGGAACAGGCGTGTTATCCGATGTCAGCGCCTGGGCCTCGAACTTGACCGTTCCGGTGAGGGCCACCGGCACCTCGGCGGAGACGGTGGGGCGAACCGAGAGCTTTTCAACGATTGGGTGAACCGATACGTCGATGTTCTTGCTCTGCAGCAGGCCTGAGACGGTCAAAATCGCCTTGCCCGGCCCAGCGGCGGTGACGACGCCGCCGAGGCTGATGCGGGCTACGCTCTGATCACTCGACGCCCACTGCAGCACCAGCGGGTTCACGGTCCGGTTGTTCTGCGCTGCGACGATCACATGTAGGGTATCGACCTCACCGGGGGAAAGCTTGAGCGGCGACCCCTCGCGCACCGTGTACTCCGCTTGCTGGACGACGACTGGAGCGGTAGCCGTGAGCCCGCCAGTAGCTGTCGCCTGAATCGTGCCCTGGCCGGGGGAAAGGGCGACGACATTGCCACTTTGATCCACGCTGGCAACGTCGGATCGTAGCGACGTCCACGTCACCAGCACGGGCGCCGCCGGTGACCCGTCCTCGCGCAGCGCACGCGGTGACACTCGCGTGTTCTCGGAGGCCAGCAGGTAGATCACACCAGGCTCCAGGCGCAGGGCGGCGGC
>DASPXJ010000024.1:0-26051 GCA_035637355.1 Gemmatimonadales bacterium
GCGCTTAAGCTGCGGCGCGCTGAAGAAAGATTCATTCCCCAATCTACGCGCGCCGTTGCTGCCATTCGCCAGTGAGGGAAGAAGACGGCCACCGCGAACCGGATCAAGCGACCCGCGAAGCCGAGGATGATGAACGGCATGAGTGGGAATGTGAGCATGCCTGCCGCGATGCTCACGAGAAAGAAAGGTGGGAACCCCGACAACGCACTCACGAACACCAGGCCTGCGCGTCCGCGTCGAGGCGTTAGTTAGGCACCTTTATCTTCAAATCGACGTTGTTACCGTCGTCGCACTTCATTTTTATGTGTAGAAGACGTGATTCTTCAAATTTGGTGTCAGATTCGCAATCAAAATAGCTCAACAGGCCAACACCCGGTGCGTTAGCACGATAGAACGCTTTGTTGTGGAAGAGTCTATAAAAGATAATCTTTTCGTCTTCTAGCACCGCAATGATCTTTGTTCTTGGCTCGAAAGCGATGCTGAGGGAATAAGAGGGTGAAGTTCGGTGCTCTTTGCAATCATAGTACTCGCTATGATAAGCGGGCGATCCTTCTGAGAAAAAGATTTCGGCAATTGAACTCGACATCCAGTTAATCTGAGGTCCGATCCTTACGTATTCCTTCAGAATTATTTTCTTCTTACCGTCGCTTATATCGTAAAAGACCCCGTTACCGTGATCGGAGGCTCCCTCGTAGAGGATTCGGCAGCTCCGGTCGGGCGAGACAAATTCTTCTTTGAATGTTTGGACAAGCGTTGGGTAGGAATACAAAGCAAGCAATACGCCGATGTTGAGGTAACGGTCATGCTTCATGGTTTTGTTGTCCTCGCTGCTTGCGCTCATAGCCATCCGACTCGGCCGTCTGTCGTTTCGTCTCGTCCAGCGCCGGACGAGCCACACGCCCAACGGCGATGCGAGAATTGCGCCGAACGAAATGACGAGACCGATGACGAATACGACGGTACCGCCTATGCCGCCCAGAACCCGAAGAATGAGAGGCATGGGTCTCGACGTTACTGGAGAAGCCGGAGATTCAGCGGCGATTGAATCAGTCATCGACCTGTTCTGGACTGAACGTGCGGCCTAACGATACTTCGACAGAACTGTCTTAAACGTCTCGGAGTCCATATCTCCCTGCCTATCCCGAAGGTCTCCTTCGTGGGTAATGAAATAGGCTGGTCTGTCTAAACGCAATATTACAGCATATCGGCGGGACTCTTCACGCCCCTGCCGCCCCGGTTGAGGACGTGCGTGTACACCATCGTGGTGGATACGTCCCGATGACCGAGCAGCTCCTGCACCGTCTTGTGCTGCCCGCGCACCTCGGCCAAATGATGCAGCAAGGGCCCCTTCAGCCGCTCCGGAAGCATCGTGACCCGGTCGCGAGCCCTTGCCACCTCGCACCGTAATCTCGTTCCTGGCAAAGTTGATGTCCTTGACCCGCAACCGCAGCGCCTCGAGTAATCGCATGCCCGATCTCGACGATCGCGGTACCCCAAAACGCGTTCCGGGGGGCGAGGGCTACACGACTGACTTGGGATCCGTGAGCGGTAAATTGAACGCCTCGGCGACTCCCGGATACACCACTTTGCCCTCCACCACGTTGAGGCCCAGAAACAGGCTGGGATCCTTCTTGCAGGCTTCTTTCCACCCCAGCCGTGCCAGCTTCTTCGCATACGGAAAAGTCGCGTTCGTGAGCGCCAGCGTCGACGTGCGCGGCACGCCGCCGGGCATGTTCGCCACGGCGTAATGGATGATTCCGTCGACGACGTACGTCGGTTGGTCGTGCGTGGTCGGTTTCGTCGTCTCGATGCAGCCGCCCTGATCGACCGCCACGTCCACGATCACCGAGCCCTGCTTCATCACTTTCAGATCGGCGCGCTTGACGAGCTTCGGCGCCTTGGCGCCGGTCAGCAGCACGGCGCCGATCACGACGTCGGCCCTGGAAAGCTGGTCCAGCATGTTGTGGCGGTTCGAGTAGAGCAGGTCGACGTTGGCGGGAAGCACATCAGAGAGGTAGCGGAGGCGATCGAGCGAAATGTCGAGCAGCGTGACGTGGGCGCCGAGCCCGGCGGCCATCTTGGCCGCATTCGTCCCGACGACCCCGCCGCCGAGAATCAGCACTTCGGCCGGGAGCACGCCCGGGACGCCACCGAGCAGGATGCCGTACCCGCCGAACACCTTCTCGAGGTACTTCGCGCCCTCCTGCACCGCCATGCGCCCGGCGACTTCGCTCATCGGCGTCAGCAGCGGCAGCTCTTTGCTCGGCAGCTCGACCGTCTCATAGGCGATCGCCACGCATCCCGACTTGATAATCGCTTTGGTGAGTGCTTCGGAGGCAGCGAAGTGAAAATAGGTGAAGACCAGCTGGCCTTTGCGGATGCGCGACCATTCCGGCTCGATCGGCTCCTTCACCTTCATGATCATCTCGGCCCGGGACCACACGGTCTCCGCTGCCGGCGCGATTTCCGCGCCCACCGCGCGATAGGTCTCATCACCGAATCCCGAGCCGAGGCCGGCCCCCTGCTCCACCAGGACCGTGTGGCCGTCACTGGCGAGCGACTCCGCTCCCGCCGGCACCAGCGCCACGCGGTGCTCGGCCGTCTTGATCTCCTTTGGGACGCCGACGATCACGATTTGCCTCCATTGGGTCCCAGTGAGACCACCGTCTGCCGTTCGGGTGCGAAGAACTCCGCCGCCAGCGCCGCTACCTCATCGGCAGTGAGCGCCTCGACGGTGCGCAGCATTTCGTCCAGGCTGCGGTACTGCTCGCCGTACACCGCCGTGCTGGCCAAACGATACATCCGGGCCGTGGGGCTCTCCAGCGACAGCATCAGCTGCCCCAGTGTCTGCTGTTTCGCGTCCTCCAGGGCCTCGCCCCGCAGTCCCTCGCTCGCCATGCGCGCGAACTCGCCGTGAATCGCTTCCGCCGCTTTCTCGGCGCGCGCGGGCTGGGTGCCGACGTAGACGCCGGCCATGCCGACGGCGCGATAGAACGACGTGAAGCTGTAGATCGCATACGCGAGCCCCAGCTCTTCGCGCACCCGCTGGAACAACCGGCTCGACATCCCCCCGCCGAAGATGTTCGACAGCACGAGCATGCCGTACTTGCGGCTGTCGGCGTACGGGATCGTGTCGGTCGCGAAGACGATGTGCGTTTGCGCGGTGTCTTTCTCGAACGCCTTGGTCACGCCCCGCACCGCCGGAGGCACCGGCGGCACGGGTGGCGGATCGAGCGGCGGCGACGTCGTGCCGCCGCCGTCGAACCAGCCCTGCCGCTCGACTTCCTGGAGCAGCTCATCGTGCGTCAGATTGCCGCCCGCGGCAATGATGCAGTTGCCGGGAAAGTAGGCGCGGCCATGCAGGTGCTTGAGATCGGCCGCGGACAGCGCGCTCACCGTCTCTTTGGTGCCGAGGATCTGGAAGCCGTACGGATGGGTCGGCCACATCGTCTCGTACATGAGATCGAAGACTTCATCATCCGGCGTGTCCGCGACGGTGCTGATCTCCTCCAGCACCACCTGGCGCTCGAGCGAGAGATCGCTGTCGCGCAGCGTGGGGCGGCGGATCATGTCGGTGATGACATCGAGGGCGCGCGACAGGTCGGTGTCGAGCACGCGGGCGTGATAGGCGGTGGAGTCGCGCGAGGTGTACGCGTCGAGCGACCCGCCGCGTGACTCCAGCGACAGCGCGATCTCCTGCGCCGTGCGCCGCTCCGTCCCCTTGAAGACCATGTGCTCGAGCAGGTGCGACACGCCCATCTTGGGGCGCAGCTCGTGGGCGCTCGCGGTGCGCACCCACACGCCCACGGCGGCCGAGCGAACGGTGGGGACCCGCTCGCTCAGCACCGTCACCCCGTTCGGCGCCGTGGTGCGGTGGATTTCCCGGTCCAGGAGGACCGTATCTAGCGTGTCGGACACGCTAGTTCTTCTCGATGAGCGCTTTCCGGGACAGCCGCATCCGGCCCCGCTCGTCCACCTCGAGCAGCTTCACCTTCAGGTGGTCGCCCTTCTTGACCACGTCCTCGGTCTTTTCGGTGCGGCCATGCTGCAGCTCGGAGATGTGCAGCAGCCCTTCGACGCCCGGAATGATCTCGACGAAGGCGCCGAAGGCCGTCGTACTCTTCACCACGCCCTCGTACACTTTGCCCACCTCGGGTTCCTGCACGATTCCCGAGATCATGTCGCGTGCCCGCTCGGCGGCTTCGCCCACGCCGGAGATCGTGACCAATCCCGTGTCGTCCACGTTGATCTCGGCGCCCGTTTGTTCCTGGATGCCGCGGATCGTCTTGCCTTTGGGACCGATGACGTCCCCGATCTTGTCCGGCCGGATCTGGATCGTGAGGATGCGGGGCGCATACTTGGAGAGCTGCGAGCGCGGCTGTGCCATCGTCTGTTGCATCACGTCGAGAATGTGAAGCCGCGCTTTCTTGGCCTTTTCGAGGGCTTCGGCAATGACCTTCCAGTCGAGCCGCTCGACTTTGATGTCCATCTGAATCGAGGTGACACCATCGCGCGTGCCGGCGACCTTGAAATCCATATCGCCCAGATGGTCCTCGGTGCCCAGGATGTCGGTCAAAATCGCGGTGCGGTCGCCGGCGGTGATCAGTCCCATCGCGATGCCGGCACAGGCGGACTTGACGGGCACGCCGGCATCGAACAGCGCCAGCGAGCCGCCGCACACCGTGGCCATCGACGACGACCCGTTCGATTCGAGAATATCCGAGACGATGCGCAGCGTATACGGGAACTGTTCGTAGGGCGGCAGGATCGCCTGCAGCGCCCGCTCGGCGAGCGCGCCGTGCCCCACCTCGCGGCGTGACGTGCCGCGAATCGGCTTTACTTCGCCCGTCGAAAACGGCGGGAAGTTGTAGTGCAGCATGAACGACTTGGTCGTCTCTTGCGCCACGTCGATCGAATCGATGCGCTGCTCATCCCGCGTCGTCCCCAGCGTCACCGATACCAGCGCCTGGGTCTGGCCGCGCGTGAACAGGGCGGAGCCGTGCGTGCGCGGCAGCCAGCCCACCTCGCAGGTGATCGGCCGGACGGTGTCGAGATCGCGCCCGTCCACACGCTCGCTCGCCGACAGCACGCGGTCGCGCATCGTCTTGTACTCGATTTCCTCGATGACTGCCACGATCTCGCGCAGCTTGTCGGGGAATTCCTCGGCCAGCTTTTCGACGATCGTCTGCTTGATGGCGCTGAGCGCCTGCGTCCGCTCCGCTTTGACTGCGAGCGTCAACGCTTCCGAGACTTTATCGTCCGCCAATTCCTTGACCCGCGCGACGAGGTCGGCGGGAGGCTCGGCCTTGACCCATTCCATCTTGGGCTGCCGCATCGCGTCCACCACTTCTTCGCTGATGTCGAGCAGCTCCTTGATGCCTTTGTGCGCCACCTCGAGCGCCTTCACGATCTCGGCCTCGGTGAGCTCCAGCGCGCCGCCCTCGACCATGACGATCGATTCGCGGGAGCCGGAGACAGTGAGGTCCAGGTCGGAGAACTCGAGCTGCTGGAAGGTGGGGTTCAGGATCCACGCCCCTTCGACCCGGCCGACGCGCACGGCGGCAATTGGGCCGTTCCAGGGCACTTTGGACATCGAGAGCGCCGCGGACGCCGCCGTCACGCCGAGCACGTCGGCGTCGTTTTCCTGATCCGCCGAAAGCACATAGACGAAGACCTGCACTTCGTTCTTGAAGCCTTCAGGGAAGAGCGGCCGCACGGAGCGGTCGATCACACGCGCCGAGGTGATTTCCTCATCGGAGGGCCGGCCTTCGCGCTTCAAAAAACCGCCGGGAATCTTGCCGGCGGCGTAGGCCTTCTCGCGGTATTCGACGGTCAGCGGAAAGTACGGCAGGTTCGCGATGTTCTCGGACACCGTCACCGCGGCCAACACCACCGTCTCGCCGAATTGGAGGAGACACGATCCTGCTGCTTGCTTGGCCAGTCGCCCCGCTTCGAGCTTCAATGTGCGGCCGGCGAACTGCTTCTCGACGTGCTTCACTGATCTGCCTGTCTAGAGCAATAGAAAAAACGCCGAGCGTCCCGGTGCTCTTTCCGGGACGCCCTGCAACGACACCGTTACCAACTAATGACGGAGACCGAGCTCTTCGATGAGCTGCCGGTACTTCGCGAGATCGGTGCGCTTGAGATACTCCAGCAGGCGGCGGCGGCGGCTGACCATGCGCAGCAGGCCGCGTTGCCCGTGGTAGTCCTTGGCGTGGACCCGGAAGTGATCCGTGAGGCTGTTGATGCGCTCGGTGAGCAGCGCTACCTGAACCCGGCTCGAGCCGGTGTCCCGGTCGTGCAGCCCGTGTTTCCTGACCGGCGTCGTCTTGTCGTACATCGTCCCTGTTCCCTAATCGTTGGAAGCGCCGTAGGTTAACCGGCTTACACCCCTTTGTAAAGTGCGCCTGTGACGAACGCTGCCACCGACCTCGTCGGCCGGACCCTCGGCCCGTACGCCCTCGAACGCCTGCTCGGCCAAGGGGGCTTCGCGTGGGCGTTCGTCGGCCGCGGGACGGACGGCACCCCCGTGGCCATCAAGGTGCTGAAGCCCCGCTACGCCGGCGATCCCCAGTTCGAGTCGCGCTTTCGGAATGAGAGCGAGACCGCCGCCAAGCTCGAACACCCACACATCATCCGCATCCGGTCGGTCGCCAAGAGCGGCGAGCACGTCTACTTCGCGATGGACCTGTGCGCCGACAGCCTCGGCGCCCGCATCGCGCGGGAAGGACCCCTTCCCGAGGAGGACATCCTCCGGCTGGCACGCGACATGGCGGCGGCGCTCGAATTCGCGCACAGCCAGGGCGTCATTCATCGCGACTTGAAGCCGGACAACGTCCTGATTCGCTCCGACGGCGCCGCCGTGCTCACCGACTTTGGCATCGCGCGCGCCGTGTCGGGCTACGTTGCGTCTACGGGCGTGAACATGACGATCGGCACCCCGCACTACCTGTCGCCGGAGCAGGCGCAGGGGCGGCCGCTCGACCAGCGCGTGGACTTCTACGCGCTCGGCGTCACGCTGTACAAGGCCGCGACCGGCGAGGTGCCGTTCAGCTCGACCGACTGGTTCGAGCTGGCGCGCATGCACGTCGAGGATCCGCCGCCGTCGCTGCGGCGCAAACGCCCCGAGCTGTCGAAACGCTTCGAGCGCGTCGTGCTGAAATGCCTCGCCAAACATCCCGACGACCGCTATGCCAACGCGGCCGAGCTCCGTGCCGATCTCGATGAGGTCGAGCAGAAACGCCGTCCCACGCTCTCGCTCGGGGCGGCGCCGATGGGCACGACACAGCGGGAGGCGATCATCGATCCCCCCACCAATCGCCGCACATGGCTGGTGATTGCGGGAGCGGCCGTCGGCCTGCTGTTGCTGATCGGACTCGTTGTGAAGCTTATGCGCTGAAGACTTTCCGGATCGCCGCGAAGATCCGGTTAAACAATCCACGCTTCGTGCTCACGTGTTCGGGATGGGGGATGTTGGATGCGGGATGCGTCTCCAATGCCGCAGTCACCGCAGTGCGAAGCTCATCTTCATACCGTTTGGGGAACGGTCGATTGGCCAGCCTCACGGCGAATCCAGGACTTTGCTGAGAGCCTGCAAGCTCCACCACCCCGGGGTGGGCGCGCTCGATCACTTCGATGACGGGTCTTAGCGTATCCCGCATCCCGCTTCTCGCATCCCGGTAATACTCGGCGGTCACCGCGACCACGAGTTGCTCCGCGGTCACTTGTCCGGCGAGATACGCGGTTAGCGGATCAGCGGAAGAGCCGGAGGACATCGTTGCCGAGCGCAACTACCATGATGGCCAGCACCACGAGCATGCCGACCTGGGTGAGCCGCAACCGCAATTGCGGCGACAGCGGGCGGCGATAAATGGCTTCGGCGATCAGGAACATCGCGTGTCCACCATCCAGCACGGGAATCGGCAGCAGGTTCAACACCGCGAGGCTGACGGAAAAGAACGCGAGGAAGCTCAAGAACCAGTCGAGTCCGAGCCGCGCCGCCTGGCCCGACATCTGGGCAATCGCAATGGGCCCGCCCAGCTCACGCGCCGAGGACTGACCCGTCACGAGTCGCTTCACCGATGTCACGACGACGCCGACCTGCCCCACCGTTTGCCCGGCACCCAGCGCCACCGCGCTGCCGAGGTTGACGGGCACTCGCACCGTGGGCCGATTCAGGTAGGCGCCGATCACGCCGAAGTGCGCGCCCGCGGAGTCCTTGGCCTCCGGTGTGATCGGGATTTGCGTCAGACGGTCGCCGCGCAGCACCGTGAACACGAGCGGTTTCCCGGGGTTCGCGCGGATGCGCCGCACCATGTCGGACCATGCCGTGATGGTGTCCGCGCCGACGCGCACCACGATGTCGCCGCCCTTGAGCCCCGCGCGGTGCGCGGGCTGGCCCAGCTCTAACGGTCCGATGCGCGGCGGAAACAGCGGCACCACGGCACGCACGATCGCATAGCGCGCGGTGGTGTCGCGAGCGACGCGCAACACGAGCGGCTCGGGCCGCCCGGCGACCCGCAAGCGCAACTCCTCCGGACCGGCGACGACCAGGTCCTCGAATCGGTCCCACGTCTTGAGCGAGTCGCCGTTGACGTGCGTGATGCGGTCGCCGCGCCGCAGCGTGCTCAACCTCTCCGCGCCCGGCGGGAGCGCCGCCACCTCCACCGAGTCGACCGGCAGCACGGCGGGACGCGGCGCCCCCGCAATCGCGGCGAGGCCGGTGTAGATCGCGAACGCGAGCACCAGATTCATCGTGACACCGGCGAGAATCACGGCCATCCTGGCCCAGAGCGGCTTCTTGTCGAAGGTGCGCGCCGGATCGATCGGGGTGTCCGCCTTCCCGCCTTCCAGCTCGCCCGCCATTCCCTCTTCTTCCAGGCCGGCCATCTTCACGTAGCCGCCCAGCGGAATCCACGAGACCCAGTACTCCGTTTCGCCGCGGCGCCACGCGAGCAGCGGCCGTCCGAAGCCGAGCGAAAAGCGGAGCACCTGGACGCCCACCGCCTTGGCGACGAGGAAATGCCCCAGCTCGTGCACGAAGATCAGCACGCCGAGCACGATGATGACCGAGACGATGTTCAGCATGCGGCCCCCCCCCCGGCCTCGCGCGCGAGCCGCCGCGCCTCGGCGTCGGCGGCGAGCACGCCGTCGAGCGACCCGGCATCACCCGGACGACCCTGCTCCACTACGCGCTCGATGATCTCGGCGATCCGGCCGAACGTGATGCGCTCTTCGAGGAACAGCTGCACGGCGACCTCGTTCGCGGCATTGAACATGGCGGGAGCGGTGCCCCGCGCGCGCGCCGCTGCGCGGCCCACGGCGTAGGCGGGGAACCGGTCCGGCTGCACCGCTTCAAAGGTGAGGGTTCCGGCGGCCACCGGGTCGAAGCGCCGCACCCCCTGGTCCGGCACCCGTTCCGGATACGTGAGCGCGTACAGAATGGGCAGCTCCATCGTGGGAAATCCGATCTGCGCCAGCACCGAGCCGTCCACGAACTCCGCGAAACCGTGGATCACGGACTGGGGGTGAATGACCACGTCCACATGATCATAATCCACGTCGAACAGGAAATGCGCTTCAATGACTTCGAGCGCCTTGTTGACCAGCGTCGCTGAATCGACCGTGATCTTCTTGCCCATCGTCCAGGTCGGATGCTTGAGCGCTTCGGCGACGGTCGCCCGCGACACACGCTCGCGTCCCCAGGTGCGGAATGGTCCGCCGGAGGCGGTGAGGATCAGACGAGCGAGCTCGGTTGGCCGGCGTCCCGCAACGCACTGCAGCACCGCGCTGTGCTCGGAGTCTACGGGGACGATTTCTCCACCGCCCTCCCGCGCCGCCCGGGCAACCAGCTCACCCGCCATGACGAGCGTTTCCTTGTTCGCGAGTGCGACGCGCTTGCCCGCGCGCAGCGCCGCGAGCGTGGCCTCGAGGCCCGCGGCGCCGACGATCCCGTTCACGACGATCTTGACGTCGGGATGGGTCGCGGCTTCGACAAGACACGCGGTGCCGCCGTTTCCGCTCCCTGCTCCGTGCTCCGTGCTCCCATTGACCAGCCCCACAAATGCCGGTTTCCATTCCGCTGCCTGCTGGGCGAGCAGTTCCTTGTTGGAATGTCCGGTGATGGCGACGACACGAAACCGCTCCCGTTGGCGCGCGAGCACCTGGAGCGTCGAGCGGCCGATCGAACCGGTGGATCCGAGGATCGCGATCCCGACGCTCATATCACCCCAAACACGCGGTACAACCCTGCAGCCGTGGGAATCACGAAGTACAGAGAATCGAGTCGATCGAGCACGCCACCGTGTCCCGGGATCAGGTTGGACGAATCCTTGAGGCCGGCTTCCCGCTTGAACAGCGATTCCGCGACGTCACCGACCTGCGCGACGATCGACACGGCAAGGCCGAACAGGAGCAGCTGGCCGGCGGTGAAATGCCATCCTTCACGATTGAGCACAAACTTGCCGAGCGCGAGTGCCACGATGATGCCGCCCAGCGTCCCGCCGACTGCGCCGGCGTGCGTCTTGTTCGGGGACAGCACCGGCGCCAGCCTGGGCCCGCCGACCCCCGTGCCTACCGCCATCGCTGTCGTATCGCAAATCCAGGTGATCACGAGCGGAAACACCGTGAGAAGAACGTAAGCCCTGGGTCGGTTCGCTGCATTGGTGCCGTGGCGGATCGCGATCAAAAACGCCAGCATCGCCGACGCGTACAGGCAGCCGAACAGGGTGATCGCGACGCTCGCCAGTGGCCGGCCGCCGGGTCCGCGCCGCGCCATCGCAAGCCCCAGCGCCACCATCAGCCAGATCGCGCCCAGATACAGCGCCGGCTCCGCCCACCGCGTCTCCGAGCCTTTGGCCCAGTAGGCAAGCAATGGGATGGCGCCCGCGGCGAGCCAGCCGGTGCGTTCGAGCGGCTCGATCCCCTGGCGGCGGGCGAAATCGTAGATCTCGCGCGCGCCGAGGATGCCGAGCACGGCGAGCGTCGCGGCGAGTACCCAGGCGCCCAGCCAGATGACGCCCACGGCCAGCGGAATGGCGACCGCCGCCACCGCGATGCGCTGCACCAGGTTTTTGGTGAGCATCAGGACGCGGTGACTTTGCCGAACCGCCGGTCGCGACGCTGGTAATCGAGGATGGCGTCCAGCAGCGTGCGCCGGCTGAAGTCCGGCCACAACACCGGCGTGATGTACAGCTCGGTGTAGGCGAGCTGCCACAGCAGAAAGTTGGACAGGCGCTGTTCACCCGATGTGCGGATCAGCAGGTCGGGATCGCCCCAGGGCGCCGTGTACAGCTTGGCGCGAATCGCTTCTTCGTCGATGTCCTCGAGCCGCTTCGTGCCCTTGAGCACTTCCTCGGCGAGCAGGCGCGCCGCCCGCGCGATCTCGCCGCGCGACGAATACGAGATACACAGATTGAGCGACAGTTTCTGACCCCCCGCCGTCTCACGCTCCACGCGCTCGACCGCCGCGCGGCCGCCCGGCGTCAGCCGACTGCGGTCGCCGAGCACGTGCACGCGCACACCCTGCTCCTTCAGCTCGGCAACTTCTTTCGCGATGTACTCCTCGAGCAGGTCCATCAGCGCGGAGATCTCGGGCGCGGGCCGGTTCCAGTTCTCGTCGGAGAACGCGAACAGCGTCAGCACCTCGACGCCCGCGTCGATCGCCCCCTCGACGGCCTCCCGCACGGCCTTCATCCCGGCCCGATGGCCGAACGGCCGGGGCAGCCGGCGTTCGCTCGCCCAGCGGCCATTGCCGTCCATGATGATCGCCACGTGGCGGGGAATCGGACCGGGCAGCATCAGACTTCCATGATCTCCGCTTCTTTGGCCTTCACCGCCGCGTCCACCGCTTTGAGATGATCGTCGTGCGTCTTCTGCACTTCTTTCTCGGCGTGCTTCTGATCATCGGAAGAGACGTGCTCCGTCTTCTTGATCCGGTTCATCGTCTCCGTGCGCGCGTGGCGGATGGCGACGCGGCCTTCCTCGGCGAACTTGTGCACGACCTTCACCAGCTCTTTGCGGCGTTCTTCGGTCAATGGCGGAATCGGGATGCGGATGATATTGCCGTCGTTCGAGGGCGTCAGACCGAGGTCCGATGCGAGGATGCCCTTCTCCACCGCCTTCAGCAGCCCTTTGTCCCACGGCTGCACCGTGAGCAGCTTCGGCTCGGGCGCGGCCACACTCGCCACCTGCGTCAGCGGCATTTCGTTCCCGTACGCCTCGACGCGCACGAGGTCGAGCAACGCCGTCGTGGCTTTGCCGGTGCGGACGGTGGAGAATTCGCGCTTCACGGCCTCGACGGCTTTGTCCATGAGTTGTTTGGCGTGTTTGACGTGATCCGTGAGGGTAGACGCTGGCGCAGGAGTCATTGGACGATCGTGCCGACGCGTTCTCCGGCCAGGACCCTGGCCGTCGCACCGGGCTGGTTGATGTTGAATACCACGATGGGGAGGTTGTTCTCCTTGCACAACCCGAAGGCGTTGGCGTCCATCACCGCGTAGCCCTTCACCAGCGCGTCCTGAAACGTCAGCGTCGGCAGGAACTTGGCTGCCGGGTCCTTCTTCGGATCGGCGGTGTAGACGCCGTCGACGTTGGTCGCCTTGAGAATCACCTGCGCTTCCATCTCGAGCGCCCGCAGGACCGCCGCCGTATCGGTCGAGAAATAGGGATTGCCCGTGCCGCCCGCGAAGATCACCATGCGGCCTTTCGACAGGTGCCGCAACGCGCGCCGCCGGATGTAGGGCTCAGCCAGCTCTTCCATGCGGATCGCCGTCATCACGCGCGTGTCGACGCCCTTCTTCTCGAGGATGTCCTGCAGCGCCAGCGCATTGATGACGGTCGCGAGCATGCCCATGTAGTCGGCCGAGACACGATCCATCCCCTGCTGGCTCGCCGCGGTGCCCCGCAAGATGTTGCCGCCGCCGATCACCAGTCCCAGCTGCACGCCGGTGGCCGCGACCTGCTTCAACTCGTCCGCCAACCGCTCGATGACGCCGAAGTCGATGCCCGAAGCGCGCCCACCCGCGAACGACTCCCCCGACAGCTTGAGGAGCGCGCGCGCGTACGCGAGCTTCGCCATTCAGTTGCCCCCGAGCTCGAGTCGCGCGAACCGACGGATGCCGACTTTTTCACCCGTCTTGCCCGACAGCTCCTTCACGAGCTCGCCCACCGTCCGCTTGTCGTCCTTCACGAACGTCTGCTCGAGCAGCACACGCTCCTCGTAGAACTTCCGCATCATGCCGTCGACGATTTTGGCGCGGATGTTCTCGGGCTTCTTCTGCTCGGCGACCTGTGACTCGTACACCTTGCGCTCACGCGCGACCAGCTCGGCCGGCAGATCCTCGATCCGCACGGCGAGCGGGTTGGTCGCGGCGATGTGGACGGCGATGTCTTTCGCCAGGGCCTTGAAGTCCTCGGTGCGCGCGACGAAGTCCGTCTCGCTGTTCAGCTCGACGAGCACACCCACGGATCCGTCGAAATGGACGTATGAGCCGATCACGCCTTCGGACGCCTCACGCCCGGCGCGCTTATCGGCCTTCGCCGCGCCCTTCTTTCTCAGGACGTCGACGGCCTTTTCGAGGTCGCCGTCCGTTTCCTCGAGCGCCTTCTTGCAGTCCATCATGCCCGCGCCCGTTCGGGCACGGAGCTCGGCAACGAGCTTTGCGGGAATCTCTTTCACGGACGCCATTCTTCACTCCTCATAAAAACGCCGCCCTCGCGCCGTGAAGCCCGGGGGCGGCGGTCGGTTGTGCAGCTTCCAGAGTTGTTACGCCTCGCCCCCGCTTACGGGTTCCACCGGGGCCGGCGTCTCCTCGGTCTTCAGCCGGGCGGCGATCGCCTCCGGCTTCGGCCGCCGCTTGCGCCGCGCCGGCCGCTTCTTGCGATCGCCATCCACGTCTGCTTCACCCGTCTCGGTCGAATAGGTCGTGCCTTCGCCCTCTTCGCCCGTGCCCGTGTCCCGCAGCGGCATCTGGCGCCGCGCTTCGGCGATCACGTCGGAAACCGCATTCGTGATCAGCGAGACCGCCCGGATCGCGTCGTCGTTGCCGGGAATCGGCACGGTGATCAGATCGGGGTCGGCGTTCGTATCGACGATCGCCACCACCGGGATCCCGAGCTTGTTGGCCTCGGCGACCGCGATGCGCTCCTTCTTCGCGTCCACCACGAACAGCGCGCCGGGCAGGCGGCCGAGGTTCTTGATACCCGCGAGGTTCTTATCGAGCTTGCCGCGCTCGCGGTCGAACAGCAGCTGCTCCTTCTTGGTGTAATTCGTGAAGTCGCCGTCCGCCGCGCCCTGCTCCAGCTCCTTGAGCCGCTTGATCTGCTTCTTGATCGTCTGGAAGTTCGTCAGCGTGCCGCCGAGCCAGCGCTCCGTGACGTAGAACGCGCTGCAGCGCTTCGCTTCCGCCTCGAGGATGCCCTTCAACTGCTTCTTCGTGCAGACAAAGAGCACCCCTTCGCCCTTCAAGACGACATTGCGCAGGAGCTCCTGTGCAACCTCGATCTGACGCAGCGTCTTCTGCAAATCGATGATGTAGATGCCGGAGCGTTCGGCGAAGATGAACCGCCGCATCTTGGGGTTCCAGCGGCGGGTCTGATGGCCGAAATGCACACCTGCTTCCAACAATTCCTGCAACTGAGGCTGAGCCACGCTATCCCTTTCCTGGGTTTGACCGCCGCCACCGTCTTCTCTCAATCCACCCCGAAGGGACCCAGACTGAGATCGGGTGACGTGTGTGATTTTTAGTCATCGGTTATCGGTAATCGGTACTGATGACCGATAACCGATGACCGATTACCTCTTCGAGAACTGGAACCGCTTCCGCGCTCCCGCCCGGCCCGGCTTCTTCCGCTCCACGGCGCGCGGATCGCGCGTCAGGAGGCCCTGCTCTCTGAGCTTCTTGCGATGCCGGTCATCGGCGAGCACCAGCGCTCGGGCGATCCCCAGCCGCATCGCACCGGCCTGGCCGGTGAGCCCACCGCCAACCACGCGCGCCTTCACGTCGAACGCGCCCAGCGTGTCGGTCGCCGTGAACGGCTGCTGAATGTGCGACACGAGCGAGGGCCGGGGGAAATAGTCGCCCAGCGTCCGCCCGTTGATGCTCCACTTGCCCGATCCGGGCGTCAAATAGACGCGCGCGATGCCGAGCTTGCGGCGTCCGATCGCATGCCAGCGCAGCTCCGGTGTGATGCCGCTGCTCATTTGGCCTCCCCCCCCACGGCGACGAGCGGCGTCGGCTGTTGCGCCGCGTGCGGATGCTCGGCACCCGCGTACACCTTCAGCATCTGCTTCACGTGCTGGCGCGACAACGTCGTCTTCGGCAACATCCCCCACACCGCTTTCTCGATGACGCGCTCGGGATGCTTCCCGAGCACTTTCTGCACCGGCGTGAAGCGCTCGTGCCCCATGTAGCCGGTGTGCCGGAAGTAGCGCTTCTGCTCGACCTTGCGGCCCGTCAGCTGCACCTTTTCGGCGTTGATCACGATGACGAAATCTCCGCCGTTGACGTGCGGCGTGAACGTCGGCTTGTGCTTGCCACGCAGGATCTGCGCGATGCGGCTGGCAAGGCGGCCCAGCGGCTGCTCGGCCGCGTCGACCAACCACCAGCGACGCTCGATATCCTGCGGCTTCAACGTGTACGTCTTCATGCCCTGGTTAGCCCTGGATTTTGGCAGACGCGAACTCTAACCGAGGCGTAAGGCTCTGTCAACCCGAGGGTTGCGAGGGTTGGGGGGAAAGCGTCACGAGCGGGGCGCCCTTTTCGACCCGGTCTCCGGCCTTCACATGAATCCGGTCGACGACGCTCTTGTGAGTCGCGCGCAACTCATTCTCCATCTTCATGGCCTCGACAACCACCAAACCCTCGCCAACCTCCACCGCCTGGCCTTCGCTCACTTCGACGCGCACAACAAGGCCGGGCATGGGCGCTTTCACGACGCCGCCGGCGGCGACCTTCCGGCCCTGTCCCGTGAGTGCCTCGATCTGCCGGGAGCGGTCGTCTTGGACTTCGATTTCAAACCGCTCCCCTGCGGCACCGAGTGCCCAGCGGGGGGGGCGACCGTCGAGCTGCTGGCAGGCGACCGTCCAGGAGTCTTTGCCCAGCAGCAGATGGATGAGGGGGGTGCCGGGTATGGCCGCCCAATGCGCTTCCAGCCGTTCACCGTCGACCGTGACTGCGCCGCCGTCGATGTCGATGACGTAGGTCCGGGACCGGAGAGTGACATGATACTTCATGCCGCCTCCATCACAGCCACCGTCTCTACATGTGCCGTCTGCGGGAAGAGATCGAACGCGCGTACCGCCTTCGTCTGATAATTGACGTTGAGCCGTTGTAGATCACGGGCGAGCGTCGCCGGATCGCACGAAATGTAGGCGAGCCTCGAAACCGGCTCCGACGTGAGCCGCAGCGACACGTCCCAATGCAGGCCGGCGCGCGGCGGGTTGACGACGACGGCGTGCGGCGCCGGCAGACTCGGCAGGACGTCCTCGGCACGAGCCGCGATGAACCGGGCCGCCGGCAGCTTGGTGCGCCCCCACGTCACCGCCTTTTCATCCGCGTCCACGCTCACCACGCTCGCGCCACGCTCCACGAGCAGCGCCGCGGTGTCACCGATGCCGCCATAGAGGTCCCAGACCGTCTGGCCGCGCACGTCGCCGAGCTGCTCCACTGCCCAGCGGCGCGCCAGCATCGCCATGCCCGGATTCACCTGCTCGAACGCGGTCGCCGGAAAGCCAGTTGCCGGTCCGGCGACCACACGGGCGGCGCCGTCCACGGGCTGCCACCAGCAGATGATCTCGCCGTCGACCGCGCTCTCGAGCGCCCGACGCAGCTCGTCGGCGTTGAGCCACGGCTCGCCAGCGGACTCTGCGATGATGTGGCGGCGCTCCTCGCGATCGAGCCGCAACGTGAGTCGCGTCAGCGGTTGCGGCAGCATGGCCAGCTTGCCGCGCAGCTCCCGCCACAGCGCCATCAACCGGAAATCGGTGATATGACAGTCTGCGAGGGGAAAAACGAAACTCGCGCGGTCGTAGGGATGTAAGCCGACCGTCGTTGTCGCCTCCATCGAGATCTTCGATCGATACCGCCACTCTTCGAGCGCCTCGACGATTTCGGGGTCCTCGATCTTCAGCTTCCCAATCCGCCGCAGCGTATCACCCACGATCGCGCGCTTGGCAGCGAGCTGGGCGTCGTACGCGAGGTGCTGCAGCTGGCAGCCGCCACAGTGATCGTGGACGTAATGGGGGCACGGCGGCGCCACCCTGGCCGGGCCCGAACGCACGATCTCGCCGACCTCGGCGCGAGCATAGTTGCGGTGTCGTTGCAGCGAATCCGGTCGCAGCCGAATGCGGTCGCCCGGCGCGGTGCGCGGCACGAACACGACACGGCCGTCGCTCAACCGTCCGACACCATCTCCCCCGACCGCAATGCCAGTGATGGTCACGAGATCGCTCACTCGAGATCGTCTCGCAATGCATCGAGACGGGCGGCCTGCAGCCATCCGGTCGACTGCGGCGGTCGGGCGGTCAAAAGGCCAGGCGGCGGCCGGTCGCGATGCTCATCCATCATCACCGCCCCCGCCACCGCGAGCGCCCGTTCGACCCCGCCGCGGGGCGGCGCGGCGAGCACGCGCGCGCCGGCGCGCTCGAGATACTTGATGTCGATCTCGCCCTTGAGAAACTCGCTGTCGTCCATGACGCGCAGATGGAACGGCTGGCTGGTGGGCAGGCCCACGATGACGAGCTCGCTCAACGCCCGGCGCATGCGCTGCACCGCGATCTCGCGCGTCTCACCCCAGGTGATGAGCTTGGCGAGCAACGGGTCATAGAACAGCGTCACGTCGTTCCCCGCCTCCACTCCCGAATCCCAGCGGACACCCGGCCCGCTCGGCACGCGCAGATACTGCAATACGCCGGTCGCGGGAAGAAAATCATTGAAGGGATCTTCCGCCGTGATGCGGCATTCGATCGCGTGCCCGCGCGGGTGCAGCTGGCCGCCGGGGCCCGACGCGCCGTGCACGCGCATCGGCTGTCCGGCGGCGATGCGCAGCTGCTCGCGCACGAGATCCACGCCGTACACCAGCTCCGTGACGGGATGCTCGACCTGAATCCGCGTATTCATCTCGAGGAAGTAGAACTCCCCCGACGGGGTGAGCAGAAACTCGATCGTGCCCGCGCTGACGTAGCCCACCGCCCCGGCGGCGGCGGTCGCCGCTTCCGCCAGGCGGCGGCGGAGTGCCGGAGATACGGCAACCGACGGCGACTCCTCGATGAGCTTTTGATGGCGCCGCTGAATGCTGCATTCCCGCTCGCCGAGCGCCACGACGCGGCCGCGATGGTCGGCGAGAATCTGAATCTCGATGTGACGCGGCCGTTCGAGATACTTCTCGACGTACATGCTGCCGTCGCCGAACGCCTTCTGGGCTTCGCGCCGGGCGGCATGGAATCCGGTCTCGACCTCCGCCTCGGCGCCGACGAGCCGCATGCCCTTCCCGCCCCCGCCGGCGACGGCCTTGAGCATGACCGGAAAGCCGAGGCGCTTCGCCTCGCGACGCGCCTCGACGGGATCGCGCAGCGGTGCCGTGGTTCCCGGGACGACCGGCACGCCGGCGGCCTGCATGCGGCGTCGCGCCTCGGTCTTGTCGCCCATGGCGCGAATGGCGGCGGCGGGCGGGCCGACGAACACCAGTCCTGCCTCCACGCAGGCGTCGGCGAAGCCGGCGCGCTCCGACAGGAATCCGTAGCCGGGATGGACCGCCTGGCACCCGGTGGCGCGTGCCGCCGCGATCAGCTTGGGGACGGCGAGATAGGATTCCGCGGAGGGCGCGGGGCCGAGCAGCACCGCGGCGTCGGCATCGCGGACGTGCGGGGCGAGACGGTCAGGCTCGGAATAGACCGCGACGGCCTCGAGACCTTCCTCGTGGCACGCGCGGATGACACGCACCGCGATCTCGCCGCGGTTCGCGACCAGCACCCGCTTCAACGACACCCGACCTCAGACCCCAGATCGAACGCCTCGATCGCCTTACACAGCGCGCCGACGTTGCCGGCCGCGCGCCGGTACAGCGCGATGGCCGGCGGGCCCCACGTGCCGTGCTCGTCGATCGACAGCTTCAGTGCCGCAAACACGAAGTCCTGGGCGGGGACGCGATCCGCTTTCGTTTCCTTGCCGGTCACCCACACCAGGGGGCGTTTGTTCCATTTCACCTCCCGCTCCGCAGGCGGGCGCTCGAAGCCCATGCTCGCGCATACCGCACGCGACTGGCTCAGGGCACGCACCGAGCGCTCGCGCGTTTTCAGCTCGTGCAGCACGCGGTTGCGCAACACACTGTCGCCGCGCCAGCGGTCCATCGGGACGATGACGAGATCGGGCCGGAGCCCGCGGGAAAACCGCAGGTACCAGGCGGCCTGGGTGTCGGTTTCACCGGCGGTGAACAGGATGCCCTGATGCGGGCAAGCCCGCAGCAGATTCTCGCCCAGCTCCTCCAGCACCGGCGGCAAGCGCAGTCCTTCAGGCAGGGTGTGCCACGTGAGCGTCGCCGCGGCGCTGCCCGCCGATTCCCAATCGACGTACGCCCGCTCGCCCAGCGCGTAGATGCGGAAGACACGTGCGGAATCGGCGGTGCGCGTGCCGGCGCTCCAGCGCGCCGACCGCTCGAACGCCAGCTGCGCCGTGTCGAGCATCGCGTGGGCCCAGACCGTGTCGACCGGGACCGGTTTCTTGTGGACGTGATACGCCACGTCGCGCTGCAGGTACGCGCGCCCCAGCTCCAGCCACGCCGGCCCGTCCGTCGAATCCGCGTTCACGCGGGCCCACAGCGCGGCGCGCACCGAATCTGGCGGCGGCGCCGGGCTTTGCACGAGCAGGAGTCCAAGGACGGCCTTACAGAGGAATGTTCCCATGCTTTTTGGGCGGGTTCTTGGCGCGCTTCGTCTCCAAGGTCAGCAGTGCCTCGATCAGACGCGGGCGCGTGTCACGCGGATCGATGATGTCATCAAGATAGCCGCGGGCGGCCGCCTGGTAGGGATGGGCGAACTTCTCGCGGTATTCGTTGGTACGCTCCTCGCTGGCCTCTCCTTTATAGAGTATCTCCACCGCGCCTTTGGGGCCCATCACGGCGATCTCGGCGGTCGGCCAGGCGACGTTGTAGTCGCCGCGGATGTGTCTGGAGCTCATGACGTCATAGGCGCCGCCATAGGCTTTGCGCGTGATGACGGTGAGCTTCGGCACCGTCGCCTCGCAGTAGGCGAACAACAGCTTCGCGCCATGCTTGATGATACCCCCGTGCTCCTGCGCCACCCCCGGCAGAAACCCGGGGACGTCCTCGAAGGTCACGAGCGGAATGTTGAAGGCATCGCAGAAGCGAATGAAGCGCGCGCCCTTGAGCGAGGCGGCGATGTCGAGCACGCCCGCGAGCGCCGCCGGCTGATTCGCGACGATCCCCACCGGCCGTCCCGCCAGTCGCGCGAAGCCGACGATCAGGTTGTTGCCGTAATCGGGCTGTACCTCGAGAAACACGCCGCCGTCGACGACGCGCTTGAGCACGTCATGCATGTCGTACGGCTTCGCGGGCTCGTCCGGCACGACGTCGAGCAGGGCTTCGTCGCGGCGGTCGGGCGGATCGTCGGATGGGCGGATGGGCGGAGTGTCGAGATTGTTGCCGGGGATAAACCCCAGCAATGTGCGAATCGCGGTAATCGATTCGAGCTCCGAGTCGTGCACGAAATGCGCGATCCCCGACGTCGCCCCGTGCACGTCCGCGCCGCCCAGCCTCTCGAAATCCACTTCCTCGTGCGTCACGGTCTTCACGACGTTGGGCCCGGTCACGAACATGTAGGAGATGCCGCGCACCATGAAGATGAAGTCGGTGATGGCGGGGCTGTAGACGGCGCCGCCGGCGCAGGGACCCAGGATCGCGCTGAGCTGCGGTACCACGCCCGACGCGAGCGTGTTGCGCAGGAAGATGTCGGCGTAGCCGCCGAGCGACGCGACGCCCTCCTGGATGCGCGCGCCGCCCGAATCGTTGAGCCCCACGACGGGCGCGCCGTTCTGCACGGCGAGGTCCATCACCTTGCAGATCTTCTCGGCGTGCGCCTCGGACAACGAGCCGCCGAAGACCGTGAAGTCCTGCGAGAAGACGTAGACGAGGCGCCCTTCGACCCGCCCCCAGCCCGTCACGACGCCGTCGCCGAGCACTTTTTGGTCGGCGAGTCCGAAATCCGTCGCGCGATGCGTGACGAAGCGGTCGAGCTCGACGAACGTACCGGGATCGAGCAGCACGTCGAGCCGCTCGCGCGCCGTCATTTTCCCTTTTTGGTGTTGAGTGGCGATACGGTCGGAACCACCACCCTGCTCGGATTCGGAGCGCTTTTGCTGCAGGAGCTCGAGTTTCTCGCGCATGCTCATGGTGCGGGAATCTAGAACTGGAAACGAACGGGGGACAGGATAACCTGTCCCCCTCGAGGGCTCGGCCCCTTAGGCGTCTACCGGCGGCGTCTCGTCCGCAGCGGGCTGGGGCATAGGAATTATGTCGTCTTTCGGGAATCCGGTAGCGGCGAGGACGATTCTGTGGTGGATGGGATCCACCTCGAGAACTTTCAGCTCCACAGCCTGGCCTTCCTTCACCGCATCCCCCGGCTGCTGAATGTCGGGAATGCCGAGCTGCGACATCGGCACGAAGCCCTCGATGTCACTGCCCAGATCGACGACGACGCCCTTGTCCATCAATCGCATGACGCGCCCACGCAGCTCCGTCCCGACGGGGTACGTCTCGCCGATACGCAGCCATGGATCTTCCTGCGCCTGCTTGAGGCCCAGCGAGATCCGCTTGTTCTCGGCGTCCACGTTGAGAATCAGGACGTCGACTTCGTCGCCCTTCTTCACGACTTCCGACGGATGCTGGACGCGCTTGGTCCACGACATGTCGGAGATGTGAATCAGGCCGTCGATGCCCGGCTCGATTTCGACGAACGCGCCGAATGACGTCAGGTTGCGGACCTTGCCGCGCAGCCGCGTGCCGACCGGATACTTCTGCGGCAACGCCATCCACGGGTCCTGCTCCGTCTGCTTCATGCCGAGCGAGACCTTTTCTTCGGTCTCGTCCACCTTCAGCACGACCGCTTCGATCGACTCGCCGATCGACACGAGCTTGGAGGGATGCCGCACGTTGCGCGTCCAGCTCATCTCGGAGATGTGCACGAGGCCTTCGATGCCCGGCTCGAGCTCGACGAACGCACCGTAGTTCGTGATCGACACGACTTTGCCCTGCACGCGCGTGCCGACCGGATATTTCGCCGCGACGTTCTGCCACGGATACGGCTGCAGCTGCTTCAGGCCGAGCGAAATGCGCTCGCGCTCCCAATCGATGTCGAGGACTTTCACCTCGAGCTCCTGGCCGATCTGCACCATCTCGGACGGATGCGACACGCGGCCGTAGCTCATGTCGGTGATGTGCAGCAGGCCGTCGACGCCCCCGAGGTCGATGAAGGCGCCGAAGTCGGTGATGTTCTTGACCACGCCCTTCCGCACCTGATTGACGGACAGCTCTTTCATCAGGACGTCGCGCTTCGTCTTGCGCTCCGCCTCAAGCAGCACGCGGCGCGACACGACGATGTTGCGGCGGCGCTTGTTCAGTTTGATGATCTTGAACTCGAAGCTCTGGCCGAGCAGCTCGTCGATATTTGGAACGCGCCGCAGCGCGATCTGGCTGCCGGGCAGGAACGCGTCGACACCCATCAGGTCCACCACGACGCCGCCCTTGATCTTCTTCACCAGTGTGCCGGTGACGCCTTCGTCCTTCTCGTGCGCTTCGCGGATCCGCTCCCACACGCGCATGAAGTCGGCTTTCTTCTTCGAAAGCACGACGGCGCCTTCCTGATCCTCGAGGTGCTCGAGGAAGACTTCGACCTCGTCACCTTCCTTGAGGCTCTTGGGATCCTTGAACTCGTCGATCGCCACCGCGCCTTCGGACTTGAAGCCGACGTCGAGGATGACGGCGGTGTCGGTCACGCGCAGCACTTTCGATTTGACGATCTCGCCTTCTTGGATATTCGACAGCGTCCCCTCGTACAGCAGGGTCATTTTCTCGATCTCGTCGGACGAATATTCCTCGTCGAGACCGGAACGGACGCGGAGTTGCGGGCGGGGAGGTTTACGAGTGGGAATGTCTTCTTCGAACTCTTCTACGTCACGTGCTTCTACGAGCATTCAGGACACCGGTTCTGTTGTGGGTTTGAGGTTACCTCGCCATTCATTGTCCTTTAGGACAGTGTTTGCCGAGCACACCCTTCAGGGTGTGAATTCACGGGCGGAAACCTACCCAGGGAACAAGCCCCGCGCCAGTTCAACCACGCGCGCCACCTGCTGCTTCAGCGTCAGGGCGGTCGTATCGAGCAAAACGGCGTCGGCGGCGGGTTTGAGAGGAGCGACCGGCCTCGTGGAATCGGCGGCATCCCGGGCCGCCAGCGCTTGACTCTCGCGCCGGACCAGGTCCACATCCACCGCCTGACCCCGCTGAGACAGCCGCCGCCGGGCGCGTTCGTCCGGTGTGGCGGTCAAAAAAATCTTCAGCGGCGCTTCGGGAAAGACGACCGTCCCGATATCACGGCCATCGACCACCACACCTCCAACCCCTCCACCACCCTGCAGACCCTCCACAGCCTGCCGTTGCCGGGTATTTACCCAGGTCCGAACTTCGGGGATGGCGGCCAGCGCCGATACATGCCGCGTGACCCGCTCGCTGCGGATCGCCTCTTCCACGTCCACACCCGCCACTTCGGGCCTGAACTCGTCGCTGACCAGGACGAGCCGCACCAGCAGACTCTCCGCCAGGGCGACGATGCGCCGCGCCGGCCACTTCTCCGGCGGACGCCTGCCCTCCCGGTCCCCCCTCTCCGGAACGGAGACGGGGTCAGGGGGTGAGGACTCCCCGAGATTGTCGAGGGCCGCGAGCGTGAGGGCGCGATACAGCGCACCCGAGTCGAGATGCGCCCAGCCGAGTTGCGCGGCGACACGGCCCGCCGTCGAGCTCTTGCCGGACGCCGCCGGACCGTCGATGGCTATCACGCGCAGCACGTTGCACGCCTCACGTCTGCACGTCGGCACGAATGCGTTTCAGGTCCTCAAAGAATCCCGGGTAGCTAATCGCCACCGATTTCCTTTCTGAGAGCTTCACGTCAGACCCCTGAACCGACCCGAGCACTGCGAATGCCATGGCGAGTCGATGATCCTTTGCGGTCTCCACCCTACCGCGGGGCGGCCCTTCCCCACCCTCGACGTGTAGATCGTTGCCCCGTGCTTCGGCCCGGGCGCCGACGGCGCGCAGGTTCGCGGCAACGAGCTCCAGCCGGTTGCTCTCCTTCACGCGGAGCTCGCCGACTTCCCGGAACACGGTCGAGCCGCGCGCTCGGCTCGCGAGCACGGCGAGCACCGGCACTTCGTCGACGAGCGTCGGAACCTCCGCGGCGGTTACTACGGTGCCCCGCAGTTCCGCGGGGCGCACGACGAGATCGGCGACCGGCTCGCCCCCTGCATCGCGCAGATTGATCCGCTCGACTCGCGCCCCCATGCGCTCGAGGACCACGAGAAAACCCGTCCGTGTTGGGTTTACGCCGACATTCTCCACCAGCAGCTCGCCGGCTTCCGCGAGCACGGCCGCCGCCACCATGAATGCCGCCGAGGAAATGTCACCCGGAACGGAAAGTTGGAACGTTGGAATGTTGGAATGTGGAGACGGTTCGAACACAATGGCACCGTCGCGTTCGTGGATACCGAGTCCCAAATGCGCGAGCAATCGCTCGGTGTGATCCCGCGAGCGGTACGGCTCACGGATCGTCACCTCAACACCGCCGGTCAACCCCGCGAACAGCAGCGCACTCTTCACCTGTGCGCTGGCGACGGGACTCGTGTACGTGATCCCACGCAGCTTGCCACCGCGGATCGTGAGGGGGAGTCCGTCGCCCCTTTCCTTTATATCCGCGCCCATCTCCTTGAGCGGTTCGGTAACACGCCGCATCGGGCGGCGGCGCAGCGAAGCATCTCCGGTCAATGTCGCCGCAAAGCGCTGCCCGGCCAGAATACCGAGCATGAGGCGAGCGGTGGTGCCGGAGTTTCCGCAATTCAGCGGGGAGCGGGGAGCGGTGAGCCGGGAGCGGGACACCTGCACCGCGGTGTCGCGAATCGTCGAGATCTTCGCACCGAGCTGACGCAGCACGCGGGCGCTGCTCCGCACGTCGGCGCCGGTGAGCAATCCCGCCAGCTCGCTCTTCCCTCGGGCAAGAGCAGCCACCATGAGCACGCGATGCGAGATGCTCTTGTCGCCGGGCGGCCGGACGACGCCGCCAACGCGTCGCACCTTAGGCGCCGCCAATCCGTCGCCGCCACGTCGCCGCGCGGGTGAGCCAGGCCGTGAGCGCCGCGGCATCGCCGGCCTCCAGCGCGTGCTCGACGGTTCCCAGCGACTCCTCGAGCACGCGCAACGCCGGCAGGAGCTCGTCGCGGTTCATGAGCAGGATTTCCGTCCACAGCGCCGGTTCGCTGGCGGCCAGTCGAGTCGTATCGGCGGCGCCCGTGCCGAACGTCGACCCGGGCGGCGCGTGTTGGGCGAGGAAATCGCCCAGGAGCGACGCGACGACCTGCGGCACGTGACTGGTGGCGGCGACCTGCGCGTCGTGCCGTGCGGCATCGAGGACGACGGGCTCCGCCCCCAGCACGTCTTGCCAGAAGTGCGCGATCTCCCGCGCCGCATCCCCACCACCGGGGCCGGTGCACGGCGTCACGTACACGACGGCGCCGCGGAACAGGTCGGTGCGGGCCGCTTCGAAGCCGTGGCGATGCGTACCCGCGAGCGGATGGCTGCCGGCAAACCGATTCCCGACACCGAGCCGCTCGGCGCGCGCCACGATGCCGCGCTTGACGGACCCGACGTCGGTGGCGAGGGCGCCGGCTTTGAGGTGCGGGATAAGCGCTTCGAGCTGCGCGAGATTCGCGTGGGGTGGCGCAGCGAGGATGAGGAGATCGGCAAGGCGCGCCACATCGGCGGCGCGTGGCGGCGCA
>DASPXJ010000025.1:0-29027 GCA_035637355.1 Gemmatimonadales bacterium
CGGTCGTAGCAAAGCGTGCATTTCTGCGCCGTTCCCGCGGCCGGGTTCATGTCGATCACGCCGAACGGGCAAGCGGCGATGCAGGCGCGGCAGCCGTTGCACACATCCGACTGGATCACCACGGTGTCGAACTCGGTGCGAATGATCGCGCCGGTGGGACAGACCTCGAGGCAACCCGCCTGCACGCAATGCTTGCACACGTCGCTCATCATCAGCCAACGGCCGTTGTAGGGACCGTCGAACTGCTCGATGAACTTGACGTGCCGCCAGTGGAGCCCGTCGAGTTTGCGCGTGTTGTCGTAGCTGTCACCCGAAAGCTCGCGGATCCCGCCGGTTTCGGCCGGCAGCTGATTCCAGTTTTTGCAGGCGACCTCGCAGGCCTTGCAGCCGATGCAGATCGTCGTGTCGGTGAAGAAACCCATGGGCTCGGCGGCAAGAGGGAGGGCGGTCATATCAAGCCCTTTCCACGTTGCAGACGAACGCCTTGCCCTCATGGATCGACACGTTCGGGTCGCCCACCCAGGATGTCAGGTCGTTGACGACCGCACCGGTGGACAGTCCCGCCCACCCCCAGTGCCAGGGCATCCCGACGTGGTGGATTTGCTTTCCGGCGACGTTCATCACGCCGATGCGGTCGGTGACTAGTGCCTTGGCGCGGATGTGACCGCGCGGGCTCGAGATCACGACCCAGTCCAGATTGCGGATGCCCTTCTCCTGGGCGAGGGCCTTGCCGATTTCGATGAACAGCTCGGGCTGCAGCTCGGCGAGCCAGGGGAGCCAGCGGCTCATGGCGCCGGCGAGGTACATCTCCGTGAGCCGGTACGTCGTGATGACGTGCGGGTACTTCGGGTCGCCGACACTCGCCAGCGGGTTCCAGGCTTTGCCGGCCGACCAGACCTTGTGGACCGGACTCATCTGATGTTTGGGATACAGCACATTTTGCACGGGCGACTCGTGCGGCTCGTAATGCGTGGGCAGCGGGCCGTCCAACAATCCCGTGGGCACAAACAGCCATCCCCTGCCGTCGCCACGCATGATGAAGGCGTCGGTGCCCGACAAGGCGTCGAGCGCGATGCCGTCGGGTTTGGGCTTCGCGTCCGGGGCCTTGGTCACGGCGAAGTCGGGGACGTCGTAACCGACCCACTTCCCACGCGGCGGGGCGACGCCGGTCTTCGGATCGGGAGGATTCACGAACGTCGCATCCCACCAGACCCAGCGCTTGCGCTCGCTCCACGGATTGCCGCGCAGGTCGGCCGACGCGCGGTTGTACATCACGCGCCGGTTGGCGGGCCATGCCCAGCCCCACTTGAGGTGGGCGCCGGGCACGCCCGGTGGATCAGGCTCGCGCCGCGCCGTCATGTTCTGATCGGGCGCCGGATAGCACCCGCAGTAGATCCACGAGGCGCACGTCGTCGAGCCGTCGTCCTTGAGCGCGGCGAAGCCCGGCAGGTGCTGGTGCGGGTCGGCCGTCATGTAGCCGTTGATCTCGCGCAGGACCTTCAGGGCGTCGGGCTCTCCCGGATAGATCGGCTTCACGCCAGGGTCCGGATCGAACTCCCAGAGCAGGTTGTTCCATCCCTGGTCCCTGGGGACGGTGCTGCCGGCGTACGCCTTCTTCAGGCGCTTCGCGAGGTTGTGGTAGAACCAGGTGTCGGTGCGGCAGTCTCCCGGCGCGTCGACCGCTTTGGAGTGCCACTGCAGCATGCGCTGCGTGTTGGTGAAGCTGCCGTCGTACTCCGCGATCTGCGTCGACGGGAAGAAGAAGATCTCGGTCTTGATGTCGCCGACGTGGACCCGGCCGTCCTTCACCTCCGGCGCCTGGTACCAATAATTCGCGGTTTCGGTGAGCCAGTTGTCCTTGACGACGAGCCAGTCGAGCTGGCGGAGGGCAAGACGCGTGGCGTTGCCGTTCAACGAGGTGGCCGGATTCTGCCCGACGCAACACATCCCCTTGACCTTGCCTTCGGCCATGGCGGCGAACGTCGCGATGTGGGAGTGATCCCCCAGAATCTTGGGATGCCAGTCGTAGCCGAAGTCGTTGTCCGCCGTCGCGGCGGCGCCGTACATCGACTTCAGGTACGAGACGAGGAATTTGGGCGTGTTGCCGTAGTAGCTGGTCGGCGTCGTCTCGGCCGCCATATACGCGCGCAGCGACTCGTGAGGGCGCAGCGCCGAGGGCGCGTTCATGTAACCGTGAATGCTGTGGTACAGCGTCGGGACGTCGGTCGAGCCCTGGATCGCCGCGTGACCGCGCAGCGCCATGACGCCGGCGCCCGGGCGGCCGACGTTGCCGAGGAGCAGCTGTAGCAGCGCGCAACAGCTGATCATCTGCACACCGTACGTGTGCTGGGTCCACGCCACCGCGTACGCGAACGCGCTGGTGCGGTCGCGCCCCGAGTTTGCGAGCAGCGTTTCGGCGACCTGGATGAACTTGTCTTTGGGCGAGCCGCACACTTGCTCGACCATCTCCGGCGTGTAGCGGCTGAAGTGCCGCTTCAGAATCTGGAAGACGCAGTGCGGGTTCTGCAGCGTCGGGTCCCTGTGGGCCGGGCCCGGCTTCAGCGAGCGCACCAAATCGTCGAACGGCGGCCCCGCGCGCCGCGCGATCAGGTCTTCCGTCTTGGGACCGGGTGGTTTGGGGTCGCGCTCGTACTGCCACGACGCGTTGTCGTAGCGTCCCTGGAAACCGTTGTATGGCCAGGCCGGGGGCTCGCTGAACGAGCCGAGTCCGGAAAAGACACCTTCCAGCTCTTCGGTGTCCTTGAAGTTCTTGTTGATGATCGTCGCCGCATTGGTGTAGTTGACCACGAACTCCCTGAAGAAGGGCTCCGTGTTCCAGCGCCTGCTGTTGACCACGTAATTGATGAGCCCGCCCAGGAACGCGATGTCGGAGCCCGCGCGGATCGGCACATGCAGGTCGGCGACGGCGCTGGTGCGGGTGAAGCGTGGGTCGACGTGAATGAGCTTCGCGCCGTTCAGTTTGGCTTTCATGGGCCAGCGGAACGCCACGGGGTGGCACTCCGCCATGTTGGAGCCCATGATCACGAAGCAGTCGGTGTGCTCCAGGTTGCGCGGATACAACGTCGCCGCGCCACGACCGAGCCGTGTCCCCAGACCGGGGACGCTAGAGCTGTGTCATATCCTGGCCTGGTTCTCGATGGCGACAATCCCGAGGCCGCGCCAGAACTTTTGGCAGACGTGGTTGAACTCGCTGTCGAGCGTCGCGCCGCCGAGCGCGAACAGCGCCGGCGTCATGTTCACCGTTTTCCCGTTGGGCAGCTTCTCGATGAACGTGTCGTCGCGCGTCTTTTTGACCAGCTCGGCGACGCGGTCCATCGCCCACTCAAGCTCGACGACCTCCCAGCCGCTCGCACCGGGCTTGCGATGCAGGACTTTCGTCTGGCGATTCGGATTGACGTGGAGCTGGTAAATGGCCGCGCCCTTGGGGCAGAGCGTGCCTTCGTTGTGGGGACTGCGCGGATCGCCTTCGATATTGACGATGCGGCCGTCCTTCACCTGGACCAGCGTCGCGCACCCGACCGAGCAGAACGGACAGATGCTCGGCACCGACTTCGCGTCCCGGATGCGCAGCTCCTGCGCCTCGGCCCGTGCCGGCGCGAGCGTCACGCCGAGGCCGACGAGCCCCCCGATTGCCGTGCCGGCGCCCGCGCCGGCGGTCACTCGCAAGAAATCGCGTCGACTGACCTGCATACGGCCCCCCCGCCCCCTAGAAATCGAACCGCGTGCTGAGCAGGACCTGGTTGCCCGACAGAATATCTCCGCTGCCGAGCTTGACTTCGTTGTGCAGCCACTCGACGCCCACCGAGTACGGGCCCGCCGGCTTAAAGCGGATCATCGGGGTGAACGTCCAACTGCTAAAGCGGCGTGCTGCGACCGGAATCGTCGTCGCCGCGTTAGACTCTGTTACCGCGGTGGCTGGGAGGTTAGCCAGCTCAGTTGAGTCCGGCCGGTCGGTGCCGTAGAAGCCCCACACGCTCCATTTGGTGTTCAAGGCGTAGCCGGCCTGGAGCCAGGCGCCCCATCCCTTGAAGTCCCCAAACTGGACGATCTGGGCAATGTGGTGCGCCATCCCCGAGCCGATATACGCATTGCCTTGAAGCGTCAGATCGCCCCGCGTCGTGTTGGCGCCCAGCTCGACCATGTAGCTGCTGATGTTGGGGTTGACCTTGTTATCGACGTGGCCTACCAGGTACGCGCTCCACTTTGGAGTGCTGTAGTCGAAGCGCCCTTCGACCTGCGGCCCTGCACGCTCACCTGCGCTGATTGATGTGTCCGTGCCGGCATCGTTGCTCCAGGAGCCGCTGAGCAGAGCCAGCTGGACCCGCGTCGTCGTTCGCGCCGTCGGCGCGCTGAGCGTCTTCATGAACCTCACCTGGGTGAACCGCCAGCCGACGAATCCGCCCGACCCGTGTCCCAAGGGGAACGCGATGTGAGATGTCGAAACGGGGATGTTGCCCAGCAATAAATCCCAGTCCTGGCCGATGCGGAGCGTGGCGCGGCCGTTGGTGAGGTCGGCGTACGCGAGGCGCAGCCGGGGCTGTGGTTGCTCGTCAGCGAACGCACCCGCACCGGCGAACGTGCCGAAGAAGTCCAACTCCGCGGTGGCGTTGCCGCGCCACCCCTTGGTGACCTCGGGACCGGCGAGCGCCACGCTGAGGCGCGTGTTGCGCGCGTCCCCGCCGTGTATCCACTTTGCGAGCTCGAGGCTCACGTAGTTCGCCTTTTGCCCGGTGCCGAGCGCAAAGTCGGCATCTTGAGCGAAGAACGTGGCGTTCACGATGCCGTGAAGCGTGACGTTGATGCCCTGGGTCGTCTTGACGTCTTGTGCGAATGTGGTGGCGGGGAGTACGACAACTGCGGCGAGCCAACAAAGGAGTCTCGAACGCATTGCGACCTCCTCTAGCAGCAGGTCCAGGACGCGATTCGGTACCGCTGGTGCCGCTTCCACATTGGCATGGTGGACGCGCGGGCGTCAAGGGCGGAGAACGTGGCTCGCCCGCAACACTAACACGCCCCCGCCGGGCCGACGATCCCACTCGAGTCAGATGGCGCGGCGGGGGGCGACTCGTCTCATCAGCCCCTGGCGGGCGCGCGCACGTCGGACGGCTGCCAGATGCTGATCTTCCGGGTCTCCGGCATCAGGAACAGGCTGAGCAGGAACGCCACGGCCGGCACCGCGATAGGATAAACCAGTGCATGGCCGGCGAAGCGGAAGTGGACTTCGACGACGATCGGGTGACGGCCGCACACCTCATCGGCGCGGTGCAGCAGGCGGGTACGGCGCGAAGCTCGCGGGATAGCGGTTCAGTAGAATGGACGGCGCGACACACGGCCACTATGTTGCTCGCGTCCAAGAGTCATCGCGGAGGACTCGTTCGATGTCCGTCGACGCACGCCCGGATCAGGTCATGCGGTTCCCCGAGCGCTGGCTGGCCGTATTACGGATCGCGGTCGGCGTCTGGTTTCTCAAGGCGCTCTGGACCAAGTTGAGTATCACGCTCGCCTGGGGCGCGCTCCCGGTCCCCACGGCGTCGGACCGGTGGATCCAGACCATGCCCACGCTGGTGGCGCGGTACGCCGACGGCAACCCGGTGGGATTCTTCCGCGAGTTCCTTCAGAACGCCGTGATCCCACACAGCGTGCTGTTCGCGCACCTCACCGCGTTCGGGGAAGTGGCCGTCGGGCTCGGATTGGTGTGCGGCTTCCTCACGTCGCTCGCGGCGGCGGTCGGGCTCGTGCTCGTCGTGAATTACGGCCTCGCCACGCAGTGGATGACCCCGAACCAGCAAGGGTTCCACCTCCTGCTCACGGTCTGCATGGTGGCATTCCTTGCCGGGCGTGCAGGGCGCCAGTGGGGTCTGGACGGCTGGCTCCGCGTCAACCGCCCGGCGTCCCTCTGGGCGCGGCTACCGCTGGGATGAGGGGACCGGAGGAGCGGGCGGCACGTACAGCACGTCGTACGGCTTCTCCCCCACCGCCACGGTGGCGATCACCTGGCGCCGGCGGATGTCGATGACCGTGACCGTGTTGCTGCCGCCGTCGGCGGTGTAGAGCCGCCCGCCGTCGGGGGAGAGGGCGATGCCCCACGGGCGCTTGCCGACCGCGATGCTGTCGACCACCGTGTTCGTCGTCGCGTCGATGAATACCACCCGCGCGCCGCGGCCCTCCGCCACGTAGACCCGCTTGTCGTCGGGCGAGATCACCACGCCGACCGGTTTCATGTCGCCGACCGCGATGGTCGCGATCACGCTGTCCCGCGCTACGGCGATCACGGAGACCACGCCACCGGTTTCGGCCGACACGTAGGCTCGCGCGCCGTCCGACGTGAACGCCACCCAGCGGGGGCGCGCGCCGACGGGGAGGCGGCCGATCTCTTTGCCGGCTCGCCCGTCGATCACGGTGACGTTGTGGTCGGTTTCCGCCGTCACGTAGAGCTTGCGTCCGTCCGGCGACACGGCGATGCCCTCCGGTTCGACGCCCACCGGCACGGAGAAGATGACCCGCCCGCCGTCGACGGCGACCGCGGTGGCCATGTTGGTCTGCTCGTTGGACACGTACAGCGTCCGTCCGTCGGGGCTCACGACGACCTGCTCCGGGTCGATGCCCACCGGGATCGTGCCCACCATTTCGCGCCGAGCGACGTCGATCACGCCCACGGCGTCATCCTCGCCCAGCGCGACGTACGCGCGCCGACCGTCGGGGCTGAGGCGCAGCCCGCGGGGCCGCCGCCCGACGGGGATGGTGTCGACGACGGCGTTGGTGCGCGTCGAGATGACCGCGATGCTGTTGCGGCGCTCGTTGCTGGCGTAGACCACCGGTTCCCGGCGCGGCGCCGGCTCGGCGCCCGTCAGCGCCTGGTCCAGGTGCAGTGCCTGGTCGAGTCCACGGATCTTGTCGCGGCCCCGGATCGAGCGGAGGATGGCCCCGGCGAGATCGGCCCCGGTCAGGTCGGCGCCCGTCAGGTCGGCCCCGGTGAGGTCCGCGCGCGTCAGCTTGGTCTTGCGCAGATTCGCGTCGCGCAAATCGGCTGCGGTGAAATCCGCGCCGGTCGCGTCGGTGCGCATCAGTCCCATCGGCTGGTTGCCGGGATCGGCGCCGAAGTTGGCGTGCGCCAGGGTGGCGCGACGCAAGCTGGCGCCGCCCAGCGCCGCAATCAGCCGCACGCGGGTCAGATCCGCGCCGTCCAGGTTCGCGGCCGTCAGGAGGGTTGCGTAGAGGCTGGCGTCGCGCAGGATCGCGCGGCTCAGGTCGATGCGTCGCATCCAGGCCACGTCCAGGACGGTGCCCGTGAAATTCGCCTCCGTGGCCACGGCGTCGTCGAGCTGGACGGCGAACATTCTCGCCCCGGCGAAATTCGTCCGGACCAGCCGGCAGTGCGACAGGTTGGCCCGTTTGAAATCGACGCCGCCCAAATCGAGCCCGGAGAGATCGCGGCCGGAGAAGTCCGCGGGCGCCTCCTCAGTGGCGCGGGCGAGGGCCGCCAGCACTTGCTCCTGGGTGAGCCGCGCGCCCGGATAAGCGAGCGGCGCCCCGGCGGGCTGCTCTGGGACGGCGTCCATCATCTGGGTCGAGTCGCTGGCGATGAGCCGGCGCGCCATGGCGCGCATGCCCGGGGGAAGGAGGTCGGCGATCTTTCCCTTGAGCTCGAATTCCTCGTAGGACCGGACCCGCCCTGCCCGGACGTCCACCATCGTGGCGGACAGATACCAGATGAGATTGCTGATCTTGCTCACCCGCCCGGTGACGATCCGCTCGACGTCCAGCGCCCTGCCGAGCCGGACCATGCACGCCACGTCGACGCAATCACGGGCGGTGAGCCCGGTGGCCTGGCGTGCGGCGGCGACCTGCGCCTGGCTGGCGGTCGTGTACCGGCCGCTCTCCGCCAGCGCGGAGGCGAGCCAGGCTTCGACGCTCCTGCCGCTCGTCGCGAGCACCGCGCGCATGGCGTCCACATCGGGGCGCCCGCTCGCATCGATGGTCACGAATTCCACGACCGCGAGCGTCGTGGCGGGCGTCCTGTCTTGAGCGCGTGCCGACGCGCTCCCTGCGCTTCCCAAGGCAGCGAGGAGCAGCTGACCGGTCAGCCTCGCCGGCATCCGGTCACTTCTCCGTCGCCCGATGCGGCCTTCCCGCAGCGAGACGGCCGTCGCTCCGCGCCTTGATGTAGGCGTACAGCTGTTCGATCTGCTGGTCGTTCAGGAGCGCCTTCCACGCGGGCATGCCCTTGGCCGGCCGCCCATCGCGCGCGGTTACCATGAACACGTCGTGCGTGACGCTGCCTTGCGAGGAGAGCGAATGCCGGAGATCGGGCGCGAGCTGGCCGCCGAACGCGTCCACGCCGTGGCAGCGGTAGCAATAGACGTGGAACCACTTCCATCCCTGGTACTCGTCCTCCGTCACGAGGAGGTTGTCGCGCGTCGTGTCCTGTGCCTGGCTCGCCACCGCGGGCACGCTCACCGTTCGTGTGCCGTCGTGCTGCGCATCCCGCGGCCCTCCCGCCGCCACGCTCATCGGTACGTTGTAGTCGAGCAGGATGGCGAGGATCTCGTCGTGCCGCCGTTCGAGCAGCGAGTCGATCTGCGCTCCGAACGCCTTGTTCGACCGCCGCACAGCCATCGCGATGTCGAATGCGAAGGGCATCCCCGACGCCGCGTCCGAATCCGGCAGCGCGACGAGGGTGAGCGGCACGGGTTGCCGCTTCGCGTAATAGCCGGCCAGCGGACCCCACACGATGGCCACGTCGACGGTGCCGTTCGCGACGGCGTTGATGATGTCGTTCGGGCGGTCGGCCGACTGGGTGTAGAACGTGTGGAAGCCGACGAGGTTTCCCACGACCCCCCGCACGCTCATGGCGTGGGCGGGCGGCGTGTTGGTGTAGTCATAGCCGATGAGGTTCACGCCGATCTTCAGGTGTCTCAGGACCGTGTCGTCCAAGGAGCGGAGGCCGAAGTTTCGGTCCTGCCGGTAGACGAAGTAGTAGGTGGAACGGTAGTACGGCTTGGTCGTCAGTACCGGGTCGAAGCCCTTGGGGACGCCGACGATCAGATCGCACAGCCCCGCCCGGATCGTGTTCCGGACGAAGCCGCGGCGGTTCGGCCACCACACGTTGACCAGCGAATCGCCAAGGTCGTTGGCGACGAGCTGCGCGATCTTGTTCTCGAAGCCCTCCTGCCGCTCGTTTGAGAAGGGGAGGTCGTCCGGGTCAGCACAGACGCGAAGCACGCGCTGCTGCGGCATCCCGGCGCTCACCACGACCGCGATCGACATCGCGAGGAGGAGGAATCCGGCAACCTTCGCACGTGGGCCGACCATCGTGCTCCCTGGCGCGCGGCGCCGGCGTATGGCGAATGACGGTGACCAGCAGAGTACACCCGGTGCCGGACGCTGTTCGCTCCGACACCGGGTGACCTTCCGTGCTGCATGCGACAGACTGCTGTCGTGCGCTCCAGCGTTAGGGCAGTGCGAACACCGTCAGCACGCCACCCTGCGTGCTAAAGCTCGACACGTCGCCGAACGCGCCGAGCGCGCCCAGCCCCGCGGTGGGATCTTCCGGCCCGATCCCGGCCGCGACACCAATGCCCGCCCAGCCGCCGATCCCGGAGAGGATGGCGACGTACTGCTTGCCGTCCGGCCCCGTGTACGTCATCGGGTTGCCGATGATGCCCGACGGCGTCTTGAACCTCCAGAGTTCCGCGCCGGTCCTGGCATCAACCGCCTTGAGCCAGCCTTCCATCGTACCATAGAAGACCACGCCGCCCGCCGTCGCCAGCGCACCGCCGTAGGCCGCGAGGTTTTCCTTGATCTCCCACTTCACCGTGCCGGTCGTCGGGTCCCAGGCGATGAAACGACCGCGGTTGCCGCCGGGGCCCGGGAACATCCGCACGATCGCGCCGACGTACGGCTGACCGGCCGAGTACTTCACCTCGACGCCCTCGTAGTCCATGCAGATGTGATTCGCCGGGACGTAGAAGAAGCCGGTTTGCGGCGAGTAGGCAGCCGGCTGCTGGTCCTTGAAGCCGATCGCGGCCGGGCAGATCCCCGCGGTGTTGTGCGCGGCCGTCGTCCCGTATTTTGGATTCCTGACCGGCACGCCCGTCGTCAGGTCGATGCTGGTGGCCCAGTTGACCGGGCCAAACGGCTGGGCGACGAGCACCTTGCCGGTGACGCGGTCCAGCGTGTAGCCGAAGCCGTTACGGTCGAAGTGTGCCAGCGCCTTCACCGGCCTGCCGCCGATCGTAGTGTTGAAGAGCACCATTTCGTTGACGCCGTCGTAGTCCCATTCGTCATGCGGCGTCATCTGGTAGACCCACTTCACCTGACCATTGTCCGGGTTACGGGCCCAGATGCTCATCGACCACTTGTTGTCGCCAGGACGCTGATCGGGGTTCCAGGTGCCCGGGTTGCCCGACCCGTAATAGAAGAGGTTCAGCTCGGGATCGTAGGAGTACCAGCCCCAGGTGGTCCCGCCGCCGCGCCTCCACTCATCGCCCTGCCAAGTCGAGACGCCCAGGTCTCTGCCCCGGTGGGACGCATAGTTGGGGTTGGCGTCACCGCTGATCAACACTTCGTTGTCCGGCCCCGTGCTGTAGCCCCGCCAAAGCTCCCGCCCGGTGTTCACGTCGTAGGCGGTCACGCGGCCGCGGACTCCGAACTCACCGCCCGAGATTCCCGCGATCACGATGTCCTTGATCACGATCGGGGCGTTGGTCATCGTCGAGCCCTGCCGGTAATCGGCGTTGGGAACGCGCCACAGCTGCCGGCCGGTCTTCGCATCAAGCGCGAGCAGGTCGCCCGCGAGCAGCTCGATGAACAGCTTGCCGCTCGAATGGTAGGCCAGGCCGCGGTTCACGAGATCGCAGCAGGCGATCGGGATGGCTTCCGCGGGCTGCTCGGGTGTGTGCTGCCAGATGATCGGGGCGCCCGGTTTGGTGAGATCGAGCGCGTAGACCTTGTTGGGGAAGGAGCTGTGGACGTACATCACGTTGTTGATGACCAACGGATTGCCTTCGTGCCCACGGAGAGTGCCGGTCGAGAACGACCAGGCCACCTTCAGGTTCCGCACATTCGCCGTGGTAATCTGGTTGAGCGGGCTGAATCGCTGCAGGTCGTACGTTCGACCCGCCATGGTCCATTCGCCGCTCGGCCCCTGGGCGCCGACTGAGCCTGCCACGAGGATTAGAAGACTCGCAGCGACTCCACCGGTTGAGAGTTTGAAACGGTTCATAGCTGACCTCGGGTTACAGATGAATGGGGTCACACTTCGCCTGTTCGCGCTAGCCACCTGTGGTGGGAAGTCTGAAGGAGGGGGGCGCGCCAGCCAACAAGTCTCTGTCATCGCCCCATGAGTTTCCTCTCTCGGGATGCGGGTCAGAGGGTTGGAGATACTCCGCGTTTCCGGGGCTGTCAATCAGGCCCAAGGGCGGTAGTGGCTTCGGCGTCGGGGGGTGCACCCCGCGCGATCCGGGCCCCTGCTGCGGAGAACCCGCCTTCGAACACGACGCCGCCGGGCCCAAGTATTGACCGTGCCTGGGCGGCCAGCTCGCGCGCCGCCCCCGCATCTGGGGCGAGCCCGTAAACAGCGGGGCCCCAAGAGCTTTGTCCCACCCCCGCGGCACCCGAGTCACGCAGCCGCCGCACGAGCTCCGCGGTTTCGCCCGGCGCGAACGGACCGCCCTGGACCGCCGCAAACCACCCTCCGGTGAGGCGTTGCACCTCTGCCAGCGCGGCACCAAAGGATGGCAGGTCGGCGTCGGCAAGCGCGGGAAGTAGCTGCATCAGGACGAGATGCGCCACGCGTTCGACCTCCCGTCGCTCCGGGGGGGCCAAGCGCGCGAAGGCGGCCGCCTCTTGCTCGCCGGACAGCCCCCGCGCACCCCGCGGCACCGCGATCACGCAGCGCCAGGCGGCCGGCATCCGGAGGTGCGCGAGGAGGGGTGCGAGGTGATCACCATCGTCCCGCCGGCCGCCTTCGAGCACGAAGCCGCCGTGGGCGAACGTCCAGGTCCCGATGGCTGAGCGGCGCGCCCGCCCTACCGCGCGGGCGAGCGCCGTCACCTCGGTCGACAAGCCGTGGAGCTCGGCCAGCGCGCGGGCCACAGCCAGCGCGAGCTGGGTCCCGGAGCCGAGGCCGGCGTGGGCGGGAATAACGCGATGCAGTCGGAGCCGGGCGCCGAGCGATCGCCCGTGGAACGCCGCGCAGCGCCGCGCGAACTCGAGTGCGCGGTCGGCATCGGGACCCTCGGCGTAAAGGGCGGGGGCGAACGTCGCCTCGAGGAGCAGCGACGGGGCCGGCGCGGCGGCACCGATGCCGCCGAACCGCCGGCCGAGGTCGCCGCGCAGATCGAGCATCCCGAAGTGGAGGCGCGCGGGCGCTTCGACGAAGACGACGTCACTCACGGTGTGGCGGGCCGGGGCGCCGTCTCGACGTAGGCCGTCAGGATCGCCATCGCCTCGCGCTCCCTTGGGCCGGCGGTCTTGTCGATGATCACTTGCAGCCGGGCGAACTCGTCGCGGATCTGCGCGGGCGGGAGCAAATGGGTCCGCGTGGCGAGGATTGCCGCCTCGAGCACGGCGTGGCGTGCGCGGTTGAAGCCGAGGAAGTCCCGGCGGGTGCCGCGATGCGCCACCCGCGTGACGACGCGCGCGCGCGGCGGCGTGGCGTCGATCGTGTGCACTGCGACCTCGCGCCAGAAGCAGGCGGCCTCGAGCACCACGCCCCGCACCGCCGTCGCGGGAACCGCCGGAAACTGGACGTCCGCGATCGCCCCGCGGGCGAATAGCATCACATCATCGGTCAGGTTGACCACCGCAGCCCCGGTGGCTTGGAGGTTCTGGAACGTCGTGGTCTCGAGGAACGGCTTGATCACGATCTCGTCCTCGCCCCACTCGACCCCCATCGGCGCGAAGTTGACGCGGCCGCTGCCGTCCATGGTGGTGAGAATCGATTCGATGATCACGCGTGAGGCTCAGTGCACCAGATGGACGGGCGGCGGCACGAATCCCTCGGCGGGCGGCGCCGGACGCGCCTGATCGGCCCGCGACGGCAGGTCCGCCACGCGCGAGCGGCCCCCGCCGAGAAAGCGGTCGAGCAGCCAGTAGCCGTAGTCGGTCAGCACCGACTCGGGGTGGAACTGGAGGCCGATTACGGGGTGGCGGATGTGCTCGACGCCCATGATCTCGCCGTCCTCGGCCCTGGCCGTGACGCGGAGCTCCGCAGGCACCGTATCCCGGGCGATCACGAGCGAGTGGTAGCGGGCGGCGCGCAGCGGGTTCGGCAGCCCGGCGAAGAGGCCGCGGCCGTCGTGCTGAATCCGGGAGGCTTTGCCGTGCATCGGCGCCCGGGCAGGCACGATCGCCGCTCCATACGCGGCGCCGATGCACTGATGGCCCAGGCAGACGCCGAGGATCGGGATCGTCGCGCCGAGGCGGCGCACCACGTCGGTCGAGACACCCGCCTCCGCGGGGGAGCAGGGGCCGGGCGAAATGACGATGTGCGTCGGCGCGAGCGCCGCGATCGCATCCACCGTCACTGAGTCGTGACGCACGACGAGCGGCGTCTCCCCCAACTCGCGCACGTAGCGCGCCAGGTTGTAAACGAAGGAGTCGTAGTTGTCGATCAGCAGGATCACAGTGTCATCGCATCGGGGTGAGGCGCGCTGGCGAGCGCCGCCACAAGGCCCTGCCCTTTGTGGAGCGTCTCCCAGTACTCCTGCTCGGGATCCGAGTCGGCCACGATCCCGCCGCCCACCTGAAAATACACATCGTCGCCGAGTATCAGATAGGTGCGGATCGCGATGCTGGTGTCGAGCGCGCCCGTGCGGGATAAGTACCCGATCGATCCGCAATACACGGCGCGCTGCGTGGGCTCGAGCTCGGCGATAATCTGCATGGCCCGGATCTTCGGAGCACCCGTGATGGAGCCCCCCGGAAATGCGGCGCGCAGCAGGTCCACGACGTCATGCTCGGGCGCGAGCTCTCCGACGACCGTGGAGACGAGATGGTGGACCGTGGCGTAGTGCTCCAACGTGAACAGCTCGGGCGCGCGGACCGTGCCCGGCACACATACGCGCGAGAGATCGTTGCGCAGCAGGTCGACGATCATCACGTTTTCCGCGCGATCCTTCTCGCTCTCCGTGAGTGCCAAACCCAGGGCCGCGTCGTGCTCGGGGCTCACACCCCGCGGCCGCGTGCCCTTGATCGGGCGGGCCTCGACCCCGCGGCCCTCGTGCACCCGCAGGAAGCGCTCCGGAGATGAGCTCGCCACGATCGTGTCGCCGCCGTCGAAATACGCGGCGAACGGCGCGGGGTTGAGCTGTCGCAGCCGGCGATAAAGCGCGAGCGGCGGCTCGGCGAGCTTGACCTCGAGGCGCTGCGAGAGATTCGCCTGGAACAGGTCGCCCGCGTGGATGTACTCCACCAGCCGCGCTACGGCACGGAGGTAACCGTCGCGCGTGAAGTTCGAGCGAAGGCCGATCTCCGCCGCCGCCGGCGTGTCGGTCACGGGATAGGAGGGCGCGCGCTCCCGGGCGCTGCGGCCCGACGGTCCGACCGTGCGACCCGGCGCGGCTCCTTGCCCCCTCAGCCGCCCCTTCACCCACTCGAGCCGGGCCGCGGCGCGACGCGCGCCGTCCCGGTCCGGCAGCCCCGTCGAGATGATCCACGCGCGCCCCGCCTGGTGGTCCCACGCGATGACCCAGTCATACAGCCCGAGCAGCACGTCCGGCACGGCAAGATCGTCATAGCGCGGGCGCGGAATCCGCTCGAGGCCGGCGCCCCAGTCGTAGCCGATGTATCCCGCCGCGCCGCCCTGAAACGCCGGCAGCTCGGGTATTGGAGCGACGGCGCAGGGCGCGAGTAGCTCGCGCACGATATCGAGCGGGTCGGCCGCCACACGTGACCACGCCTCGCCGCTAAGCCGGTTCGCGCGTTCAGTCCGACCATTCTTGCTCCGCACCACCACCGCCGGATCGGCCGTGAGGAACGAATACCGGCCCAGTCGCTCCGGACTCGCGGCGCTGTCGAGCAAGAGAACATAGGGGAGGTCAGCGAAGCGGACGCAGCTGTCGAACGGGTCGGGAACCGCCGTGAGCTCTTCGACCAGCGGGGGCTGTTGGCTCACCGGCCGCCCTTCGCGCCCGAGCGCCGTCGCTTGGAGCGCTGCGTCAGCTTCACGTGCCGAGGCGGCTGCTCGGTCGGCGTCAGATATCCCCACTGCAGCTGCCCCTCTTGCCGGTAGGTCTTCCCGAGCGTGATCGCGATCTGCGCCTTCATCAGCTCGCGCCCCAGATAGAAGGCGTGCGTCGCCTCATCCACGTCGAGCTGGGCGAACAGCTCGTCGATGTCCGTGCCGCGGACGAAGATTGTGTTGTTGAGGATCGTGATCGTGGCGCCGTCGGTGAAGATGCGGAAGTTCGGGTCCGTCACGGCGCGCTGCAGCGTACGGAGCTCGTCTTCACGGTAGGACAAGACCTCGGGATCTTTCAGCGTGACGAGCCGGTCGTCCACGTTCTTGGGAAGCGTCTTCTGCGTTACGGCGTAGTGCATCAGGCGCCGGGCGATGTCCACCTCGCGTACCGCACCCCGCGCCCACGGGATCACCTCCGTCGTGAGCACGGCGCGCACGCCCAGCTCCTGGCACATGGCGAGGAGCAGCGCATTCACGCCGGGCGAATCGGCGGCGGTGAGTTCGGTGATGTTGCCGATGCCCATGAACAGCGGCGCACCCGGATAGCGCCGGTGCGCGTCGGCGAAACGCTCCAGCGACGCCATGAATCCGAAGCCAATTGGCTCGATGATGGGATCGATGAGATACGGCACGCCGCAGCGCTCGAGCTCGTCGAGCGTCGGAGCGAGCGTCTCGAGTCCCATCCCGAAGTCGGGGATGGCGACCACGCGTGCGTTCGTTCCCGCGAGCGCACGCGCGACCTCACGATTCGAGCCGTTCACGCTGAGCACGAGCTCCGCGCCGGCGGCGACCGCCGTGCGGATTTCTCCGGGATCGAACGAATCGACGCTCACGCGCATCCCGGCCTCCACCAGCTCACGCATCACGCTGCCGAGGTCCGGGAAGTCACGTCCCGGCGTACACCCGATGTCGATCACGTCGGCGCCGCCCGAGTGGTAATAGTCCGCTTCGCGTCGGATCGCCTCGCGCGTGAGCCGCGGCGCGTTGTTGATCTCGGCGATGATCTCGATGTCGAAGGCGCCGTAGTCGCCCGCCGGCTGGGGGCGGCCGAAGTACCACGGGATCTGGCGCAGGTCCTTGGGGCCCTTCTCGACCCGCACGCCGGCCTTGTCGGCGATCACCCCGGGATCACCTTCGCACAGGCCGGGGATGAGGACCAGGTCCGTGTCGGCCGGGACTTCGAGGAATCGCGCGATCCACGGCGTCGTCATCAGCGCGGCCACCGTGATCTTCAGGACGGCGACCTCGCAGGCGAAGGCCGGCGCCATCTCGGCGAGTGTTCTCCGCAGGGCGGGCTCGGCGAGCCGCCCCGTGACGAACAGCACGCGTCGCAGCGTGGAGGAGGGAGCGGGGGAACCCGCGGTCACCGAGGATCGCCGGAGCGCACGAACTTGTTCGGCGTGCCCACGAGCGCCCCGCCCTGCGGCCGCCACAGCACGGTGGCTTCGATCTGGCGCGCGAGCTCGAAGTCCTTGTCCGTGATGCCGCCGGCCGCGTGGTTCTGGAGCTTCACGATCACCCGCGCCCAGGTCACGGCCAGGTCCGGGTGGTGGTTGGCGGCTTCGGCCACGTAGCCGATCGCGCCCACCAGCATCAGGGTGATCGGCCACCCGTCGGTCTTGTAGGTGCGCCGGATCCAGCCGTCCTCGTACCACCAGCCGGGGAGGTCTCTCAACTTTTCCTGGATCTGCGCTTCGTCGTAGGTCGGGTCTTTCTTCGTCGGCATGACACCTCCTTCGCGAGGCGCTACATCACCCCGCCGCCATTGATCATGAGCATCTGCCCCGTGATATAGGCCGCAGCGTCCGAGGCAAGGAAGACGGCGGCGTGCGCCACGTCGTCCGGCGTGCCCCACCGCTCGAGCGGCACGGACGCCCCGATGCGCGCCTTCTGATCCGGATCGAGGCTCGCGCCATACGCGGTCTCAATCCATCCGGGCCCGAGCACGTTCACGCGAATCTCCGGGGCCACGGTGCGCGCCAGCGCACGCGAGAAACTGTACACGCCGCCCTTGGCAGCGCAGAAGAGCTGCGCGTATTCACCCTTCAGGCCGCCCGCGACGGCGTGATCCCAAGCCATGTTGAGAATTACGCCGCTGCCACCCTGCACGCGCATCAGCTCCACCGCGGCCCACGACGCGAGCACGGTGCCGCGGAGATCCACCGACAGCAACAGGTCGAGTTTTTGGATCGGGGGGAGTCGGCGCGCCTCGCCGGTGAGGATGTCGGCGCCGGCACTGTTCATCCAGACGTCCACCCGGCCCAGGGCGTCGCGCGCGGCTGGCCCCAGCATCGCCACCTCATCAGGGCGGCTGATGTCGACGCGCATGACATGCGCGCGCCGGCCGAGAGCGCGAACCGCCGCCGCCACGTCTTCGGCCTGCTGCGCGTGCGAGCGGTAGGTCAGCGCGACGTCCGCCCCGGCCTGGGCGCACGCGAGCGTGATGGCGCGGCCGATGCCCCGCGACGCGCCGGTGACGAGAACGGCTTTTCCCTCGAGCGACAGGAGAGTGGCGCGAGCAGTGGGCAACCGTCGTTCTCCCGGCGCGGCGTTTTGACATCCCCAACCCCGATCCGTAACCTATCAGCAGTTTCCTGAGCGCGACAAGGGAGGACGGCGTGATGCGCCTCTTGGTGAGCGTGCGCGACGTGCGCGACGCGCGGGCCGCAGTCCGCGGCGGCGCGGACATCGTGGATGCGAAGGACCCGCGTCGCGGCGCGCTCGGACCAGTCACGCCGCGAATCCTGGCCTGCATCCGCTCCGCCGTCCCGTCCGCCATCCCCGTGAGCGCGGCGCTGGGCGACGCCGCAGCCGAGCGGGCGGTGCCGCGCGGCGCGGCCTACGTGAAGGTGGGGCTGCGGGACGTGGGAGGCGCGAGGCGCGCGCGTTCGTTGGTTCATCGGGTCGTGCAGCGAGCGATCGAGGCCGGCGCGGAGCTCGTGCTCGTTGCCTATGCCGACTGCGCCCGAGCCCGGAGCCTGCCGCCGCTCGCGGTCGTGGAGATCGCCGCTGCCGGAGGTGCGCGCGGTGTCCTGCTCGATACGGCGTTCAAGAACCGCGGCAGCCTGTTCGAGCTCCTCGACGTCGCGCGGGTCGCGCAATGGCTTGCCGCGGCGCACGGGGTCGGGCTATTCACCGCGCTGGCGGGGAGTTTGAGCGAGCCGGGCCTGCGCACCGCTCTCGCGCTGGGGGCGGACATCGTCGGCGTGCGCGGCGCTGCCTGCGATGGCGGTCGCATGGGCCGCGTGTCGGTGTCGCGCGTGCGGGCGCTCTCAGCGCTCGTGGCTGCGGCCGTCGCGTAGCGCACGGTCGAGCGCCGTCAGATCCTCCGGGGCGACGACCTGACACTCCACGCCGGGCGGCAACGCGCGGGCGAAATAAGGGTCCGAGAGCGTCACGGGATCGCCTGCGACGGGCTTCAAGAGGATCAAGCGCGCGGCGCCCATGGCGCCGGCGAGCCACGCCGCAATGCTGTCGCTCGTCACGTCCCAAGAATGCGGCAACGGGTCCGCGACCCGGAGCCATTGGTAGGGGGCGAGGACCGGGATCCGGCCCGCGGCCAGCGCCATCGGGATGTCTCGGTGCCGCTCCACCAGCGCCGCACCCCGGATACGCGACGCAAGCGCGTGCGCATATTGGTCCATGCCGAGGATCGCCATCCAGTGTGCGGTGTCAGCGGCGATCTGGAGGTCATGAGAGCGTTCGCGCACGACCTCGGCGAACGGTCCTCCCCCGGGCACGACGAGGAACGGCCGGCCGCCACCGCAGGCCGCGAGCGCTCCCGCCACGCGCTCGAAGGCGTCGCCCCGGCCCAGGAGCCCGCCGCCGACCTTCACCACGGCATAGACCACGCTCGCCTGCTGCGTCACACCGCGGACAGCTCCGCCGAGGCGCAGAGCAACGCCACGGCTGCGGCCGGCGCGTGCCGCGCCGCTGGCCCCAGGAGGTCCGCCAGAGAGGCAACATCAAGCCCGGCGCGGCACGCGGCACGGACCGCGATAAACTCGCCGAGTCCCGTAACCACAGCCAGCCGGAGAGCCGGGTGGTGGGAGCGCACCGCGTCCACGGCGGCGGCGACGCGGTCGGCCTGCGCGTCCGCGACCCGGGCGGCGATCGCGTCGATCGCGGCGTCGTCCAACATGTCCCGGTCGGCGCAGACGACGCGGGCGAGCCGCTCCGCTGCGTACTCGCGCGTCGCAGGCCGGCCGTCCGGGGTGGGACAGGTGTAGTCCTCCGCCGCGATCGCCCCGAGCCACAAATGCACGTCCGCCGCGATCGCGAATCCTTCGGCTGAAACGCCCGTGGGGTGGCTGGCGAGCTCGACCACCGGCGTGATCGCCTCGACGGGTGTGCGCAGCACGCCGGTATAGACGAGCTCTCGCTCCCGCAGCCGCTCGGGGTCCGTGCGGCCGCGCGCGACGACTGCGCCACCCACGATGGGGATGACGTCCGTGGTCGTGGAGCCGATGTCCACGAGCACGCAGTCGGGGTGCGCGCGGGCCACGAGGCGCGCCGTCGCCGCCCAGTTGGCCGCGGCGACAGAAAGCGGCTCGCGACGCGCGACGTCGCTGGAGACAAAACGCCCGTCCACGGTGTAGACACGGACGCAGGCGCCCGGGAACGCGGTGCCCACGGCGTCGAGCAGGAACGCCACGCCGTCACGCTTGGTGCGAAACACCTGCGACAGCTCGGCGGTCATCGTCACGGCGTGAACGTCCGCGGCCTGGGCTGCCACAGCGCCGGCGAGCTCGCGGAGCAACGGCGCGAGCGCGGCGCGATCCCGCTCGATGGCGAACGGGCGCACGCCGGTCGCGACCACGTCGCTCTCCACGACGCGCGCGACCTTCGTGTTCACTCCACCGATGTCCCACCCGACGATCGATCTGATCACAACTACGTCATCCGAACGATTCGCGATAAGTCGCGGATTGCCCGAATGTCTCCTCGATCTCGATCTCGATTGCGCGCAGGTGCACGGCGCCGGAGGCCGCGAGCTCCTGCCGCACACGCCCGGCAAGGTACTGCGCCAGCATCTCGACGGTCGTGTTGGGAATGGGGAGCAGCGCGCAGTCGATCTTCGGGAACCGGTAGCGTGGCCGGCCCTGGTAGTCTACCGTCACGGCGTCGTCCTGCTCGGAAATCTGGAGGTGAGGGTTTTGGAGCGGCAGCAACACCTTGTGGTCAATCTCGTCCGTCAGCCGCTTCATCAGGCGCTTGAGCTCGACGAAGTCGAACACGTATTGGGCTTCGGGATCGAGCTCGCCCTCGATGACGACCCGCGGGCGGTAGTTGTGCCCGTGCAGCGTCTCGCAGCGGTGACCGGGGAAGGTGATGAAATGGGCGGAGGCGAACAAGATGTTGTCCTTCGTCACCGTGACCCTGAACTCGCTACGGCTGGCCATGCGCAGCTCCTTCCGCACCGCCGCGGCGCCAGCCATCCTCGAGCAGCGCGACAAAGAGCGCCGCCGCGGTGAGATCGGCGGTGGCGCCGGGATTCCGCGTGTTCCGGGGGTCGCGCAGGTCGCCGTCCAGTGCGGCGATGGCGTCTCGCCCGGCAGGTGTGCGCACCCCACCGCGCTCCAGCACGATGCGCGCGCGGCCCTGCACATCGGCGGCCACTGCGGCCCCGAGCTTGCGCGCGATGTGCGTGTCGGGCGCAGCGGCGAGCAACGTCAGATACGTCTCAAGCGTCGCATCGCTCCAGCCTAGCCCGGCGGCACGCGCGCGTCGCAGCGCGGGATGGCCGACCTCGAAGGTCGTCGCGAAGTCCGTGAGGTATTCGCGCGCGATCGCGTCCCGCTCCGCCGCCAGCGCCATGGCGTCACGCAACGTGACCGTGGGCTCGCAGGCGACGTCCTGCTCGACCGTCCGGCCCAATCCCCCGGGCGATGCGAGCCGGATGGCGGCGTACGCCTCGCGCGCATCGAGCACCGTGGTCGTGGCGAGCACGGGTGCAAGGCGGGTGCGGAGCGGCTCCCCCCCGGGCTGGAGCGCGGCGCGGGCGAGCGGGGCGAAGAGCAGCACGATGCCGAGGTTCGTGTTGGCCGGCACCGCACGCCGCGTGGCGGCTACGGCCGCGCGGATCGTCGCGCCGAGCGGCCGTTCCCCCGCGGCGCCGATGGCGGGACCGATTGCGATCGCGCTGGCGAGGTAGTCTTCGTACCGGGCGTCGTGGAAGCCCGCGGTCGGTGTGACGTTGCCAGGCTTGGGGGCGCTCGCCTCGAGCAGGCAGGCGAGCTGCGCGGCGGCGGTCACCTCCTCAGGGTCGAGACCGGCCCTCACGAGCGCGCCAGGCGCCCGAGGAGGTGCTCGACGATCGCTGCCGCGACGTCGACGGAAGTGGCTTCCTGCAGGCCGCGCCATCCCGGAATTCCGTTCACCTCGAGGACGTAGACCGTACCGTCACGCGCGGGGAGTAGATCCACGCCCGCGTACTCGGCCCCGACCGCCGCGGCGGCGCGGAGCGCTAGCGTCGACCACCCGGCATCGAGCGTCACCGCCTGCGCCCGGCCCCCCCGCGCCAAGTTGGTGCGCCAGCCACACGCGCGGCGTTCGATCGCGCCGATCACCCGCCCCCCAACCACGAACGCGCGCACGTCGTGGCCATCGTGCTCGATCGCGCGCTGAATGTAATACACGCCGCGGATCGCCTCTAGCGCGCGGAAGACGCGGAAGGCTACGTCCTCGTCGCTCACCCGGACCATCCCCAGCCCCATGGAGCCGAACAGCGGCTTCACGATCACATCGCCGAGTCTGCGAAACGCCGCGATGGCCTCCTCGACGCCCTCGCAGACGACCGTTTCCGGCACCCGCAGTCCGGCCTGCTCGAGCAGCGCCGTCGTCCAGAATTTGTCCACCGTGCGCTCGATGGTCCGGGGCGAGTTGACCACCGGCAGCCCACGGTCCTCCAGCCGGTGCAGCGCGTCCACGCGGAAGACGATCTGCTCGAGCGACCCGGCGGGAATGATGCGCGCGAGGACGGCGGCGCAGGCATCCAGTCGCTCGGCGCCACTCCGCAGCTCGGAGTCGGCTCCGCCCAGCCACGCGACGAGTCCCCCGTAGGAAAGCACGACCCCCTCGTGCCCCCGCTCCGCGAGCGCCCGGCACAGCTCGTCGCCGTGCCAGCCTTGCCGCGCGCTGAGAATCGCGATGCGCACGCCGGACCCTCAGCCCGCGCGCAGCGAAGCGCGCAGCACGTCGGGATTCAGGCGCCCGGCGTGATGCGTTGTGCCGCTCGAGGCGCTCGTGATCCACACCTCCGCGGGGCTGAACAGTAGGGGATCGATCTTGTAGAAGTCGCCGTTGTAGCGTTTGAAGATCTCGGCGAACGGTGTGCCGTAGTCGCGCGATGCGGACGCCGGGATCTGCGGCACGAGCGCGGCAAGCTCAGAGTCGTCGGCCTGTACGGTGTAGTGAGCCTGTCCACCGTAGAGAATGCAGTCGTTCGTGCGGCCGATGGCGCGCAGATCATTCTTCGCCACCGGCGGCATGGGTGCCGTTCCGATGCCGCCGAGAATCTTCGTTAGGTCGAATCCGAGCGTGTCCATCTTGTGGAGTCCCGTCTCAAGGATGCGTGCCGCGATCTGTACGCCCCCCGCGACGCTCGCCGTAGGCGCGACGACGAAGGTGAGCCGGGCGGGCTCAAGCCCAGCTTTCTGTCCTACCCAAGCCGCCACCTCGTCCGTTGGCGGGGTGCGGGTCTCGAGCACCAGGACACCGCGCATCGCCCGCTCTTCGTAGCCCAACTTGGCGAACAGCTCCCGCTCCACGCGCGCGTGCGCCCGCAGCGGGCCCGACCCCATGGCCATGTACTTGTCAACCTGGATCGCCCAGCCCGCGTACTGCGACGCCATGCAGCTCACCGTCGCGTGGTCCGTCCAGACCTGGACCCCGGGCCAGGTCTCGCCGGCGATGGCGAGCGGCGCATACGTCACGCGGCCGAGCCCGCCCATGCAAATCTCAGCCAGGGCGAGGCCGGCGCCGAAGCCACCAGGAACGGCAATGCCGGCGTCGATCACTCGGGCCCCGTTCCCGAGCGTGCGTGCCGCCACGCGTAGCTCATCGGCTTGGGCCACCATGCGGTCGGCCATCGCCCAGGCGCGCTCGTTCAAGCTCCCGCCCATTCGAGGATCTCCCCTTTGCCGAGTTCGGCGAGGTCGCCGCTGTAGCGGTGATAGCGGCCCCCGACCTGAGCATCGGTGACGGGCAGCCCGTGGCGGGTCGCGAGATAGCGGAGCAGCAGACGAATGTGCGGCGGCCGGTAGGTGCAGGCGTAGCGGAACGAGGCCGGGCGCGCAATCGCACCGAAGCTGACGATCGACCCCCGCTTGATCCACCGTCCGGTTCCCGGGCCGGCCGCTCCGAATATCACTACGGTGCCGGCGATCATACCGCGTCCCGTCCCCTGCCCCGCGTCGCCGGTTACCGCGATCAGTCCCCGTCGCATCCGGGCGCCGGTCTCGGCTCCGGCGTCGCCGCGGATGACGATCACCCCGCCCGTCATACCGCGCGCCGCGCCGGGCGGCGCGCCGCCTGCGTTGTCGCCCGCGGTGCCGCGGATCTCGATCACGCCACCTGCCATGGCAACGCCCGCATCGCGCCCGGCGGCCCCCTCGATCACGAGCTCCCCGCTCGCCATGCCCGCCCCCAGCCCGACGGCCCGGGCACAGTCGCCCTGCACGAGCACGCGGTCTGAGCGCTCGCCGGTCCCGGTGAAGAAATCGCCCAGTGCCGCCGGCCGTCCGCCGTACCACACAGGCAGCCCGGCGATCGCGCGCGCGCCGAGCGGCGGGAAGCGATCGGGCACGATCGCGTCCGCCTCGAGCCGGTGCTCGAGTGGCGCGCGCAGCGTGAGGATCACCTGGTCGCTCATGCCGGAGCAGCAGCGCCCATGATGCGGCGCAGCGGGAAGTGATGGGGGCCGAGCTTGCCCCCGTAGTTGCCCGCCGAGATGGCGCGCACGCCGGGGCGGCAGGCCGCCCGGATCCCGGCGCGCATCGCGGCCTCGATCGACGGCACGTCCAGACCGTCGAGCACGATTTCCAACACGCTGTTCACGCCGTCGGGAAGCTCGCTCGCCGTGATCGCGCGAAGCGTGGGACTGAACGCGTCGTTCGTCGTGGCGATCATCTTGGCGTAGCGCTTCGAGCCGACCTTGGTGCCGCTGCGCGCCACGCCGCCCGGGAACGGGAGGATTACGCCCGGGTGCTGGCTCATAGCTGCCACGGCTGCCTCCGCCGCGGCCAGCGCACTGTCCGCGTCCTCGGCGAGGATGAGAAAGTTGCCTCCGCCCACGCCTTTCTGCATCCCAAACGTCTCGGCCACAAGGAATTCGCCTTCCATCACCGGGATGCGCCAGTAGCGCTGGGTGCCGATGACCTTGCTCGCCTGGAATCCATCGCCGAACACGCGCAACGCCTTCCCGACACGCAGCCGGTCAGGCGCGTCCGGCAACCCGTCGAAGCAGGCCGTGGTGGGACAGGTGAGCACAGTCTGCCCGAGGCGCTCGATCAGGCGCTGGGGCAGGCTGTCCTTGTCCATCGTCAAGAGCAATACGCTGACGCCTGGGCGCCCGTCCAACGTTTCGCCCTCCGAGAGCTCGCGCTCGATCCCCGCCTCGCACTTGCAGCCGATCACGGATGTCGCGAAGCCGGTCATCGTGGTGCCCGCTTGGCGCGCCCAGCGCGCGTTCTTGCCTGTGATGACGACGCGTGCGGCACGCATCGTGAACGCCTCCGCGAACGTATCCGCGATCGTCACCCCGTCGATCTGCACGTCACACACTCCCCGCGCAGGGATAGTTCTCGAACGAGACGCTGGCGTTCTGGTCGAAGTAGCGCTTGAGATCCCGCAGGACCGCGACGTCGTACTCGGGGTGCGTGGCCAGACGGCGGCCCGCCGGTGCCCGGCGGAGGTGCCCTTCCTCGACCACCAGCGCGCCCGCCTTGAGCACGTAGCGCGGCGTGGCGAACATCGTCGCCGCGTCTCCTGCTTGCGCGTAGATCGTCACATCCGCATCCGCCCCGGGTCCCAGATGACCTTTCGCGGTGAGACCGAGCAACCGCGCGGGTCCGGCACGAGTGATGATGGCAATCTCGTTCAGCGTATACTCGCGAGCGAGGCCGTCGGCGAGCGCGCTGCCCTTCAGCAGCTTGGCGTTCACGCGTTTGAGCTGCTCATCCCGGTAGGCGCGATCCATCAGCAGCCGGATCAGCGCGGGATATGATAGAAAGGAGCCGCCGTTCGGATGGTCGGTCGAGAGCACGACGCGCCAGGGGTCCGTCGCGAGCAGAAACAGCTCCAGCCCCACCGCCCACTGCAGCGAGGCCACGGCGCCTTTCTCCCGGTAGCTGTAGGGCACGATACCGCAGCCTGTCTCGAGCTCCACGTCCACGTTGACCCACTTCCGACCGCTGCTCGCATGGAGCAGGTATCCCACCGGGGGGTCGGCCGTCACCGTGGTCGCGGGGCCAAACATCACCTGGCCTACGTCCACACTCACCTCGGCGTGGGCGTTGACGTACTCGATCACGTCTTTCGCGCGCGATCGCCAGCCGGTGTCGCGACCGCCGCCATAGCTGTGGAACTGGAGGTGCGTGAAATGGGCGCGCCGACCTGCGAGCGTCTGCATCGTTTCGAGGGTCGTCGCGGCGTTCCCCGGTTGGCCTAGGGAGTTGCAGTGGATGTGCACGGGATGCGGCAGCCCGAGCTCGTTACCCGCGTCCGTCAGCGTCTCGAGGATCCGGCGGGGCGTTACCGCCGACGAGCCGACCGGGTCGTCGAGTCCGGTGACGTTGCGCGGCGGTGCTCCGCGCTTCCACAGCTCCACACCGCCCGGGTTGACGATCTTGATCGCGTACGCTCCGGCTGCGCGCAGCACCCAGGCGGCGTAGTCCCGCGCGCGCGACTGCTCGCCGGCCGCAATCTGCCGGAACAGGTACTCGTCGTTGCCCAACAGTGCGAAGAGCCCGGCATCGATGATTGGCGTGTCATCGAGCTCCGCGTGCGCGTGGCGCGCGGAGAGCGGCGCTACCGCTGCTTCCATCGCGGTCGTATAGCCCAACCCGGCGTAGCGATAGCCCGTGGCGAACGTGCTGGGGATGGTGCCCCCGGTCCCCGAGCGCCCGGTCGCCTCACCTCCCCCGTCCGGGTCGTCGAGCCGCGGCGCGGGCACCGGATCCGCCGCGTGCTCCTCCGGCTGCAGCCGGCGCCCGTGGTTCACGCTCGATCCCGCGATGTGCGAGTGGAGGTCCACGCCGCCCGGCATCACGATCATGCCGCCCGCATCCAATCGCGGTGCACCGGCTGGCAGTTTGGCGACGACCTTCCCGTCTTCGATGCAAACGTCGCGGACGACGCCGGCGACTCCGTTCGCGGGATCGTACACCGTGCCGCCCGTAATCCGCAGACGTTGCGGCTTCGTCATGGGGACGCGAGCCTCGTGGCGAGGTCGCGCACCACGACCGCCGCGGCTGGGGGGCCTGCGACCGAAGGGCGCAGCGGCAGGGGAACGTCGTCCATGCGGAACGCCATCCCCCCCTCGTGGATCCCGGCCACACCCGTGTCCACGGCCACGGCCGGTTTGAACGCCGCGGCACTGGCATAGGGACCGATCGCGACCGTCGGTACGCTCGCGAGGCCGCGCGCCGTGGACTCCGGCACCGAACCGGGTGCGCCGATCACGAGTGTCGCATCGATCTCCCGGCGGGCAAGGAGCGCGGAGGCGCCGTCGTGTGGGCGATAGGCGGGGTAGCCGCGGCCGAAGTCCACGGCATACGGGAACCCGGTCTGCCAGGTGACCACGGCGTCCGCCCCGGAGCGGTTGCCGCCGGCGCGCAGCGTCGAGAGCGCGCACCGAGTCGGGCCGTTCAGCGCCTGCGCCAGCGCGATGAGCCCTTCGGCGCGGTCGGCGTCGACCGGAGTTCCGTCGGGCTCCGCGTCGTGCACGAGCGCCACGTATTGCGCCTGCATCATCCGGCGCGCGAGCGCGACGGCAGGGCGGAGAGCAGGTACGTCCGGCGGCGCATGGCCCCGCACGATGGCTCGCATCACGCCGAGCGCGTCAACTTCGGCGTCCGCTGAGATGCCGACGCGCGCGTCGGCGTCCTCCGCCCCGCGGTGATCCCCGACGTCCACGGCGACGACCGTGCGGCTCTGGCGCCCGCCCGGCGCGACGGCATAACGACTGGCGTAGCGCGGATAGCGCTCGGCGGGGTCGACGCCCCAGAACACCACGAGGTCCGCACGCTGGCGGAGTTCGCCCAGCGTCGCGGCGGCCCGTCCGCGGCGCTGAGCCGCGAGCACGGCCGCCGCGATCTCAGACGTGGCGCTGTCGAGCACGGCGCGCCACCGATCGGCGATGCCTACCGCCGCCCGCTGCGTTTCGCACGAAAGCTCCGCGGCGAGGTAGACGAGCGGCCGGCGCGCCTGAGTGAGGATCGTTGTGGCTTGGGTGAGGGCTGCCTCCAGCGAGACGGAGTGCCCCTCGACGCACGCCTGCTGCGGCACCGTTCCGTCGCCGAACCAGGCCCGCCCGAGCGCGCACGCATTGCGGGCCTCGACGATGCGGTTCTGCCGCACGACCGGCGTGATGTCGTCGCAGGCGCAGCCGCAGCCGAGGCAGGTGGCGTGCTCGATGACCTGCTCGACGCTCACGCGCTCCTCGCGCAGGGGCCGTGGGCCTCGAGCTCGGCGTACAGCACGGCGGCGCGGCGCCCGAGCGCCGCGCGACACTCGACCGCGTCGCGCCCGGCAGCGAAGATCGTGCAGATCGGCTGCCCGCGCCGGCAGCGCTCGCCCGGCGCCGAGACATCGCGCACGCTGTCATCCTCGAGCCAGGGGCGCGTGTCCCCGAGGACGACGTCCCCGCGGGCGTAGAGAATCGCTTTGCCGATGGCCCTCGGGGGGGAGAGGGGGGCGTGTCGTGCCGCGGCGAGGTCGAACGCAGGCAGGTGGCCGGCGCAGGCGCGCGCATGGATGTCGAAGATCGAGAGACCGTACGCGCGCTCGACGAGCTCCATGGCGGCAGTGTAGCGCGGATTCACTTCGATCGGATAGGGAGTGCCGCGGCGCGCGATGAAATCGATCCCATTCACGCCCACCAAGCCGAACGCCCGCGTGATCGCCTCCGCGAGCGCGATGGCGCGGGCGCAGAGCCGCTCAACGTCGGTGAACACCGCGTCGCCCCTCCCCACCAGGATGCTGCCGCAGTACCGGAATCCCACCGCGCCGAAGGCGCGCTCGCCGGCGAGCAGACAGGTGAGGCCAAGCGGGACGGCGCGGCGGCCATCCGCTGCGAAGACGATCGAGCCCGGGACCCCGGCGATCCGCTCTTGGAAATAGGCGTCGCGCGGCGCGCGCCGGCCGGGGCGCCAGGCCACGACACCCGAGCCGCCCCCCGACGCCCGCGGTTTGGCGAGCCACGAGCGGCCACCCCCCCCGGAGCGCGGCGCGGTGGCACGCACCGCGGGCGTCGGCAGCCCGTGCCGCGCGAGCGTGGCGGCGACGAGGAGCGGGTCGCGCACCCGTGCGAGCACCTCCGGCGGGTTGCCCCAGAGCGTCCGCCCCGCAGCGAGGGTCCGCACGGCGCGTGGGTGGTTCTCGAAGCTCGCGACGTACACGACGGCCTCGGCTCGGGCACCCCGCGCCGCGCGCACCGCGGCGCCGGGCGAGACGCGGCCGCGCGCGTCGCGCGCCAGCCTTACCTCCGCGACGCGGCGCAGGTCGAGATCCCCGAAGCCGTCAACGGCGAGCACGCGGTACCCCGCTCGGGCGGCTGATTCGGCGAGCGCGCGCGCCGAGATGCCGGCGATCAGCACTCGCG
>DASPXJ010000026.1:0-24105 GCA_035637355.1 Gemmatimonadales bacterium
GGTGCTCATGGCGACAGGCTCGGAGGTGGAGCTGATCCTGGGGGCGTACGAAACCCTGAAGGCTGACGGCAGACGGCCAAGAGCGGTCTCGATGCCGTGCCTCGAGTACTTCGCGAAGCAGTCACAGGAATACCGCAACTCGGTGCTGCCGCCCGGAGTGCCACGGATCGCCGTCGAGGCGGCGGCGCCACAGTCGTGGTATCGCTGGGTTCCGGAAGGGAACGGCGTGATCATGGGGATCGACCGGTTTGGCGAATCCGCACCCTCCCAGCGCATCTACAAGGAATTCGGGTTGACCGTGGATGCCGTGGTTGCACGGGCCCGAACGCTCCTCTAGGTTTCCGGATCATGAAGTCCGTCACCATGCTCATGTGCTGCCGCGTTTGTCGCTCGATGTGTTGTACGAGAGCGGCTGATCTGGCGCGTCAGCAATGGGGATGAGATGACCTAGCAGCACAGGGCACACGCCCCGCCCAACACGCACCGCGATCGGCCGCGACTCCTCGAATCGAGTCGCGGCCGATCGCTTTTTGAGGAGGACTCACGTGACGGCATCCGTCATAGGCCTATCCGGCAGCCCCAAGCCGGTATCGCACTCCCGCACCCTGCTCGCGCTGACGCTCGCGGCGCTCGAACGGCAGGCCGCCGGCTCCTCGCGTCTGGTCGATCTCGCCGAGCTGCCAGCCGACGCGCTGCTGGGACGGCGCGAGGATCGAGAGGTAGCTGATGCCATTCAGGCCGTGCTCGATGCGGGGGTCGTAGTGGTGAGCACGCCGATCTATCGCGCCACCTACAGCGGCCTGCTCAAGGTCTTTTTCGACCTCCTGCCGCAGGATGCGCTCGCACGCAAGGTCGCCATCGCGATCGCCACAGGCGGCGGGCCGGGCCACCTGCTCGCCGTCGATCACGGCTTGCGACCGCTCCTGGCGAGCGTCGGCGCGCTCGTGGGCGCGACCGCTGTCTACGGCACGGACGCACAGTTCCGCAACGGCACCCCTGAGCCCGCATTGGTCGAGCAGATCGAACGGGCCGCCCTCGAAGCAGCGTCGCTTGCCGCGGGAGTGCCGACATGATCGGGATCTACTACGAGCACCCGCACTGGTTCGCTCCTTTGTTTGCCGAACTCGACCGCCGCGGCACGCCGTACACACGCCTGCACGCCGACCGGCATCGCTTCGATCCAGGGAGTGAGCCGCCGTACAGTCTCGTATTCAACCGCATGAGTCCGTCGGCGTGGCAGCGGGGCCACGGCAACGCGGTCTTTTACACCCATCAATTCCTCGCTCACCTCGAGCGCTCCGGCGTGCGGGTCATCAACGGCTCTCGCGCCTTCCACGCTGAAACGTCCAAGGCGCTGCAATTGTCAGTGCTCCGCGAGCTCGGCCTTCCCTATCCACCCGCCCGGGTCATCAACGACGCCACCGACGCACCCGCGGCCGCCGCCGAGCTGGAGTTTCCCGTCGTGGTGAAGCCGAACGTCGGAGGCAGCGGCGCGGGAATACGACGCTTCGATACGCCGGAACAGCTCGCGGCAGCCGCGGCGACGGGTGGACTGGAGCTCGGTCCCGATCAGACCGCGCTGGTGCAGGAGTTCATCCCTTCCGAAGAGGGCCGCATTACGAGAGTCGAAGTGCTCGGCGGGCGCTTCCTGTATGCGATCCGCGTCTACTCCTCCGGCGAAACGTTCAATCTCTGCCCGGCTGACGTCTGCCAGACGATGGAAGGTGCCGAGCTGGTGCGCAGCGCCTGTCCCGTCGATGCACCGCGCAACGGGCTGCGGGTCGAGGGATACGAGCCTCCGCGCGAGGTCGCCCGGCAGGTGGAGCAGATCGCCGCGGCATGCGGCATCGAAGTCGGCGGGATCGAGTACGCCATCGATGATCGCGACGGCCGTCTCTACTTCTACGACATCAATGCGCTGTCCAACTTCGTGGCCGATGCGCCCCGCGTCGTGGGGTTCGATCCGTTCGCGCGGCTGGCTGACTTTCTCGAGCAGGAAGGAGGAGCAAGCTGATGCGCTTCGGATATTGGTTGCCCGTATTCGGCGGGTGGCTGCGCAACGTCGAAGACGAGCGCATGGAGGCAGACTGGGCGTATGTGCGCCGCCTGGCACGGGCGAGCGAGCGCGCGGGCTTCGATCTCACCTTGATCGCCGAGCTGAACCTCAACGACATCAAGGGTCCCGATGCGCCGGCGTTGGACGCGTGGTCCACGGCCGCCGCGCTTGCCGCGGTGACGGAACGGCTCGAGCTGATGGTCGCCGTGCGACCCACCTTCCATCAGCCGGCGCTGCTCGCCAAACAGGCCGCGAACATCGACCATATCTCCGGCGGGCGGCTGTCGGTGAACGTCGTCTCGTCCTGGTGGGCCGAAGAGGCCAGGCAATACGGTGTGGAGTTCGACACACATGATGCACGCTACGCGCGGACCGCTGAATGGCTCGCGGTAGTGGATGGTCTCTGGTCTGAGCGGCGCTTCAGTTTCGCGGGCAAGTACTATCGCGTCGAGGATGCGATTCTCGAGCCGAAGCCGCTGCGCCGCCCTCGGCCGACGGTCTATGCGGGCGGCGAGTCCGCCGCGGCGAAGCAGCTGATTGCGCGGGCCTGCGACGGCTACTTGATGCACGGGGACCCGCCGGAGCGCGTTGCCGCCAAGATCGGCGACATGCAAGCGCTGCGTGACTCCAACGGCCTCGCGCCGCTCGTCTATGGCGTGGCCGGCTACGTCGTCTGCCGGTCGACTGAAGCCGCCGCCAGGCGCGAACTCGAGAGAATCACCGATGTGCGGCAGCATGCGGCCGGGTACGCGAATTACGAGCAGTGGCTCGCCAACACCCAGCTCGAGCAACAGGTCAGCCTGGAGGACTATTCCGTCTCGAATCGTGGGCTGAAGGCGGGTCTCACCGGAACACCCGACCAAATCGCCGATCGCATCCGGGCGTTCGAGCAGGCGGGCGTCGATCTGTTGCTGCTGCAATTCAGCCCGCAGCTCGAGGAGATGGAGCGCTTTGCCGAAGAGGTGATCCCGCTCGTCAACGAGCCATCAACTGTGCCATGAGGCGGCCGGCTGCCCTTCCGGAGCGCACACACGCCGACACCCCCGCGCCATCGTAGCCGGCGCCTGCGATCGCGATCGGGGGCAGCCGGCTCAGGCGCCGGCGCACTGCAGCGACCTGCTCCGCATGGTGGGCGCGATAGCGCGGCAACCCGCGGTCCCAATAGAACGCTCGCGACCAGAGCGGCGCACCGCGGATTCCGAGGATCGCGGCGAGCTGGGCGTGCGCCGCTGCGCCGGGATCGCCGTTCATCGGAGGGAGATACGCGCGCAGCAGGACATGGCCATCCGGGGCGCGGCCGGGGAATTTCCGGGACGCATAGGTGCAGGCGCGGATTTGTTGGGGCGATTCCACGACAAATCCCGCGCCGGCGAGCGGTTTGGCGAGCTGTGCCTCGCGATACGCGAGGGACACCGTAATGCTCGGCGCATAGACGACCTCCGCCAGCGCGCGCCCGTGAGCGACGCCGACCCCCTCGAGCAGGCGACCGGCTGCGTAGGCAGGCAGCGCGAGCACGACGCCGCCCGCCTCGTGGGCTGAGCCCCCCGTAATCGCGATGCGCCAGCGGTTTGCTTCGGCGACAATGCCGGCGACCCCCTGAGCAAACCGCAATGAGCCGGCGAGGCGCTGGGCGAGCGCGGCAACCGGCTCCGCCATGCCCTCCGCAAACGTGCTGAACCCCTTGGCGACTTCCGCCTTCGCGGCGTCGATGCCGAGCAACGCCGCCGCCTGACCCTCGTCGATCGGTTGGAGTGCCCCCCCCTTACCCGTCCACAGCGCAGTCCCGCGCGCTACCTGGCGCACCACGTGATCACCGATGCCAAGCTCGCGAGCGAGCGCGGGCAGCTCGGGCTCTCCCGCGAGGAACCCGTCCGGCCCGCCTTCGACGATGAACCCGTCCATCTGTTCGGTCACGATCACACCGCCGGCGCGGCGCTCGCTTTCGAGCAGCGTGACGTCGCAGCCGCCGCTTTGCGTCAGCTCCCACGCGGCGGCGAGCCCGGCGATGCCGGCACCGACGACGACGACCTTCATGTCCAGCCCCGCTCAGCGGCTGCCTTGCGCACGACGTTCGCAACGGCGGCCGCGAGACCGGGATCAGCGTTGAGCGACGCGGTGCGCTCCAGCTGCACACCGAGCCGCTTGGCGAGCGCCTGGCACTCGACGTCGATGTCGTAGAGGATCTCGACGTGATCGCAGACGAACCCGATCGGCGCCAGCAAGACCGCTTCGTGGCCCGCCTTGGCCAGCTCCCTGAGCACGTCCGCTACGTCGGGGCCGAGCCACGGCTCGGCGGTGGCGCCCGCGCTTTGATAGGCCAGGCGCCAGTCTTTCAGTCGCGCTCGGGCTGCGACCGCGGTGGCACTCGCCGTGAGCTCGGCGGGATACGGATCTGCAGACGCAAGAATCTTCTCCGGCAGACTGTGTGCGGTGAAGACGACTTGTACGGTGGACGGCCGGGAGAAGCGCTGTAGCCCCCGCGTGATGCGGTCGGCAACGGCATCGAGGAACGGCGGCTCGCTCCACCAGCTGCGGATCAGACTGACGTCCAGACGTCCGTCTGCCGCCTGCAGCAGCTTTTTCTCGTACGCGCCGACCGACATGTTCGAGTAATGCGGTGCCATCGCGACGCCGACGACTCGGGCGTGGCCGGCCAGCGCGATCTCCCCGACCACGTCCTGGATGTACGGATGCCAGTGGCGCATGCCGACGTAGACACGAAACGCATCGCCCAGCACTCGACCCACGGCCGACGCCTGCGCGCGGGTCAGCTCGAGAATCGGAGAGCGGCCACCGATGCGGGCGTAGCGCGCACGGATCTCTTCGACCAATTGCGGTTTGGTCGGGCGCCCGCCGCGGATGTCCATGAGATACGGCTCTACTTCGGAGATGTTGCCGGGGCCGCCGTAGGCCATCACCAGGACGGCGATTTGCTCAGCCGTCATGCACCAGATCGACGACGGCACGCACCGCCGCCACGTCCGTCTCCGGCAACACCCCGTGGCCGAGGTTGAAGATGTGGCCCGGCCGGCGGGCGGCGCGCCGCAGGATGTCGCGGACCTGGCGGTCGCGCTCCGCGGCGGGAGCGAGGAGCGCCGCCGGCTCGAGATTGCCCTGAATCGCGCGCTCACCGATGCGGGCCCACGCCGCGTCGAGCGGAATGCGCCAGTCGACGCTGATCACATCACCACCGGCCGCCGCGAAATCTTCCAGGAACGTGGCCGTCCCGGTGCCGAAGTGAATCAGCGGCACTCCAGGTTGCACGGCGAGCGCCAGCGCGCGCTTGCTGTGCGGCTGCACGTACGTGCGATAGTCATCGGGCGACAGACACCCCACCCAGCTGTCGAATAGCTGCAGCGCCTGCGCACCGGCGCGCGCCTGCGATGCGAGATAGGCGCCGACCAGGTCCGCCAGTTTCCGGAGCAGCTGGTGCCAGGCCTCCGTGTTCTGATACATGAAGGCCTTCGTCCTGGTAAACGTGCGGCTGGCCCCACCTTCGATGGCGTAACTCGCGAGCGTAAACGGGGCGCCCGCGAACCCGATGAGCGGCACGCCGTCCGGCAAGGCACGACGAGCCAGCCGCACCGCGTCCATCACGTAACCGAGCTCGGCATCGACATTGAACGACGGCAGCCGCTCGACGTCGGAGAGATCACGGATTGGCCGCTCGACAATCGGGCCTTCGCCCGTCTTGAATCGCAATCCCAACCGCAGCGGCTCGAAGGGCAGCAGGATGTCCGCGAAGATGATGGCCGCGTCGACGCCGAGGCGCTCGACGGGCTGTAGCGTCACCGCGGCAGCCAGCTCGGGACTATGACACAGCTCGAGGATGGAGTGGCGCTGCCGGAGCTTGCGGTACTGCGGCATGTAGCGCCCCGCCTGCCGCATGAACCAGACGGGGGTGACGTCGGTGCGCTCCCGGCGGCACGCCTTAAGAAACCGTGAGACGCTGAGCCCCGGCGTGCGGAGAGGCAATGAGAATCGTGTCGCCATCCACTTTGACCTGGTACGTCGCCACCGCGTGGACCGGGGGTCCGCCGAGGACCCGACCCGTCTCCAGCGAAAACACCCCTTCGTGCCATGGGCAGGTCACGGTGCAGTGCGCGGGATCGACCGTACCCTCGGACAAACTGGCGCGCGCGTGAGTGCAGCGGTTCGCGATCGCGTACACCGTACCGTTCACATTGAAGAGCGCGACCGCGTCATTCGCGACATACACGCGCTTGGCGGTGCCGGGCGGCAAGTCGGCGACCGACGCCACCGGCGTGAATCCGTCGGCACGTGCGGGCCGCCGGGCAACGGCCTGCGCCGCGCCGGCTCCGCCCAGGGTGTCCAGCATATCCCATAGCGACATCTGCACGCAGGTGAACGTGGGCGTATCGCGCAGCGTGTAGGAGGACGCTTCGCTTTCACGCAGCTCCATCACCAGATCGAGGAATTCCCCGGGATTGTCACCTTCGAACGCGACGATGAACTCCTGATCGTCGAGCCCGTAAGAGTACGTGGTGTTCAGCCGGATCGCCGGATACTTGCGGCCGACGCGCACGTGCTCGTCCATCATCCGCTGGCGCTCCGGCTTGGGCAACGCGTACCAGGCGCGCGTCTTGATGAATGGATAGACGAACAGGTATTTGGCGGCACTCGGGCGAATCACGAGACGCTGCTCGTGCGGCGTTTCGGCGGCCGGAAACTCGTAGATCGAGCGACGCGTCATCGCGAGGTAGCTGTAGGGAATCGAGAGATAGGCGCCCAAATCGGTGCGATTGAGCGCGGTCTGCAGCTCGACGAGAGCGTCGAGATCCTCGGCCACCTGCCACAGCAGGAAATCGGTGTCGCCGCGAATGCCGACCAGCCCGTAGGGCCGCAGCAGCAGCCGCCCGTTGTAGCGCTCGAGGGTCTCGCCGAATTCGATCTTGGCGGAAGCTTGCCGCTCGGCGGTCAGCCTGCGCCAAGCTGGATCGAGCTTGTAGAAGGCGTAGCGGACGACTTGGCGTTTTTCCGAGGCACCGGCCATGGCGGGAATCTAACGAGCCTGTTTGCGAGACGCTTTCACCACGAAGTACGTGAGCCCGCCGAACACGATGAGCGGGAGCGCCACCATCACGATCGCGCTCCAAAAGTAGATGATGTCCATATCGTCGCCGTGCAGCAGCAACAACAACATCAGGGACTCCGTCCTTTCCTGTCGTTCCCCCTCGCCGCAACGCGGAGAGGGGGACAGGGGGTGAGGTTCATCGGCCGATGAAGCGTCGGAGGTGACGCAAGTAATAGGTGAGTCCCGCACCCAACGCGCCGAAGCCGATGCCCAAGGCCATCTGACCGCGCCACAGGCACCACAGCGCGAAGCCGCCGCAGAAGACGATGCCGGTCGTGATCAGCACGCGATGAAACGGGATCATGGGGCGGGGGGGGGCACCACTATGCCGCCACCTTGTCGAGCACCATGAGCGTCAACAGGGCCGGCAGGTAGACGATCGAGACGAAGAAGAGGCGCCAGGCACGCGCCGGCGTGGCGCCGACGAGGAGTCCCGTGCCCGCTGCGACATATCCGAGCCCGAGCGCCAGCGCGCCGAAGAAGTACCATGCACCCGTCATGCCGAGCAGCGTGGGAACGAGGCTGATGGGGAGCAGCGCGACGGCATACAGCAGCGCCATCCGGCCCGTGTCCCGGCCGTCGGGATCGGCCAGGCTCAGCATGCGCAAGCCACCGGCGCGGTAATCCTCGCGATACAGCCATGCCAGGGCGAGGAAGTGCGGCAGCTGCCAGAGGAACAGGATCCAGAACAATGCCGCGACGGCCACGCCGAGGCTGCCGCCGGCCGCGGTCCATCCGCCGACGATCGGCAGCGCGCCCGGCACGGCGCCGACGAGCGTGTTGAGCGAGGTCTTCCGCTTCAGCGGCGTGTACAGCAGCACGTAGGTCGCGAACGTCAGCGCCGCGAGCAGCGCGGTCACCAGATTGACCATGACGGCGAGATAACCGACACCGGCCACGGTGATCGCCGTCGCGAACCAGATCGCGGCGCGCGGCGTGAGCCGGCCCGATGGCAACGGCCGCCCGCGCGTGCGCGCCATGCGGGCGTCCACGTCCCGCTCGCGGATCTGATTCCACGCATTCGTCCCGCCTGCCACGAGCGCGGTGCCGATCAGCGTGCTGAAGAGGAGGAGCAGGTTCACGTGATCGCGCGCGCCGAGGTAGAACCCCGCGGCGGCGGTCAGCAGGACCAGCTGCGTGATGCGCGGCTTGGTGAGCTCGAGCAGCGACCTGGCTAGAATACCTTCTCCATGATGACCGTGGTCACCAGAATCGCCGCGAGCGGCAAGGGCACGATGAAAATCAGCCGCAGGCGCCAACGCTCGAACTTGAGATGCATGAAAAACAACGCGACGAGCATCGCCTTCCACACGGCCAGTATCAGCAACAGGATCAGCTTCAGATTCTGGGTCACCGGCAGCTCGAACGCCAGCAACACCTCGGCGATCGTCATCACGAACAGGTACAGCCAGATCAACATGTAATTCGGCCGAACGTGCGTCGTCGGCTGGCGGGCGGGGGAGGGAGTCGTCATGGGGCGCTCGTCCTCAGATCAGGTAGACGATCGTGAACAGGATGATCCATACCAGGTCGACGAAGTGCCAGTACAACCCGATGACTTCGATGCCGCGGTAGTCCTGCGCCGAGTACTTCTCGGGCAGCACTTTGGTGAAGTAGAGGTACAGCATGCTGATCACGCCGCACGTGACGTGAAATCCGTGGAATCCCGTCATCGTGAAGAACGTCGATCCGTACATCCCCGCCACGCCCGCGCCGTACTTCACCGGATCGGCCAGCGCGTGCTCGGCGAGCAGCGAGCCTTCCCGGTATCCGGCGGGGGTAAAGCCCTCGCCGACCAGCTTGATGTATTCGACCAGCTGTACGCCGACGAACCCTGCGCCGCAGATGATCGTTACGAGCAGCCAGAACTTGAGGCCGCCGTCCTGCAGCGTCTTCCCGGGGACTTTTCGGAGGAAGTACTTCTTGCCGTCGGCGATCGCGGCGTACGCTTTGACCATCGAGACCGACGAGCAGATCAGCAGGAACGTGTTGACGCCCGTGAGCGGCACGTTCAGCACGGCACCGGGACGCGCCCACGCCGAGGGCATGCCGAAGCGCAGGATGATGTAGGAGCCGATGAGCGCCGTGAAGAACATCACGTCGCTCGCGAGGAACACCCACATCCCCAGCTTGTTGCTGTAGACTCCCGACCCCACCTCGGCCGGGAACGGCGGCCGCATCTGATCGAGCGTCTGCGTCGCGTGCGTCATCGCATTCTCCCGGTCAATGGCCGGCCGGCGCGGGGGCCGGTACCGGATCGCGGTCAGTGGGCAGCTTCACGTATTGCGGCAGGAAGTCGGCATTGCCCGCTTCCGGCGCGCTGAACTCGTAGGGCCCACGGTACACGTTGGGCGTCCGATCCCAGTTGCCGTGCGGCGCGGGATTGGGCAGTGACCACTCCATGCCGTTGTCGTCCCACGGATTCTGCGGCGCCTTCTTCCCGAACTTGAGGCTCCACAGGAAGTTGAACGCGAACAAGATCTGTACGGCGAACAGCGCGAACGCGCTGTACGAAATGAACACATTGAGCGGCTGCTGCGGCTTGAGGAAGTCGTAGATCGTCGGATCGTAGATGCGCCGCATCTGGCCGCCCATCCCGATGATGTGCATGGGGAAGAACGTCATGTTATAGAAGATGAACGTCAGGAAGAAGTGCGCCTTCCCGATCCCCTCGTTCATCATCCGGCCGAACATCTTGGGATACCAGTACGTGATGGCGCCGAACAGCGCGAACAGGGACCCGCCGAACAACACGTAGTGGATGTGCGCGACGATGAACTGCGTATCGTGGAGCGGGATGTCCACCGGCGTCGCCGCCATGAAAATGCCCGACAACCCGCCGATCGTGAACATCGACACGAAGCCGATGGCGTTGAGCATCGGGACGTGGAAGCGCAGGTTGCCGCGCCACATCGTGCCCATCCAGTTGAACACTTTGACCGCCGACGGCACCGCGATCAGCAGCGTGGAGACCATGAACGTCGACCCGAGCGTCGGGTTCATGCCGCTCATGAACATGTGATGGCCCCACACGAGCCACCCCAGGAACGCGATGCCGATGATGGCGAACACCATCGAGTGGTAGCCGAAAATCGGCTTGCGGCTGCCGTTGGCGATGATGTCCGAGACCATGCCCATCGCGGGCAGGATCAGGATGTAGACCTCGGGGTGGCCGAAGAACCAGAAGAGGTGCTGCCACAGCAGCGCCTGGCCGCCCGCGACCGGATCGAAGAAGTGCGTGCCGATGGTCTGGTCGAACAGCAGCATGATCGCCGCGCCCTGCAGCACGGGGAGCGCCAGCACCGCGAGAATCGCCGTGATGAACAGCGCCCATACCGACAGCGGCATGCGGAACCAGTACATCCCGGGCGCGCGGTGATTGATGATGGTGGTGATGTAATTCACCGAGCCCATGACCGACGACAAGCCGAGCACGACGATCGAGATGCTCCACAGCTTCTGGCTGATCGTGGCGCCGGAGAGATCGGGCCGCGCGGAGAGCGGCGCGTACATCGTCCAGCCCGCGCGCGGCGCGCCGTCGGGCACGAAAAAGCCCGCCAGCATGATCAGACCGGCGAGCAGCGCGAGCCAGAAGGACCACATGTTGATCCGGGGGAACGCCATGTCGTGCGCGCCCACCTTCAGCGGAATCAGGAAGTTCGCGTACACCCCGACGAGCAGCGGCATGATCGCGAAGAACACCATGAACGTGCCGTGCATCGTCACGAGCTGGATGTAGTACTCGGGGAGAATCACGCCGCCCGAGACCATCGACTCCGGCAGGATCCCGCCGCCCGGCATCGGCTTGCCCGGAAATCCCAGCTGCCAGCGGATCTGCATCGCCAGCAGTCCTCCCACCAGCAGGAAGAACAGGCTGACGAACAGGAACTGGATGCCGATGATCTTGTGATCGGTCGAGAAGATGTACTTGCGCCAGAAGCTCTGCGGCGCGTGATGCGCCCCATGAGCCGGCGCGGTCGCGGCGACGCTGGTCATGAGCCGGTCCCCCCTGTCATCCCCAGAGCCGGTGACGGCCGCAGGCAGTCCATGAACTCCTGTGAAGTCTTTTGCGCGCAGGCGGCGTACTGCTCGGCGGGCCACACCCACACCCGCGCCCGCATCTTGTAGTGACCCATCCCGCACAGCTCGGCGCAACCCAGTTCGAGCGAATCCACTTTGGTCGCCTGGAACCACGCCTGGATGTCCATCCCCGGCACCGCGTCCTGCTTCAGCCGGAACTCGGGAACGAAGAACGAATGGATCACGTCCTCCGCGGTGAGGTGCACGACGACCGGCCTGCCGACCGGCACGTGCAGCTGGTTGCGCACGGTGAAGTCGTCCGCCGTCCCGAACTGGCCGTCCGGCCCCGGATAGGTGAACCGCCATTCGAACTGCTTCGCGCGCACGCCGATCGGATACGCGCCGGCCGGCACGCTGTCGCGGCCCTTGATCTTTGTCCACAGCCCGTTGCTCATGATGCCGAGAATCACCACCGTCACCGCGGGCACGGCCGACCACACCACCTCGGCTTTCGCGCTGCCGTGCGTGTAGAAGGCCCGCCGGCCCGGACGCGCGCGATACCGGATGGCGAACACGATCACCCCGGCCTCGACGACCACGAGCGCGATCCCCGTGATCACGAGGATCAGGGTGAACAGGAAATCGATGTCCCCCGCGAACGTGGACGCGGCTGGAGGCAGCCACCAGCTCATAGGGCCCTCCCTACTTGGCGGCGAAAGTAAAGTCGGCCGTCTTCGTCTCCGTACCCGCCACCGTCACCGTCGCCGTCTGGGCGCCGTACTTCTCGTGCCACGCCTCGATCGTATACGTGCCGGGCGGCAGCCCCTTGATGCTGAAGCTCCCGTCCCCGCCGCTCACGCCGTAGAAGGGATGCGGCAGGACGCCGAGCCAGGCCTGCATCCACCCGTGCACGTTGCATTCGAGCGGCACCATCACCTCGGGCGCGGTGAACGTGCGGTTCGACGTCATGGTGGTGGGCTGGCTGATGTTGAAGGGGCGGTTCTTCAGGCCCTTCGCCTTGATGTTGTGGAGGATGCCGTCGGAGTTCTTGATCGCCAGCGTTTGGCCGACCATGACGCCGAGCACGTGCGGACGATAATGACAGCCGTCTTGGTCGATCTCTACCGGCGGGGCGGGAGTCGGATACTTGGCACTCGCCGGCAGCCCGGACTTCACGTACACGAACACGTTCGCGAGCGTGCCGTTCTGGTTCACCACCACCGTTTCCTCGGTCGGCGGCGCGGTCGTGTATTTCGCCTTGCACTTCGGCTCCTCGCTCATGTCGATCTTCGGCATGACCGGCTTGGTCCCGGTGAACTTGACCTTCCCGGTGACGGTCGCTCCGCCCTGCGTCGCGGGCCGGCGGGCTGCGGCCCCGAGCCCCAGCATCACGACGCCCAACCCGACCGCCGCTACGGAACCGAGCTTGCGCATCTTCCCTCCTGTCCAGGGTCTAACACCGTTATACCCCCGTCCCCCGCGACGCGCCGGCGCGCCGGCGCTGCGCCCGCCACGCCACCATGAAGCCCAATCCCAACGTCAGCGCCATCGCGATCACCGGGGAGAGCAGCACCCGCGGCGGCGTGGGTTGGTCGAGGGAGAGGAAGTACCACGTGCTCACGGCCATCCGGGAGCCGTGTTCCCCGCCGGAGCCGTCCCAGGCGAAGAAGGCAACCGGTATGGCGCGACCGGCCTCAAACTGAAGTTCGTTGGCGGTGTCGGGCGTCGCAAGGGAGCGCGTGAACACCACGCGCCACTCCCCGTGATCGTAGACCGCATGGGCGGCGGGCTCCCCGGACAGGGTGTCCAGTCGCTCGAGCCCGCGCGCCAGCCCAGCCACGGCCCGCCCTGCCCCCGCCCCCTCGCTGGTCCAGCGCCACTGGTACACCGGGTCGGTTGCCGTCCCCATGAGGAAGTAAGGCCGCTCCATCCCCTCCGGCATCCGGCGCGGGAACTGCACCGCGATCTGGTCGGGCCAGGGAGCGGCCGCAGCGCCCGAGTCGTCGCTCGCCGCCGTCGCGAGCACCCTCCGTTGGAAGACTAGCCACGCGGTGTCCGCCCTCTGGGACCGGTCGTCCCAGCTGAGGCGCATGGCGAGCGCCGCGCCGTCGTGCACGGCCTGCACCCACACGCCGGAGACCGCGGGCGTGAACCAGCGCGGCTTCCGGATCACCTGGCCGACGAGCGGGAACCAGTAGCGGTCCACCCGCGCCCACCCCGAATCCTCCGGCGCCGACGGCAGCGGCCCCACCACCCGCGGCGCGTGAACCACATCGCGCACCTCGGGGGCCCGCGCGGGCGAGAGACTCCGTACGTATTGGGCCAGCCGCCACAGCTCCTCGTCGGTCAGGAACTTCTGGTCGATCAGGTCGGAGAACGACGGCATCGGAGTGCCGTCGAGCCCGGTGCGCAGCCGCCGGTAGATGTCGTCCACCGTTCCGCCGCCGCGGAAGCGCCAATGTTCGTGGAGATCGGCCGCGAAGATCGGAAACCCGGCGTCGTCCTTGAGCGTCGGCGCCGACGGCCCGTCGCCGCGGCCCTGATCGCCGTGACACTTGCGGCAGCCGATCGAGTCGTAGAACTGCCGCCCGATCTTGAGCGCCTCGGGCGCGGTCCCGCCCCCGGGCGCCCTCCCGAACGTCAGGGGCTCCACGTGCTGGCTCGTGTCCGCGAAGAACGCCGAAAAGGACTTGAGGTAGGCCATCACGTCGCGCCGCTCGGCGTCGGACAGCCGGCTCTTCCACGCGGGCATCGCGCTCCCCGGCAACCCCTCGTCGATCGCGCGCATCAGGTCGGCGTCGGTGGGGAGCTGCCCGCTCGCCGTGCTGCGGATCTTGTACACCGCGCCGGTGAAGTCGCGCGGCCGCGGCAGCATGTAGGCCGCCGCGGGCCCGTCGCCGGCACCGGTGTCGCCGTGGCAGCCGGCGCACCACTTCTCGTACACGGCGCGTCCGGCCGTGCTGTCCTGGGCGGTCAGGCGGACGGCCGGACTGACGGACAGAAGGACGGCGAGGGCGAGCATCGGTCCGCCCGTCCGCCAGTCCGCCCGTCCGCCCGTCACTTCGCCCCCTCCGTCTTCTCCCAGGTTCTCGGCGTCCAGCCGGTTTGATCATAGAGGAAAAGGATCACCGCCCAGATCTCGCGCTCGCTGAGGAAATCCTCCCAGCGCGGCATCGCCGAGTTCCACGGCGCCCCTTCGCGCGGCAGCCCGGGCCCGCCTTTCGCGATCCGCCAGAACACGAAGCTCTCGGTGAGCTGCGCAATCGTCCCGTTGTCTTGGAAGTTGGCGGGGATCGGGTTGAAGCCGGGCGCATAGTGCCCCTGGCCGTCGAGATGGTCGCCGTGACAGGGCAGACAGTTCTGATAATAGACCTGCCTGCCAAGGGCGGCGTACACGGCGAGCGACTCGGGATGCTGCCGCAGCGGGTTGTCGAGCCCGGTGAGGGTCATCGACTTGCCGCGGAACGTGATCTCGCCGGGCGGCGCCGGATGAATGGAGCGCAGGCTGGGGGGCGCCGTGACGGTGGTGCGGACCTGCCCCAAGGTGATGCAGCCCACGGCCAGGGTCACCGCGGCGAGCAAGGCGCCGCGGATCAGCTTGAGCCGCGGCTCCACCAGCACCGCGGCGATCGGCTCCCGAAAGCGGGCCCAGCGCTCCTCGTTGTCGCTGACGTAGATCAGCACGCCCACGAGCACCGTGGCCATGTACTGGAGCACCACGCTCTTCGGCACGAGGGCGCTGCCCGGCACGAGCGGCACCACGTACACGATCACGCCGTAGGCCAGGACCAGGAGGCCCACGGCCTGCCAGAACGGATGTCCGGCGTAGCGACGCAGGGCGTGCGGCGGGCTCATTTGTGCCCGGCCAGGTACTGGACGAGCGCTTCGAGCTGCGCCGCGTTCAGCATGGAGCCGAACGTCTTGGGCATGATGCCGGCCATGTTCTCGTAGCCCTTCGTGATCGACGCCGCCGGATCGAGGATCTTCCTGCGGATCGACTCGGGGCTCCGGCGCCCGCCCACGTGCGTCAGGTCGGGTGCGATCACCTGCCCCTGCCCGTCGAGCTTGTGGCACGCAAGACAGCCCGCGGCCTGGATGATCGCCGTGGGATCGGTCGAGCCTCCCGCCAAGCCCGGGGGCCCCGGGCTCGACGATCCCGACCCCGGGCTTACGCCCGGGGCTATGCCGCCTGGGGTCTCCGCCGGAATATCGGCGCTCGTGACGTCCACCGCGCCGCCCTGCGACTCGAGGAACGCGATCACCGCCCAGATCTGCTGCGGGGAGAGCTGCCGGGTCATCACCGGCATGATCGGCTGGTAGCCCTGGACGACGTAGGCCGTCGGCTGGTCGAGCGACTCGAAGAGATACTGCTTGCAGCTCTTTCCGGGCTCGCGCTTGCCGCAGCGCGCACCGATCGCGCCTGCCCCCTTCTCGTCCGTGACCAGGTTCGGCGCCCGGGTGCCGAGCCCGTGGCAGGTGGTGCATCCCCCGATCCCGTTGTAGACCTTTTCCCCCGCGGCGACGAGCTGCTCCGGCGTGACGTTCGCGCCCAGCGTGAGGCTTTGCGGAACCTCGGACTGCACCTGCGGGATCTTGTTGGCGATCAGGGTATAGACCGCGAGCGTCCCGACCACCACGCCCACGATCTTCAGGTTAGTGGCCCACATGCTGGGTCCTCCCCGCCCCCGCCGCGCCCCCTGGCCGCTCGCCCGGGGCGACGAACGTCGATTTCTCCGCGAGCCCGCCGAGCCAGAACACGAACGCCACGAGCCCGAGGAAGATCAGCACGCACAGGCTGATCATTCTCGAGGCGTAGCCGAGCGCCGGCGTCGCCGCGTACTTGCTCGTGTCCTGCACCACCTGCCAGACGTGCCAGTACTGGCGGATCCCCGAGCGCGCGAACCCCATCAACCCCATGAGCCAGGTGAACGTCACGGCGAGAATGAAGAGCGCGTACTGCGAGCGCGGCGGCATCTTGCCCCACTGGATCGCGCCGAGCGATTGGGCGCCGCGGGCCATCAGGATGTCGATCACCGTGACGAACAGGATGCAGGCGAGCACCGCCAGCACCTGGTACACGCTGAACCCGATGCGGACGATCGCTTCCACGAAATAGCCGCGGATCCCGTAGAACAGCACGATGCCCGCCGCGATCGCGAACATCGCCCCCTGGATCACCGTTCCCGTCCCCGCCCACGGCACCACGGGCCGCTTGTTGGCGCGGCGGTACATCAGGAACGACAGAAACGTGGTGAGGATCATCAGGTTCACGGCGGTGTTCTTGGCGCTCATCACGCCGAGGGCGCCGAGGAACGGGTGGTGTGACCCGCCCATCGCCGCCAGCTCCTTCGAGTCGGCGATCATCGTGTGCGGCGTGCCCCAGACGATCGCGCCGACCACCAAGACGATCAGCAGCCATTTGGTGTAGGGGCGGAAGCGCTCGGCGCCGGGGATGCGGCCCATCCCGACCCAGAGGTAGTAGTTCCCGGCCAGAAAGAGCACCGCGATCAGGAACGCCTGAATCACCCACAGCCAGCTCATGAAGCCACCCATCATGGTGATCCCCATCGACTGGTCGTACTGATAGACCTCGCGGCCCAGCCAGTAGCCGGCGAAGGGCAGCACGATGAGGGCGGAGATCGCGATGAAGTTGCCGACGTAGCCCATCCAGTCGTAGTGGGCGCGCTCCGCCTCGGTCTTCGCGGCGAGGAAGCGATAGCTCGCGTACGCGCCCACGATGGCGCCCCCGAACACGACGTTCGCGATCAGGCGATGCACGTTGATCGGCATCCAGGTCGCGTTGGCGATCGCGTGCCACAGCTTGATGGTGCTCGGGTCGGTGGCCGGCGTGATGTCCCGCGGGGGCGACATCATGTAGGTGAGCCAGGCGTTGGCGATGAACATCACGATCGTGCCCCAGACGTTGAGGAGGATCCCCAGCGTCCAGTGCCACAGCTTGGCCCGTCCCTTCTTCCAGCGGTCCCAGCCGTAGTAGTAGAGGTAGAGGGTGAACGACTCGACGAAGAACAGCGAGGCGTATACCCACATCGACGCGCCGAACACGGCGGTGAGGTAGGCCCAGAATCTCGGATACAGCGTCGCGAGCAGGAACACGAGCATCACGCCCCAGATCGCGGTCGCGCTGTAGGCCACGAGCAGCAAGCGCGTGAACTCCTTGCTCAGCCGATCGTAGCGCTCGTCCTTGCCGAAGATCCCGATGGCCTCGGTCACGACCGCGAACATCGGCACTCCCAGCACGAACGCCGCGAACATCAGGTGCACCTCGGCCGCGATCCACACGGCCGCGCGCGCGCCGATGACCGGGAACTCGCCGTACGCCCGCGTGGTGTCGGCGGCGGCCTGGACCAGCAGCAGGGCGCCCGCGGGCATCAGCCGTCGGCCTCGAGGAAAAACGGTCGCGTCTTCGAGAAGTCGACCGGCAGCGTGCTCCGGACCTCCGCGAGCAGTTCGGGCGTCACCTCGCGGCGGCCGTGGCGGCGCGCCCAATCCTCGACCCGCGCGATCACGACCCCGCGCACGAAGGACGGGATCCGCTCGAGCCGCTGCCGCGCCGCCGCGGTCCACGCGAGCGCGGCCTGGAAGTCGGCGCCGTACGTCACCTCGCGCGCCGACTCGATCAGCGGGGCGTCGCGCGCCGGTTCGTAGGCGCACGCCGGGTCGGCGGCGAGCACGTCCCCCTCGAGCGCGAACGCCCGCGCCCGGCACCCGCCGCACCGCCCGCGGTATTCGCAGCGGCCGCACTTCCCGCCGAGCGCGCCCTCTCGCAGCCGGCGGAACAGCGGCGCCGACCGCCAGATCTCGGCGAAGCTCCGCGTCCGGAGGTCCCCTGCGACCTCCGGCAGGTAGGGGCACGGCGTGAGCTGGCCGTCCGGCGTGATGCGGCAGTACTGGGTGCCGCAGGGGCAGCGCGTTTCGTAGTTGAGAATCGGCGAGTCCGGGTCGGCCTGGTGCACGAGTCGCATGAAGTGCGGCGCGCATTTGGCGCGCACCAGCATCCGGCCGCGGTACTCCCGCTGCCAGCGCGCCAGGTCGGCGAGCACCGCCTCGTAGTCCGCGGGCGACAGGTCGGTGAGCGACGCCCCGCGCCCGGTCGGGACGAGGAAATAGCAGTTGAACGACACGGCCCCCTCTGCGGCCGACCACTCGACCAGGCGGGCGAGCTCGGCGCGGTTCCCTCTGGTGACCGTCGTCTGCACGATGAAATCGAGGCGCTGCGCGCGCAGGCGCGCGAGCGCGGCCTGCGTGCCCGCGAGCGACCCCTTGCCGTGCCGGAAGTTGTCGTGATAGGACGGGCGCAGCGAATCGACGCTCACCGCCACGCCGCGCACGCCCGCCGCCTTCAGCTCGGCGATTCGCGCCTCGGTCAGGAGCGTGCCGTTCGTTCCCACCACGACGGTCGCCCCCTTCCCGGAGGCGTAGCGCGCGAGCTCGGTGAGATCCTCCCGGAGCAGCGGCTCGCCCCCGGACAGGATCAGCATGGGCGCGGGGTTCACGGCGAGCAGCTGATCCACGATCCCGAGACACGTCGCGGTGTCGAGCTCCGCCGTCGCGCTCTCGCGGGGGCCCGCCGAGATGTAGCAGTGGGCGCATTCCAGGTTGCAGCGCCGCGTGAGGTTCCAGGCGACCACGTGCGGAACGTACTCCACGTCAGTCGCCCGCCTGCTCCTCGAGCAGCCGCTCCATCGCGGCCTTCGCCTCTTCCGGCTTCATCCCTCCGAAGTCGACCGGGCACTTCCCGATCTTCGCCTCGATGTCGCGGATGGGGCAGCGCGTGATCCCTTCCGCCTTCGCGGCTTCGATGAACGCGCCCAGCTCGAGGCTGAGCGCGTCCCCGCCCTCGGCGTCCGCCCGGATCTGCCGGGCGCGCAGCTCGGTGAACATCACCATCATCGTCTCGGCGTCGAACTCGTCGGCCTCGATCATGGCCTGCTTGTTCTCGTCCATCACGCGCGTGGTGACGCGCCACATGCCGCGGCTGCGCGCGAACCGCTCCACGGTGTTGCGCGCCAGCGGGCGGGCGATGAGCGGCACGAGCTGGAGCCGTTGCCACGCCTCCTCACTCCAGACGATCGGATCGGTCGCGACGCGGGGGCGCCTGCTGACCACCCCGGTGACCGGACACCGCACGTCCATTTCCGGGGTCGCGGGCTCGGGGTCCGCGTCATGCCCCTCCACTTTCGTCGCCTTCAGCTGCTCCTGCGCTTTGACCTCGGCGAGCGCGACCTCCTCGGCCGTGCCGATCCCCATGATGAGCTGCATGTGCGTGGGCAGGAGCTTGCGGATCGCTTCGTCGAGCCACCGGTTCGTGACCGTCGCGGGCTCGCCGTTCGTGCACTCGAGCACGTATTCCTCCACCGCCCGGCGCGCGATCCCCTGGGCGAACGGCGGGACGCGCAGGATCCGCACCTCCGCGTCCGGCGCCCAGGGAAGCCCCGCGACGCCGTCCTCCTCGATCCAGGGAACGTCCTCCGGGCGGACGCCCACCGTGCCGATGAGCAGCGTGTTGCACGGCGCGATCCGCACGAGATTCTCGGCCTGACTTCCCAGCTCGGTACCTTCGATCCGGTGGGCGCCGTGGCGGGCGAGCACGAGCAGCGACGGCCGGACTTCCTCGGCCCACTGCAGGATGACCTGGAACGGCTTGCCGACCAGGATCTGCGTCTTGCGGGGGACGTCCGGGTAGGCCTGCGCCATGACCTCGGCGCGCTTCAGGTTCGCCTGGCACAGCTTCAGGAGCCCCTTGTCGATGATGTTGTTGTGGAGCTCCTCCTGCTCCTCGAACTTGAAGACCTTCGCCGCCTGGGAGGACAGCACGTCCTTGATGTTGTGGAACACGACGTGGTGGTACTCCACGTCGAACGCGCTGCACAGATACAGCGACCCGCCGAACGCCTGTGCCAGCTCGAGCGCGACCTGCACCGCCCGGTAGCCATAGGACGACCCGTCGACGCACACCAGGTAGCGCCCGCCCTCGAACGGGCGGTCGTCGCGCACGACCAGCACGTCCTTCTCGACGCCGCGCAACACGCGCGACACCACGCCGCCCAGCTGCGAGTAGGGCTGGCGGCCCAGGCCGTGGGCGCCGACGGCGAGCAGGTCGTACCGGCGCCCGGAAGAGCCGACCACCCGGGCGGCGGCGTCTTCCTCTTCCGCCACGAGACGGCCGTTCTCGCCGACCTTCACGTCGCTGCGCACCTTCTCGCCGCCATCGTAGCCCGCGGCGCGGTTGGGATCGAAGCCGATCAGCCCCGGCAGCCGGCCGGCGCCGCGGTTCACCTCGTTGACGATCTCCTCGTAGTTGATGCCTTCGAGGAGCTGGCGCGTCAGGGGAACGCCTGCCGCTTCACAGCGCCGGCCGAGCTGATCGAGAAAGCTGTCCGCGATCAGCTGCAAGCCCTTCTCGATCAGCTTGTCGTGGATCTTGCGCTGCTTCTTGATCTCCTCGGGGGTCTGGAAGCGGGCCGGGAGGCCGGTCTCGAGCTGACGGAAGCGGACGTCATGGAGCCGCGCAGCGTACACGTGGTTGCCGGTGATGTTGCCGCCGGACTTGCGACACAAGTCGATCGCCCGGTCGACGGCCCACTCGGAGTGCTGCGAGTTGTCGACCGGAACGAAGATCTCGCGGTACACCGCCACCTCCGTCTCCGCAGGGCGGGCCGGGCATACACTCGCCTCTCGCCGGGCCCGGTCTCACCGGCCGGGTTCGGTGCCTGTAAAGAGGCCGAGGCTTGAGAGTGTATGTCCGACGTCACGGCGGGCGGCGCCCGCCAGGGTAATCCATCGTGCCGGGGCGATTATGCGGACGGTGCGGGAGCGTGTCAAGTTGGCGATCCTGGAACGATCTGTCTCCCGTCCCCGTCGTACACGGTGATCGCATCCACCGGGCACGCGTCGCACGCGCGCAGCAGCCGCTCGCGCTCCACGGACGCGGGATTTCCGAAGACGACGACCGTATCGTCGTCCATTGTGAAACCCTCCGGCGCCTCCTTCACGCAGTCGCCGAAGCCGACGCATTGGTCGCGGTCGATCACGATGCGGAGCCCGTGCGCGAGACATTCCCGGAGTTGGCTCACATCCCCTCGAGCCCCAGCTCGCTCCGCGCCGTGTCCATCACGGCCGGGGTGATCTCCGCGATGCCGTGCTGCTTCGCGTAGTCTGCGTAGATCCTCTTCACCATTCCCCGCACGAAGCCGGGGACACGCGCCAACCGCTCCCGCGCTTCGGCCGACCACTTCGGTCCGCCCGTCCGCCCGTCCGCCTGACCGCCTGCCTCGTCGAACGCATCGCCCTTTCCGGTCGCGACCATGCCCCGCACCGTCTCGAGCGGCTGCTCGGCGATGGTGCGGCCACCGATCTTCACGCCGAGCGACGCGACGAGCTGCGTCTCCATCGGGTTCGTGAGCAGCGCGACCACGCGGCCGCATTGCGGGCACCGGAACGCGGCGGCGAGTGTGCCGTCGCCGGGCAGCCGCCGCTCCTCGAACGCCATCTGCCGGTCGCATTCGACGCACAGGAACTTCATCCCAGCCGTCCCGCCAGCCCCGCCCAGGTGTCAGGTGTCGGGTGCCAGGGAATACGGGCGAGCACCGGAACCCGGAATTCGGCGGCGAGGTCGTCGGCCGCGCTCCCCGTGAACGGGCCACCGACCATGTTCTCGACCACGCCGAGCGGCGTGGCGCCGCACTCCAGCGCGGCGCGCAGCGCGCGGCGCACGGCGTCCCGCGACTCCGCAGTCGGGATCGTCACCGTGAGCGTGGCGGGAGGCGCGGGGAGCAGCTCGGCGAGCTCCGTGAAGCGCTGCAATCCCGGCGGCAGGTCGACGAGCAGCACGTCGAGCGCGCCCCACGCCACGTCCGCGAGAAACTCGCGCAGCGCGGCCGCCTCGAGCGCGCCCCGCCAGACGAAGCTCTCGCGCTCGGGCCCCCGGAACGCCAGGGGCTGGCCGTCCTCGAGCAGCTGGTCCATCGACACGACCTTCACGCCTCCCGCACCGGCGGCGGGGAGGACCGCGTCTCCCGCGATCGTGAGGCGGGCCTCCCGGGCTAGGAGCAGCCGAGCCGCGGTCGGCCCGTTCAGGTCCGCGTCGAGCACCCCGACCGCACGGCCGCCCTGCGCCAGGGCCCGGGCCACGCCCGCAGCCACGAAGCTCTTGCCCACGCCGCCCTTGCCGCTCATCACCGCCACCACGCGGCCGACCGCGGCCAGGCGTTCCGCCACCCGGCGCCGCTGGGCGCCAATCTGGGCGGCGAGGCCGGACCGGTCCGGCTCCGCCAGCTCGTGGTAGGTGCGGATGTTGAGGGGCATGGCTGACAAAAGATGCGTTGCACGAAGCCATGACGCCACGTTGCACGACCGGTGGAACGTGGCGTCGTGGCGTCGTGTGACGCTATGTTTCGCGCTCCCATGATCGACGCGCTCAAACGCAGACTCCAGGCCGAGGTCGAGCGCCTCAATCACGAGATCTCGTTCGTGCTTCCGAAGGAGATCGAGAAGGCGCGCGCCCATGGTGACCTGCGCGAGAACTCCGAGTTCAAGGCGGCGCTCGAGCGACAGCAGTTCGCTCAGGCGCGGCTGTCCCATCTGCGGCTGCGCCTTTCCAAGCTGTCCAGCGTCCGGGAGGAAGACATCCCGCGCGATCGCGTGGGCTTCGGCTCGCGCGTGACGGTGGAGGACCTCGACACGAAGCTGAAGGAGACCTACGCGTTGACGCTCGGCGAGTTCATCGAGGGCGACGACGCTCCGGTCGAAATGCCGGTCTCCATGGCGTCGCCGCTCGGGAAGGCGCTGCTCGGTGGCAAGGTCGGCCAGACCGCGACGATCACGCTCCCGATGGGACGGCGGCGGCTCAAGATCGTGGAGCTCGAGACCGTCCACGACCTGGCCGAGAAAAAAGAGGACTAGACCGCCTACAGGCTCCGGTGGAACACGAAAGGCCCGTGCGGCTCCGTGGAGCCCGCGCGGGGCTCGATCGTCATCGCGGCACCCATCACCTTCCCGCCGTTCGGCGGCATGTCGAGCGCCATGACCATGGGGCGCTCGTGATCCATCGCCATGAGGGCGGCGCTCTTCATCCCCTCCTCCGTGACGAACCATATCTGGTACGCCTGATCGGGTGCGTTCCGGGTCAGACCGTCGCACCGCACGAGCCAGCGGTGGCGTAAGCTGTCCGCGAAGATCGTCACACCGCCCACCCGGCCGCCCGTCGTGACGGGAATCCACACCACCTTCGCGCTCGCGCTGTTGACCAGCGCGAGGCTGTCCCGCAGGGAGGCCACGACGCCCGCCAACCGGTCGCGCTCCGCGCGCAGCGTCGTGACGGTCCGGTAGGACCAGTACGCGCCGCCGACGGCGAGCACGAGCACGGCCGCCGCGGCGAGCCACCACCGCCGCGGGGGCCCGGCGAGCGCGCGCGCGAGCACCCGCGCCTTCAGCTCTGGGGGCGGCGCTCGCGGGTCCGCGGCCATGCCCAGCCAGTCGGTCATTCTAGCCAATCCTTGAGGTGACGGAGCGCCTCGGTCAGCTTCTGGTGCGCGAGCCGCAGCCGTGTTTTTACCGTGCCGAGCGGCTGGCCCGTCCGCCGGGCGATCTCGCTGTGGGTCAGCCCCTCGAAATACGCCAGCAGCACGAGCTGCCGCTGCTCGGCGGGCAGCGCCGCGAGGGCCGCGTGCACCTGCCGGTGCAACGGCCATCCCGGCACCGCCGCCTCATGCGGCGCGGCAGCAGGCTCGGGATCGCGCGCCTCGGCCGCGTGCGCGTGCTCCCACCGGTCAGCCTTGCGCCACCACCGCCGGCGCCGCCGCAGCAGGTCGAGCGCCCGGTTCCGCGCGATCGAGAGGATCCACGGCACGAGAGGGCCCCGGAGAGCATCGTGCTGGTCGACACGACGCCAGACCTGCGCGAACACGTCTCCCAC
>DASPXJ010000027.1:0-25448 GCA_035637355.1 Gemmatimonadales bacterium
CGCGCGCTCGAGCTCGCGTGGCGCGGCTGGGGCCGCGTCTCCCCCAACCCGCTCGTGGGTGCCGTGGTGTTGCGCGGCGATGAGGCGGTCGCGGAGGGCTGGCACGCCGAATACGGTGGACCGCACGCCGAGCTCGCCGCGCTGCATGCGGCGGGCGACAAGGCTCGCGGTGCGACGCTGGTCGTCACGCTCGAGCCGTGCGCGCATCACGGGAAGACGCCGCCCTGCACCGATGCGATCCGCGCCGCCGCTGTGCGCCGCGTCGTCGCGGCGGTGCGGGATCCCGATCCCGAGGCGCGCGGCGGCATCGAAGTCCTGAAGCGCGCGGGAATCGAAACCAGTGTCGGGTTGTGTGCGGAGCAGGCCGCCGCGCAGAACGCTCCTTTCCTCTTTACCCGCCTCCAAACCGACCGCCCGTTCGTCGCGCTGAAGCTGGCGACGTCGATCGACGGCCGTATCGCCGATGCGGGCGGGCGCTCGCAGTGGATCTCGGGTCCCGAGGCGCGCGACCACGTCCACTGGCTGCGCGCCGGCTTCGACGCCATCGCCGTCGGCGGCACGACGGCCCTCACCGACAATCCGCAGCTCACCGCGCGCGGCGGCCTGACGCCGCGCAAGCCGCCCGTGCGGATCGTGTTCGACCGCCGCGCCATGTTGAACTCGGGCGTGTCGCTCGTGCAGACGGCGCGCGAAGTGCCGACCTGGGTCGTGTCGTCGCCCGAAGCGCCGGCGGCCAACGTGTCGGTGCTCGAAGGGAACGGTGTCCGCGTCTTCCGGCCCGAGACGCTGCAACAGGCGTTCGCCCAGCTCCGCCTCGCCGGGATCCAGTCGTTGTTATGCGAAGGAGGCGGCGCCCTCGGCACGAAGCTCCTCGCCGAGGGACTCGTGGACCGGTTGTACTGGGTACAGGCGCCGGTGTGGCTCGGTGAAGGGGGAGTGCCCGCTTTCCCAGGCGTTCCGGCATTTCCGCTCGCCGACGCGCCGCGCTGGGTCGCTGTGGAGCGGCGCCCGCTGGGCTCTGATACATTATTGGTCTTGGATCGACGGCTATGTTTACCGGAATCGTAAGCGCGGTCGGGCGGATCGAATCCGCTTCCCCGAATGGGGGAAGTGGGACGGGGGACGGGGGAAGGGTACTGCGTATCCGGGCTCCCTACCGCGGTTTGAAGAAGGGTGAGAGCATCGCCGTGAATGGCGCCTGCCTCACCGTCGCGAAGGTCGCAAAGGGGGCGTTTACCGTCCACGCCGTGCAAACGACGTTGGGCCGCACCTTAATTGGCGAATGGAAGAAGGGTCGGTCAGTCAATCTGGAGCGCGCGGTGCGCGCGAGCGATTTGATGGGTGGCCACATCGTGCAGGGTCATGTTGACGGTGTGGGGACCGTCGTGCGCGTTGCCGTTGCAGGAGATGCCCAGCTCGTCGACGTGAAGGTGCCGGATGAGGTGTCGACCGCCACCATCCTGCATGGCGCGATCACGATGGATGGTGTCAGTCTGACCGTGAACGCGCTGCCGTCGCCGGGGGTGGTACAGGTATCGCTCGTGCCGTTCACGCGCGAGCATACCACGTTGGGAAGTCTGGAGCCGGGTGATCGAGTGCACGTCGAGGCTGACGTGCTGGGAAAATACGTGAGGGAGCTATGTCGTTCGAAGCGGTAGAACAGGCGATTGCGGACATCCGCGCCGGCAAGCTCGTCATCGTGGCTGATGACGAGCGGCGCGAGAACGAGGGCGATTTGATCGGCGCGGCCGAGAAGGTTAGCCCCTCGATGATCAACTTCATGGCGACGCACGCCCGTGGGCTCATCTGCATGCCGCTCACGCCGGCGCGGTGCCAGGCGCTCGGCCTGCCGCAGATGACCGAGCACAACAACGAGTCGCACGAGACGGCGTTCACGATCAGCATCGACGCCGCGGCGCGCTTCGGCGTCACTACCGGGATCTCGGCGGCCGATCGTGCCGCGACGATCCGCGTGGCGATCGACCCGTCGACGGTGCCCAGCGATCTGCGGCGCCCCGGCCACGTCTTCCCGCTGCGGGCGCGTCCCGGCGGCGTGTTACAGCGCGTCGGCCAGACGGAAGCCAGCATCGATCTGGCACGGCTGGCCGGCCTGTATCCCGCCGGCGTCATCTGCGAGATCCTCAATCCCGACGGATCGATGGCGCGCCGCCCCGATCTCGAGCGGTTCGCGCAACAGCACGGCCTGACGTTCATCACGGTCGCGCAGCTCGTCGCCTACCGGCTGAAGCACGAGCGGCTCGTGCATCGCATCGCCGACGCGCGGCTGCCCACGCCGTTCGGCGAATTCCGGATCATCGGCTATCGCAACGACGTGGATGACGCGGAGCACGTGGCGCTCGTCTACGGCGACGTGGCGGGCAAACAGCAGGTCCTGGTGCGGATGCACTCCAAGTGCCTGACCGGCGACGTCTTCGGCTCGGCGCGCTGCGACTGCGGCTGGCAGCTGCACAGTGCCATGCGGATGATCGCCGAACAGGGGGCCGGCGTGGTCGTCTACCTCGATCAAGAAGGAAGGGGCATCGGGCTGCTCAACAAGCTCAAGGCCTACGAGCTCCAGGATCAGGGGCACGATACCGTCGAGGCGAACGAGAAGCTGGGATTCAAGCCGGATCTCCGGAACTACGGCATCGGCGCGCAGATCCTGCTCGACCTCGGCCTGTCGTCCATCCGCGTCCTGACGAACAATCCGATGAAGCTGATCGGCCTCGAGGGCTACGGGCTCGAGATCGTGGAGCGCTTGCCGATCGTGCCCGCCCCGTCCGACGAGAATCGCGCCTATCTCGACGTGAAGCGGGACAAGCTCGGTCACTTCCTCACCCACTGATCGTGCCACACAAAGCACCTCCCGCTGCGCGCACCTCCAGCCGCCAGCGGCGCGTGGCGATCGTCGTCAGCCGCTTTCATGAAAACGTGACCACCAAGTTGCTCGACGGGGCCCGGGACGCGTTGCGCCGCGGCGGGATCGCGGACGGCAACGTAGAAGTGACGTGGGTGCCCGGCGCGTTCGAGCTCCCGGTGGTCGCCGAGGCCGCGGCGGCCAGCGAGCGCTTCGACGCGATCGTGGCGCTGGGGTGCGTGATCCGGGGCGAGACGCCGCATTTCGAGTACGTCGCGGGTGAGGCGGCACGCGGTTTGGGCAACGTCGCCCTCGCGCATCGTATTGCGGTCGGCTTCGGTGTCCTGACGACCGACACGGAGGTTCAGGCGCTGGCCCGGGTGAGTAAGGGCGCCGAGGCGGTGCAGGCGGCGCTCGAGACCGCCGACGCGCTCGAGCGGCTCGGTGCAGCGCCCCGAGACTAAGGCGCGGGCGCGCGCCCTCCAGCTCCTCTACGCGTGGGAATTGTCGGGCGAACCGAGCATCGAGGCGATCGTCGCCCGGGTCGCGGCGATCTACGGCCGGGCACCGCAGGGCTACGACCGCGGCGCGGATCTCGCCGCCAAGGCGGTGGCCGGGAGGCCCGAGTTCGACCGCCGCATCGCGGACGCCGCGGAGCACTGGCGGCTCGAGCGCGTCGGCGTGATCGAGCGCAACATCCTGCGGCTCGCCCTCGCCGAGCTGGACGAGGCATCGACGCCGTCCCGCGTGGTCATCGATGAGGCGGTGAAACTGGCTCACTGGTTTGCCGGTGCGCGGGCGCCGGCGTTCATCAACGGCGTGCTCGACGCCGTGGCGCGCGAGACCGGCGCGCTGTGAGGATCCTGCTCGTCAACTGGAACGACCGCGAAAACCCTCAGGCCGGTGGCGCCGAAATCCATCTGCACGAGCTGTTCGGCCGGATCGCCGGGTGGGGTCATGAGATTCAGCTGGTTGCCAGCGGTTGGCCGGGCTGCGCGCCCCAGGCCACCGTGGACGGGATCCACGTGACGCGCGTGGCGGGGAGGCACAGCTTCGCGCTGCGCGGGCGTGGGGCGGTGCGGCACGCGCTGCGCCAGCGCCCGTTCGACGTCGTCATCGAGGACATCAACAAGGTCCCGCTCTTCCTTCCCCCGCTGACCCGGCTGCCGTTCGTGGCGATCGTGCCGCACCTCTTCGGCACGACCGCATTCGCGGAGGCGAGCGCCCCGCTGGCGGCGATCGTGTGGGCCGCGGAGCTGCCGATTCCCTGGGTGTATCGCAGGGCCGGATTTCATGCGATTTCAGAGAGCACTCGGGATGACCTGGTGCGGCGAGGCGTCGCGGCGGAGCGGGTGGTCGTCATTCATCCGGGGGTGGATTCCCAGGCGTATCGCCCCGACCCCGCAACGCCGCGCGCGACACGCCCCACGTTCTTGTACCTGGGCCGATTGAAGCGTTATAAAGGAGTGGAGCTGGCTCTCCGGGCGATTGCCGCAGCGCGTCAGTCACGCGCGGACATTACGCTGGACATCTGCGGGCAGGGCGATGACCGGCCTCGTCTGGAACGGCTCGCAAGAGAACTCGGCTTGGCAGCCGCGGTTCGATTCCTGGGGTTTGTGCCGGAAGAGGAGAAACGTCGCTTATTGCGCCGTGCCTGGGCAGTCGTTTTCCCGAGTCCGAAGGAAGGGTGGGGTATCACGAACGTCGAAGCGGCGGCATGCGGAACGCCGGCGCTGGCCTCGGACAGCGACGGGCTGCGCGAGTCCGTCCGTGACGGCGTGACGGGATATCTGGTGCCGCACGGCGACTCTGCGGCGCTGGCCAATCGCATGTTGGCGCTGGCGAACGATCCCGGCCTGGTGGAGCGGCTGGGGGGCGCGGCACGCAGCTTCGCCGCAGGCCTGTCGTGGGATGCGGCCGCGCGTGCCACCGTCACCCATATCGAACAGACCATTGCCGGGCGAGAAAGCGAGAGTTGAGTCATGCGCATCACGATCACCGCACGCCATACCGAAATTGACGACGACCTGCGCGCCCATACGCGGGAGCTGGTGGACAAGGTGGCCAAGCTCGTGCGGCGCCCGCATCATGCGCAGGTGATCTTCACCGAAGACCATGGCGAAGCGGGGGTCGAGATCGCGGTGCACGTGCCGCGCGGCCGCATCCACGTGGCCAAGGCGCAAGGAGACGATCATCGCTCGGCGCTCGACGCCGCGATCGCCCGCGTGAAGCGGCAGCTGCACGACGAGAAACAATCGTCGCGCGCACGTCGCCAGGCTTCGCGCTCCAAGCCCTCAGGCGTCCGGTGATCAAGGTCAGCGATCTGCTCGCCCGCAAGGGCGATCCGCTGCAACTCGAGCTGCTCACGGCCGACGTCGGGCTCGATCGGGAGATCAAGTCGCCCGAGGCGTCGAGCCCGGGCCTCGTGCTGGCGGGCTATACCGCGCGCTTCGTCGGCACCGACCGCATTCATATTCTCGGCGAGACGGAGATCACGTATCTCACCTCGCTCGACGCCAAGGCGCGGCGCAAATCGATCGAGACATTTCTGTCGTATGCGCTCCCGTGCGTCATCATCACCAAGGCCCAGGAAGCGCCGGACGAGCTCCTGGCCGTGGCGCGCGAAAAGGGCGTGCCGATCATCCGCACCCGCCTCAAGACGGCGGAGTTCTACCGTCGCCTGAAGCCGTTTCTCGACGACGCCTTCGCGCCGCGCACGACGGTGCACGGATCCCTCGCCGACGTGTTCGGCGTGGGGCTGCTGTTTCGCGGCCGGTCGGGAATCGGCAAGAGCGAGTGCGTGCTCGATCTGGTCGAGCGGGGCCACCGGCTGGTCGCGGACGACGTCGTGCACGTGACGCGCCAGGGCAACGACGTGCTCATCGGGCGCGGGCACGAGATCTCGCGGCACTACATGGAAATCCGCGGCGTGGGATTGATCGACATCAACGCGCTGTTCGGCATCCGGTCGGTGCGCCAGCAAAAGCGCATCGAAGTCGTGGTGCAGCTCGAAGACTGGGACAACACCCGCGAGTACGACCGCACCGGGCTCGACCTCCAGGAGACGGAGCTGCTGGACGTCGCGCTGCCGCTGGTGACGGTGCCGCTCAATCCCGGCAAGAACCTCACCGTCATCTGCGAAGTCGTGGCGATGAACCACCTGCTCCGCTACAGCGGCGTCGACTCGGCGCACGCATTCAACGAACGGCTCATTCGGCGCATGCGAGAGAAGGGCGAGCTGCAGCACTATCTCGAGGAAGACTATGAGTAGCAACCTCCGCGGGGTCATCGTCTCGCACGCCGCCGTCGCGCAGGCGCTGGTCAGTGCCGTAACGGCCATCACGGGGATTGAAGGCGCGCTCACGCCGGTGTCGAATGAGGGCTGCGGCACGGAGGCGCTCGCGGAACGGCTGCGCCAGGCGGTGGGCGAGGGCCCGGCGGTGCTGTTCGTGGATCTTCCGGGCGGATCCTGTCTCACCAGCTCGCTGCGCTATGCGAAGCAGCACGCCGACATCGCCGTGGTGACGGGTGTGAATCTCGCCATGCTGCTCGACTTCGTCTTTCACCGTGACATCCCGCCGGCGGAAGCCGCGCGCCGTGCCGTGGACGCCGGTGCCAAGGCCATTCGCGTCACCGCCGCATGACGCTCGCGCTGTACCGCATCGACGACCGGCTGATCCACGGCCAGGTGGTAGTGGGCTGGGGGCAGCCGCTCGACGTCTCGTTCATCGTGCTCGTCGACGACGAAGTGAGCGGCAGCGATTGGGAACAGGACCTCTACCGCATGGGTGTGCCGCAGCAGATCGAGGTGATCTTCGCATCGGTCGAGCAGGCGGCGGCGCAGCTGCCGGGGTGGGAGGCCGACCCCCGCGTCGGCATCCTGCTGGTGGGGGACATCGACACCGCCGTCGCGCTCGCCGGGCGCGCGCCCCAGGTGCGCCGGCTCAACGTGGGCGGCATCCACCACCGCACCGGCCGCAAAGAGCGGCTGCGCTTCGTATACCTGACCGACGATGAAGCCGCCAAGCTCAAACAGCTCGCCGCGCGCGGCGTCGACGTCACCGCCCAGGACGTGCCGACCGCGCGCGCCGTACCCGTTGGGGACTTCACGTGAACCTCCCCATCGAAATCCTGCTCGCGCTGCTCCTGTGGGGAACGCTCGTCGGCGTGGACCTCGTCAGCCTGCCGCAGATGATGATCGCGCGTCCCCTGGTCGCCGGGACGATCGCCGGGGCGATCCTGGGCGACATCCCGACGGGCCTCAAGCTGGGCGTCGTCTTCGAGCTGCTGCAGTACGACATCCTGCCCGTCGGCGCGGTGCGCTACCCGGAATACGGACCGGCGACGGTCGCCGCGGTTGCGACGGCGCACGCCTCATCCGGTGTCCTCGGCCTCGGCCTCGGCGCGCTGGTGGGGCTGGTCACCGGGCTGCTCGGCGGCGTCACGATCAACGTGCTCAGGCGGGTGAACTCGCGGATCGTGCATGCGGCGTCATTGACGCTCGAATCGGGCGACCCGGAAGCGCTCGTGCGGCTGCACGTCGGTGCGCTGCTGCGCGACGCCCTGCGCGCCGCGCTCGTGACGAGCGTGGGGCTTCTCCTCGCGTGGTTGGCGCGGCCGCTACTCGGCGTTGTGCTGTCCGAGCGCGGCGCCGTGCTGCTGGCCGTCGCGGCCGTGGCGACCGCGTTGGCCGCGGGCGCCGCCGGCACGCTGCGCCTGGTGGGTCGCGGGCCGATACTCGCGTGGTTTGCCGCCGGTCTGGGCGCCGGCATCGTGGCGACGATATGGCTGCGGTGAACGCCGCCCTCGCCCGGGCGTTGCTGCGGCTGTTTGCCGTGCAGGGCTCGTACAACTACGAGCGCATGCTTGGCGTGGGCGTCGGCGTGGCGGAGGAACCGCTGCTGCGCGACCTCGCCGACGGCAAGTATCGCGCGGCCGTGGCCCGCGGGGCGCACTTCTTCAACGCGCACCCCTATCTCATCGGCCTGGCGATCGGCGCCGCCGCGCGCGCCGAGCATGACGGCGCCGCGCCCGATCAGATCGAGCGGCTGCGCGAGGCCCTGTGCGGCCCGCTCGGCTCGCTCGGCGACCGCCTGGTGTGGGCCGGCTGGCTGCCGTTGTTGTCCGGTCTGACGATGGCGGCGATCGCCCTCGGAGCCGGTTGGATCGCGGTGGGGGCGTTCCTGATCGTCTACAACGTCGGTCACGTCGCCCTGCGCTGGTGGGCGCTGCAGGCCGGTTGGACCCACGGGACCCGGGTCAGCGTCGCCCTGCATCACCCGGTGCTGCAGAAAGCGGGCGCTCTCCTCAGTCCCGCGATGGGGTTCGCGGTCGGCGCCGCCCTGCCGCTGACCGCCGCGTATCTCTCCGGGCCGTTCGACTCCTGGGCCCGCGTCGCGCTGGCGATCGTCGCCGCGCTGAGCTTCCTGGGGCTGCGCTGGCGCGGTGATCGCCTCAATGGCCTGCGACTCGCCCTCGGGATCTCGGCCGTCGCGCTCATCATCGGGCTGCTATGGCCGTAATCGAGCGCGACGCCCAGATCGTGAACCCGCTCGGCATGCACGTGCGGCCGGGAGCGGAGTTCGTGAAGGCGGCGAGCAAGTTCCAGTCCGCCGTCGAAGTCCACAAAGACGGCGTCGTCGTGAACGGCAAGAGCATCCTGGGGATGATGACCCTGGCGGCCGAGTGCGGCTCGTCGATTCACATCAAGACGGATGGCGAGGATGCGGAGCAGGCGATGGCCGCGCTGCTCGAGCTCGTCGCCGCGGGCTTTCACGAGATGCATCTGAAGCCGGAAGCCAAGGAAAAGGAAGACGCGTGAGTCCCGCCGACCGGCTGCTGAAAGGCATCGGCGTCTCGCCCGGCATCGCGATGGGGCCGACGGTGACGGTCCGCTGGGCGCTGCCCGAGGTCCCACATCGCGTGGTTCCGCGCACCCAGGTCGAAAAGGAGGTGCGGCGGCTACGGGCGGCGCTCAAGGATGTGCGGGAGCAGCTCAATGAGCTGCGCGCCCGCGCCGAGGCCCGCGCCGGTGTGGACGAGGCGCGCATCTTCGATGCCCAGCTGCTGATGCTCGACGACAAGGACTTCATCGGTGGCGTCGCCGAGCTGATTCGCGAGAACCATTTCACCGCCGAGAAGGCCTTTGAGTTCAAAACGCTCGAGGTGCGCGATCTCTGGACCGCGGCGGGCAACCCGCTCCTCAAGGAGCGGCTCGCCGATGTGACGGGTGTGGCGATCCGCGTCATTCAGCACCTCATGCACAAGCGCGGCGCATCGGATGTCTGGGAGAGCCTGTCGGAGCCGTCGATTCTCGTCGCCCGGGAGCTGTCCCCCGGCCTCACGGTGCAGCTCGACCGAGCCCACGTCGTGGGTTTGATCAGTGAAGAGGGAACGCGCACGTCGCACGCGGCGATCCTGGCCCACTCGATCGGCATCCCGGCGATCTTCGGCCTGCGCGGGGCGGTGGCGCGCATTCCCGCGGGCACGAAGGCCATCCTCGACGGCACGCAGGGCACGGTGCTCCTCAACCCGACTCCCGAGGAGATCGAGGAAGCCGAGCGCAGGGATGCGAGCCGGCGCGAGCTGTCCGCGCGTCTCGAGGAAGCGGTCACGCAGCCGTCCGTCACCGTGGATGGCGTGCGCATCGCGCTGCGCGGCAACGTGGACCTGCCAGACGAGGTCGCGCCCGCCAAGGTGCACGGCGCCGAAGGCGTGGGACTGCTGCGGACCGAATTCCTGATTACGGGACACAGTGAGCTGCCGGATGAAGAGACCCAGACCAACTATTTCCGCCATGTTGGCGAAGCGTTCGCCGGCCAGCCGGTCGTCATCCGGACTTACGACCTCGGCGGCGACAAGTTCCCGGCGCCGTTCCGGAGTCCCCCGGAGGCGAACCCGTTCCTCGGATGGCGCGCGATCCGGGTCTGCCTCGACGAGCCGGAGATCTTCCGCACGCAGATCCGCGCAGTCCTCAGGGCCGCGGTCACCACGAACCTGCACCTCATGATTCCACTCGTGACGCGGCTCGATGAAGTCGAGCGCACGCGCGAAATGATGCAGGAAGAGTCCGCCCGCCTCGAAAACGCCGGCGTGGCCGCGGCGAAGACCGTCCCGTTGGGCGTGATGGTCGAGACGCCGGCCGCCGCCGTGCTCGCCGATCGCCTGGCGGAGATCAGCGACTTTCTCAGCGTCGGAACGAACGACCTCACGCAGTACACGCTGGTCGTCGATCGCGGCAACGCGCGTCTGGCAGATCGTTTCACACCGCACGATCCGAGCGTCTTGCGTTTGCTCAAGCTCGTTGCCGATGCGGCACGCGCCGCGGGCAAACCGGCGAGCGTCTGTGGCGAAATGGCATCGGAGCCACTCTCCGCTTTCCTGCTGCTCGGTTTGGGGTACGACACGCTGTCGGTCGCACCACCGGCACTGCCGTTCATCAAGTGGCTGATCCGTCAGGTAACGACGGCGCAGGCCCGCGCGGCGGCGGACGCCGCGCTCGCCGCACGCTCGGCAGACCTGGCGCTCGACATCTTGCGATTTGCACTCGCGGAAGCGGTGGACCTGACACTGCTCGATCCCGATGCGCGGTTGCCCGCGGGACGGCGCTCCGGTAATTTGAAACTCTAAGGAACCAAAACATGCCAACTCATCGTCACGTCTTCACTTCCGAGTCGGTCACGGAAGGGCACCCCGACAAGATCGCGGATCAGATCTCCGACGCGGTGCTCGATGCCATTCTGGTCGAAGATCCCAATGCGCGCGTCGCCTGCGAAACGCTGGTCACGACCGGCATGGCCGTCATCGCCGGCGAGATCACCACATCGACCTACGTCCACATTCCCGACATCGTGCGCGGCACGATCACCTCGATCGGCTACACCGACGCCAACTTCGGCTTCGATGCCCAGACCTGCGCCATCCTCACGACGATCGATCGCCAGTCGGCCGACATCGCGCTGGGCGTGGACAAGGGCGGAGCGGGGGACCAGGGCATGATGTTCGGCTACGCGACGGATGAGACCCCGTCGCTCATGCCGCTGCCGATCGTCCTGGCGCACCGCCTCGCCGAGCGGCTCGCGACGGTACGGAAGAGGGGCGAGCTCCCCTGGCTGCGGCCCGACGGCAAGACGCAGGTCAGCGTGACGTATGAGGGCTCCAAGCCCATCGGCGTCGACACGGTGGTCGTGTCGGCGCAGCACTCCGACATGATCGACAACGCACAGCTGCGGGCGGGGATCCTAGGGCACGTGATCCGGCCGGTCGTGCGGGAGGCGGGGTTCGAGGTGAGCGACAAGGACGTCCTCGTGAATCCCACCGGACGGTTCGTGGTCGGCGGCCCGCAAGGCGACGCCGGGCTCACCGGCCGCAAGATCATCGTCGACAGCTACGGCGGCATGGCCCGGCACGGCGGTGGCGCGTTCAGCGGCAAAGACCCGTCCAAAGTCGATCGGTCGGCGACATACGCGATGCGTTGGGTCGCCAAGAACATCGTCGCATCAGGTCTCGCCAAGCGCTGCGAGGCGCAGGTCGCCTACGCGATCGGCGTCGCGGAGCCCGTCTCCATCATGGTCGATACGTTCGGGACCGGCACCGTTCCTCAGGAGGCGCTGGAACGGGCCGTCCGGGAAGTCTTCGATTTGACCCCGGCCGGCATCATTCAGGCACTCAACTTGCGTAATCCGATCTATCGGCCCACCGCCGCCTACGGCCATTTCGGCCGCGCGCCGGAGAAGCGCCGGGTCGGCGAACGGGACGTCGAGCTATTCACCTGGGAGCACGTCGATCGCGCCGAGGAATTGAAGGTCGCGGCGGAGCGGGCATCCCGTACAACGCGGAAGGCCAATGTCTGAGACGGCTACCAAGGGTGGGACGAAGGCAACCAACGACATCAAGGACATTCGGCTGGCCGACGAAGGGCGGCGCCGCACCGCATGGGCCGAGCGGTCGATGCCGGTGCTGCGGCAGCTCCGGGGGCGGTTCGCGCGCGAGCGGCCCCTGACCGGGAAGCGCCTGGCGGCATGCCTGCACGTCACGACGGAGACGGCGAACCTCGCGGTCACGCTCCAGGCGGGCGGCGCTGACGTGGCACTCTGCGCCTCCAACCCGCTGTCCACCCAGGACGACGTCGCGGCGCACCTCGTACGGGACCACGGCATCAAGGTCTTCGCGATCAAGGGTGAGGACCACGCCACCTACTACGAGCACATTCGCGCGGCGTTGGCGCATCGCCCCGACATCACGATGGACGACGGCGCCGACCTCGTGGGCGCGCTGCACATGATCGCGCTGAATCGGCTCGATGATCTCGCGCCGCCGGTGCGGAAATGGGTCGAAACGCTGTCCGTGTCCGATCGGAAGGCGCTCGTCGCCGGGGTGATCGGGTCGACGGAAGAGACCACGACCGGTGTGATCCGGCTCAAGGCGATGGCGAAGGACGGCGTGCTACAGTTCCCCGTCATCGCGGTCAACGACTCGCTCACGAAGCATTTGTTCGACAACCGCTACGGGACCGGTCAGTCCACGCTGGACGGGATCATTCGCGCCACAAACCTGCTGATCGCCGGGAGCACGGTGGTGGTGGCGGGGTACGGGTGGTGCGGTCGCGGCTTCGCGATGCGGGCGCGGGGTGCCGGCGCGAACGTGCTCGTCACCGAGATCGACCCGATGAAGGCCCTCGAGGCCCAGATGGACGGCTACCGGGTCGTGACGATGGAAGAGGCCGCGCAGGTAGGCGATCTGTTCGTGACGCTGACCGGCAATGTCGAGGTCATCAGGGTCGAGCACATGAAGGCGATGAAGGACGGCGCGGTGGTGGCAAACTCGGGGCACTTCAACGTGGAAATCGACCTCGAGGGACTGAAGCAGGTGGGAAAAGGACCGGTACGCGTGCGAGAATTCGTGGAAGAGTGGCAAGTCGGAGGGAAGAAGCTGTTCGTGCTCGCCGACGGACGCCTCATCAATCTCGCGGCCGCCGAGGGGCATCCTGCCAGCGTGATGGACATGTCGTTCGCGAATCAGGCGCTCGCCGCCGAATACGTGGTCAATAACGCCAAGAAACTCGGCAAAGACGTGCATCGCATTCCCGCCGACCTCGATCAGGAGATCGCGCGGCTCAAGCTGGAGTCGATGGGCGTGGCGATCGACACGCTCACCGCGGCGCAACGCAAATATCTCGCTTCGTGGGATATGGGGACCTGAATGTCCTCCCCGGGAGGAGCCATGCTGCAGGTTCGGGTAGCTCACCTCGGGCTGGATCGCACGACGAACACGCCGGTGGTGATTCTCCAGGAAAACGAGGGGCAGCGTGTCTTGCCGATCTGGATCGGTCCCGCGGAAGCGAGCGCGATCGCGATGGAGCTGGCCGGCGTCAAATTCTCCCGCCCGCTCACCCACGACCTGCTCAAGCAGGTGATCGTCGGCCTCGGCGCCGAGCTGCGCAAGGTGATCATCACGCAGGTGAAGGACAACACCTACTTCGCCGAGCTGCACATCTATCGCGGTGACACCGTGATTCAGATCGATGCCCGCCCGTCCGACTCGATCGCGCTGGCGCTGCGCCTCAAGGCGCCGATCCTGACCAGCGAGACGCTGCTCGAGCTGACCTCCGTCGACACGAGTGAAGGCGCGATCCAGCCGGGCTCCGGCGCCGGTCCGCTCGATGCCGACACGCTGAAGTCATACCTCCAGAACCTCGATCCCGAAGATTTCGGCAAGTTTACGCCGTAGCCTGCTGCTGCTGACGTGCGTTCCCGCTGCGCTCTCCTCTCAAGTGGTGAGCCTCAGCGGTCGCGTGCTACGCGCCGGGGGGGGCGGGGGGGGCCGCGACACTGTTCCGCTCGCCAATGTGTGGGTCGTGCTACACCGCGTCACACGTGAGCAGGGCGGGCCGATCGACTCCGTCCGCAGTGACGCCCACGGCCGCTACCGCATGCTGTTGCGGAACGCCGACAGCGCCGGCGCGTACGTCGTCAGTGCCTGGTACGACAGCCTCGCGTATTTCTCGCTACCGCTGAATGTCCTCGGCCGCCCGGCCGCGCACGTCGAAGACATCGTCACGTTTCCCACGACCACCAGGGGGCCACCGATCCGGCTGGCGCGGCGGCTGGCGACGGTGGCGGCGGCTCGGGAAGACGGCACGCGCGAAGTGCTGGAGATCCTGGAGCTCGAGAACACGGGGCAGACGACGCGCGTCACCAAGGACACGCTCGAGCCGACCTGGGCGGGACGCGTCCCCGAACGGGTCGGGCAGTTCCGCGGCGGGCAAGGCGACATTTCGCCTGACGCGATGCAGTTCCGCCATGACAGCATCATTGTGCTGGGGCCGATCCCCCCGGGCCCGGTGAAGCAGCTCAGCTACGGCTACTCGCTCCCAGTGGGCACCCGCGCGCTGGTGATTCCGATCGATCAGCCGACGGTCGAGCTGAATCTGCTCGTCGAAGACACGGCGGCTGCGGTCACGGCCCCGAAACTGGAAACGCTGGGAGTGCAGGAGATCGAGCAGCGCCACTTCGCGGCGTATCGCGCAGGCCCGCTCGCGCCGGGCGACAACGTGGAGATTCGGTTGCCGGCGGGTGCGTTCCGCGCGCAGATGCTCTTGCCATACGTCATTGGGCTCTTGGCATCGGCGATGGTTATCGCGTTGGTGTGGGCATTGAAGAAGAAGCCATCGGTTGTCGGTCATCAGTCATCGGTTTGAAAACCGACAACCGACAACCGACGACCTTGCGCACCGATGTCTGCCATTTTAGACTGAGTCCAGATTCAATTTTCGCGAACGGGGATTACGGAAGCCGGTGTGAGTCCGGCGCGGCCCCGCCACTGTAACGGGCAGTTGGGGCACGCCAACGGCGTGCCCATACACGTTTGGCCACTGGGATCTGTTACCTGGGAAGGCCTCGTGTTTTAGCCCGGAGCCAGGAGACGTCTTCGTTCGCGCCACCACGCAATTCCCTCGCGGGAGGGATGGTGCTTCGACGTCTCTGCGTTGTTCTCCTCATTATTCTCGGCTGTCATGGGACGGCCGGACGGCCTGATGGCCGGACGGCCCAACGCATCGTGTCCCTGCTGCCCTCATTCACCGAGATCCTGTTTGCCATCGGTGCCGGTGATCGTCTCGTGGGTCGCACCACATGGTGCGACTATCCGCCCGCGGCGCGCGCTGTGCCCAGCGTCGGCGACGGGATGCCGCCGAACGTCGAGGCCGTCGCGGCACGGAAGCCTGATCTCGTCGTACTGTACAACTCCGGTCCAAACGTCACAGCCGCAAGGCAGTTGGAGCAGATCGGGATCCGGACAGTGCTGCTCGATCTGAACCGGCTGGAAGACCTCGGTCCGGCCACGCGAACACTCGGACGGCTCACCGGTCTCGAGCAGCGTGCCGACTCGCTTGCCGCGGCGATGGACAGCTTCTCCTACCGCCCCCTACCGCCTCCTACCGCCTCCATCGCGTACGTCGTGTGGGACAACCCTCCCATCATCATCGGCCGCGGCAGCTATCTGGATCAGCTCGCTGCGCTTGCCGGTGCGCGCAACGTCTTCAGCGACATCGCCGCACCCTCCGCGCAGGTCTCGCTCGAGACGATCGCCGCCCGCGATCCCCAGTGGATCGCCGTGCTGTCCGATTCCGGCGTAATGCCGGCGTTCGCCAAAAGACAGGAATGGCGGGCAGTGCGCGCGGTCAGGGAGGGGCATTTCCTGCTGCTGCCGGGGTCGTTGTTCGGCCGCCCCGGCCCGCGATCGGCGGAGGCCGTGCGCGTGCTGCGGGCGCGGTTGGACCGAACGGCATCCCGATGAAATGGACGCTGCTGTTGGTCGTCGCGGTTCTGGCGCTCGTTGCGAGCGTGGTGCTGGGGCCCGCGGCCGTGCCGTTCAACGAGCTGCTGCGCTCCGATATCGTGTGGAATCTGCGCGCCCCGCGCGCGCTGCTCGCCTTTCTCGTCGGCGGGTCGCTGGGCGTTGCCGGCGCGGCCCTCCAGGCGCTGGTCCGCAATCCGCTCGCCGATCCATTTCTGCTGGGACTGTCAGGCGGGGCAGGGCTGGGGGCGGTCCTGGCGATCGCGTTGCACCTGTCAGGTCCCTGGGCGCTGCCGATCGCGGCTTTTATCGGTGCGCTCGCCGCGCTGGGCCTTGTTTACCGGCTGGGGTTGATCGGCGGCGCGGCGCTGGATCCCCGCATCTTGCTGCTGGGGGGCGTGGCGATCGGCGCATTTGCCGCGGCGATCACGACCGCGATCGTCTCGCTGGCCGATGCCGCCGAGCTGCGCAACGCGTTCCTGTGGCTATGGGGCGGGCTGTCCGCCGCCTCGTGGGATTCCGTATTGCTCGTCGCCCTGTACGCGCCGATCCCCCTCGCCATCCTGGTCGCGGCGTCCCGTCCCCTCGATCTACTCGCCCTCGGTGAAGAGCCGGCGCGCTACCTCGGCGCCGACGTCGAAGCGGTCAAGCGGCGGGTCTACCTGGCCGCCTCGCTCCTCACCGCCGCGGCGGTGGCGGTATCGGGCGTCATCGGGTTCGTCGGGCTCGTCGTGCCGCATATCGCGCGCCTCACCTGGGGGCATCGTCACCGCGCGTTGCTGCCGGCCGCCTTCATCGGCGGCGGGGCCCTCCTCGCCATTGCCGACACGCTGGCCCGCACCGTCGTGGCGCCGCGCGAGCTGCCCGTCGGCGTCGTCACGGCGTTGATCGGCGTCCCCGTGTTTGCGCTGCTCTTGCGGCGTTGGACGATTGCATGAAACCCGTTCGTCGTACGATTCCATGATTACCGAACCGCTACTTCGTCTCCAGGGTGTCCGCTATCGCTACCCAGGCGCAACCAGGGATGCGTTGCGAGGAGTGTCGCTGGCGATTGCACCGAAACAGTTCCATGCCGTGCTCGGCCCCAACGGCAGCGGCAAGACCACACTTGTTCGCGTCGCACTTGGTGCATTGTCGCCCATCGAAGGACGAGCTGAGATCGACGCCCGTCCGGCGCAGACTTGGCCGCGGCAGGAGCTGGCGCGGATCGTCGGCGTGGTGCCGCAGCGCGAGGACAACCTCTTTCCGCAGCGCGTGCGCGAGACGGTGCTGCTCGGCCGCTATCCCCACCTCTCGATCTGGGGCGGCGAGCGCGCGGAGGACCATGCCGCCGTCGCGCGCGCGCTCGCGGCGTGCGATGTCACCGATCTCGCCGATCGCTGGCTCTGGACGTTATCGGGCGGCGAGTACCAGCGCGTCCGGGTCGCGCGCGCGCTCGCGCAGGAGCCGAAGCTGCTCGTGCTCGATGAGCCCGGCATGTCACTCGACCTGAAGCACGAAATGGGGCTGTTCGAGCTGATTCGTGGCCTCGTCGACACGCAGCGCCTCGGCGTCCTGATGATCACGCACGACCTCAACCTCGCCGCCCGCTTTGCCGATTCGCTGCTGCTGCTCGAGAGCGGCCGGCCGGTGGCGTCCGGTGCCCCGGCCGATGTCCTGACGCAAGCAACGGTGCAAACCGTCTTCTCGTGGCCCGTCTCGATGCAGACGATCGATGGGCGTCCTCAGATGATCCCCCTCCGCCAACCGAAGGAATCCCACGCATGAACGTCGCGCTGCTCGTGCTCGCCCTCGCCGTGCCGCAGCAAGACACGGTCGTTCTCAAACCGGTCGTCGTGACGGCCACGCGCCTGCCCGTACCGGCGGACGTTGTGGCGTCAGCCGTGACCGTGCTGCGCGGAGCCGACCTCGAGGCTGAGGGCATTCGCACCGCGGCCGAGGCGCTGGAGACGGTCCCGGGCGCGCACATCGCCGAGACGGGCGGTTTCGGAGGGCAGACGTCGCTGTTCCTGCGCGGCGGCGAGAGCGATTACACCAAGATTCTGGTCGACGGCGTACCGCTCAACCAGGCCGGCGGGGCGATCGACTTGGCGCACCTCACCACCGACAACGTCGATCGCATCGAGATCGTGCACGGGCCGGTGAGCGTGCTCTATGGCTCCGACGCTGTGACGGGCGTCGTGCAGATCTTTACGCGCTCGGGCAGGGGGCGGGCGCAGATGGGCGCCGAGCTGCGCGCCGGTACCTACGGCTCGACCGATGGAGCGCTCGACGTCACGGGGGGCACCGCGGTGGTGGGCTACTCCGCGCGCGTCTCCCAATTCTCGAGCGACGGGCTCTATACCTACAACAGTCAGTACCGGAACACGGTCGCGAGCGGGCGGATCACCTACAAGCCTGATGCGCGCACCGCTGCGAGCCTCACGTATCGCTACGGCGATGACCGCTACCACTTTCCTACGGACTTCACCGGCGCCCCGTCGGATTCCAATCAGCGTTCGGCCGAGCGTGGTCCACTCCTGAGCCTCAGCGCCGGCCGGGCCTGGGGAGAGCATCTGGAGGTGCGCATCAACACCGCTCTAAAGGAAGCGCGGCTGTTCTACAATGACGAGCCGGATTCGCCGGGGCAGAGCGGCACGTTCTGGAGCCGCGATTATCTGCGAAGATCCACGACGAGTGCGCTCACCACGTGGCGTCCACGACCCAAGATCAGCGTGATCAGTGGCCTGGAGTACGAGGATGAGCGGCAGCGCGGCACGAGCGAATACAGCGATTCGTTCGGCAGCTTCCCGAACCCCCCGGTCCACGTGCAGCGCTACAACGTCGGCTATCTGACACAGGCCCTGATCCAGGTTGGGCCGACGGCGCTCACGCTCGGTGGCCGCTGGGACGACAACTCACAGTTCGGCGGCCACGGGACCTATCGGGTAGGCCTCGTCTACACACTGACCGACGGCACACGCTTGAAGCTCTCGACCGGTACCGGGTTCAAAGAACCCACGTTTTTCGAGAACTTCGCGCAGGGGTTCGTCCGCGGCAATCCGCATCTCAAACCGGAGCGCTCGTTCAGCTGGGAGGTCGGAGCCGAGCGCGGGCCGCTTGTGGTGACCTATTTCGACCAGCGGTTCCGGGACTTGATTGCGTATTCGTCGACCCTGCTGCTGCCGGACTCCGTGAACTACGCGAACGTCGGCGCGGCGCTTGCGACCGGCATCGAAGCGAAGCTCGGTGCCGATCTCACGAGCCAGGTTCGGTTTTCGGTGAGCTACACATTCCTGCACACCCGCGTACAGAAAGCGGATTCGACCGATCCCGTGTTCGTCATGGGCAAGCCGCTGATTCGCCGGCCCGCGCACACTGTGGCTCCGCAGCTATTCGCGACGATCGGCCGGGCGAGCGTGACCGTCGGCGCGCTCTGGGTGGGGAAGCGAGACGACATCGGCCTGCAGCGCGTCACGATGTCTCCCTACACACGCGTGAATCTCGCCGCCGAGTATCCGTTACGGCATGTCACGCTCTCGGCAAGAGTCGACAACCTGTTCAATGATCAGCACCAAGAGATCAATGGGTACCGGCCGCTCGGGCGGGTCGTGATGCTCGGTGGGCGACTGAGGGTTGGACGCTAGGGACGGTTGCGCCGCCCTTCGCCGCCGTAGTATCACGCCGCCGCTTCACCTCGCCGCCGCTTATCTTTCCGGCGTGAGTCTTGTCACCACACCCGCCGTCGTGCTCCGGACCTATCGCTACAGCGAGACCTCCAAGATCGTGCGTCTGGCAACGCGCGACTACGGCGTGCAGAGCGCGATCGCCAAAGGCGTGCTCCGTCCCCGCAGCCCGTTCGGTGCGGCGCTCGAGACGCTGAGCGAGGGCGTCGCCCAGATGTATCACAAAGAGACGCGGGAGCTGCAGACGCTGGCGGCCTTCGACGTCGTCCAGCTGCGCCGCGATCTGGCGGGCGACCTGGGACGCTTTGCGGGTGCCGCCGCCCTGTCCGAAGTGATGCTCAAGATGGCGCCGCCGGCACCGCTGCCGGCCGCCTACGAAGCCTTCATACTCGGGCTCGACGCCCTGGTGAAAGCCGAGCCCCGACAGGCCGACGCGGTCGCGGTGCGGTGGCTGTGGCTGCTCGTCGGCGTGCTGGGTTTCGCCCCGCAGCTCGACGGCTGCGTGCGCGACGGCAACGCGGTGTCCGGCACCGTCGCATTCAGCATCGCCGAGGGGGGAGTCCTGTGCCCCAAGTGCGCCGGCCTCCAGCCGCCCACGAAGCTGCCGCCGCAAGCCTATCGCGACCTGGTGGCCCTGAACGACGAGCGGGCCGAGCTTCCCATGCTGGATGCGGCTCATGCCGCTGCCCATCGCCGCCTGATCGCGCGCTTCGTCCGTCATCACCTCGATGAATCGGGACGCAATGGGAGAGAGCCGAAGGCGAGCGCGATCGACGTCTGGGAGCGCGGTGCGTGGACACCCGCCGCTTCGTAGTCGGCACCGCGGGCCACATCGATCACGGTAAGACGGCGTTGGTGAAGGCCCTCACCGGCGTCGATACCGATCGCTGGGAAGAAGAGAAGCGCCGCGGCATCACGATCGATCTCGGATTTGCTCCGCTGCCGCTTGCCGGCGGAATCCAGGCCAGCGTCGTCGACGTCCCCGGCCACGAAGCGTTCGTCAAGAACATGCTCGCGGGGGCGACCGGCATCGACGTCGCCCTGCTCGTCATCGCCGCGGACGAAGGAATCATGCCGCAAACCGAGGAGCACCTCGCCATCGTCGAGCTGCTCGGCGTGCGACGCGGCATTCCGGTCCTCACCAAGCGCGACCTCGTAGATGACGAATGGCTCGCGCTGGTCCGAACCGAGGTGGCGGAGCGCCTTTCGCGCAGTAAGGTGCGGTGGGGACTTCCGATCGCCGTGAGTGCGCTCAAGGCGGAGGGTTTGGAAGATCTGAAGAAAGCGTTGGTGGAGGTGGCCACAGATCTCGCGGATCGGCCCGCAGATGATCTTTTTCGCCTACCAATCGACCGTGTATTTGCGTTGGCCGGCGCGGGGACCGTCGTCACTGGATCTACGTGGAGCGGCACGGTTGCCGCGGGCCAGAACGTGCGGCTGCTACCCCTCGATCGGGAAGTGCGGGTGCGGTCGATTCAGGTACATAGCCAGGACGCCGACCACGCAGGCCCTGGTCGTCGCACCGCGCTCGCGTTGGTCGGCGTCGACAAGGACGAACTAGAGCGCGGCGATGTCGCGGTGACGGGCCCCGGATGGGCTCCCACAAGCACGCTCGACGTCGCGCTGGAGCTGCTTCCCGCCGCTCGCAAGCCGCTCGCCGTCCGCACGAGGATCCGCGTGCACCTGGGCACCGCCGAGGTGCTGGGCCGAGTGGCGCAGGTGCGCGCGATCGTGCCCGGAGAAACGGGCACGGCGCGGCTGCTGCTGGAGCATCCGATCGTCGCCCGCGGCGGAGATCGCTTCGTCGTGCGGAGCTTTTCCCCCGTGACGACGATTGGGGGTGGGGTCGTGCTCGATCCCTTCCCGCCCAAACGGCCCCGCGTGTCGGAGCGGGGTCTCGCGGTCGGACAGCCGCCTGCCGAGCGGCTGGCGCGGTTCGTCGATGGGGCGGGGCTCGCCGGTTTGCGCGTCGCGGACATCGCCGTTCGGCTTGGCATTCTCCCGGCTGACATCCCGGACACGATTACGGCGAGCGGCAAAGCCGTTCTCTCTGTAGGCGAATACCTCGTCGCTCGACGGGTGATTGCGGCCGAGGTCGAGCGCCTTGCCGGTGTTGTGGCCGCGCATCACCAGCAGCACCCACTCGATCCTGGACTCCCGCTTCAGGCGCTGCGAGCAACCGTCAACGTGCCGCCCCCCCCGCCCCCCCCGCCCCCCCCAGCCGTGCTCGATCTGCTGGTCGAGCACGGCGTAAAGAAGCAGGCATGGGAGTTGGCGGAGGGAGGGGCAGTCGTTCGCACTCCTGGATGGAGGACTCAGGTTGGGGATGCGGGCGGACGGCTGGCGCAGCGCCTGGCGGAGGCGCGCTGGCAGCTGCCCACGGTCTCGGAATTGCAACGCGAGTTCTCCGACCCGTCGGTGCCGGCGTTGCTCGCGCACCTGGCGCGCGAGGGGTCGGTCGAACGCGTCGATCAGGAGCGCTATGCCCAGAAACAAGCGCTGGAGGAGTTCCGTCGGGCCGTCGAGGAAACGCTGCGGGAGCTGGGCGCCGCGACACCCGCACAATTCCGTGACCGTCTCGGCCTGACGCGCAAGTACTTGATACCGTTATTGGAGTGGGCGGACCGCCGCGGCATCACCAGCCGTAAGGGAGATACCAGGGTTCTCCGTGCTTGACAGGATGGACGGAAGTTTCCTAGGTTTTCCTAGCAGTAAGTCACCTTCGCGCCCTGTACCAACAAGGAGAGCTGTCTAGAGCAACTTTTCCGTTCGCAGAGGAGTCGGTGAGATGAAGCTGTACGCCTGGGCAGTGCTGGTGGGGGGGCTCGGCGGGGGGCTGCTGGCGGGCGATGGACTGGGGCAAGCGATCCCTCCACCGCCGGTCGAGCTCAAGCAGAACTATCCGAACCCGTTCAATCCGGCGACCACGATCCCGTTCACGCTGAACGGCGATCTCTTTGCCAATGGTCACCGGCCGAAGGTCTCGCTCAAGATTTACAACGTGCTGGCGCAGCTGGTCGCGGTGCCAATTCTTCAGGGCACGGGTGAAGCGCTCACGGATCTCGAGCTCACGTGCTCCACGGGGTCGGCAAGTCCTTGCGCCTACTATGCGTATTGGGATGGCAAGGTCTTGAACACCGATAGGGAAGCGGCATCCGGCGTGTACATCTATCAACTGATCGTGGATGGCCGCCGGTTCACGAAAAAGATGATCGTGATGAAATAAAGGGCGGCGAGAGAAGCGGCGGCGAATAAAGGCGGCGGCGAGGGGCGGCAAAACCTTCGCCGCCTGTCGTTTTGGCACCTTTCCACGGCACGAGCGTTGCCTTAGGGTCCCGTCATGATCCAACCTGATCGACTTACCGTAAAGGCTGCTGAGGCTCTCCAGCAAGCAGCCTCTCTGGCTCGTTCGAAGGGCAATCCCGTCGTTAACGACGCGCATCTGTTTTACGCCCTGCTCCAACAGGACGAGGGCATCGTCGTACCTCTGCTCCAAAAGGCCGGCCTCAACGTCACGCAGCTCCAGGCCGAGACCGAGCGGGAGATCGAGCGCTTTCCCAAACAGTCGGGCGGGGGAGCTGAACCGACGCTGTCGCGCGAGCTGTCGCGGGTGCTGGATCGCGCCGACGAAGACGCCAAATCGCTGGGCGACGCGTACGTCTCGACCGAGCATCTGCTGCTCGCGCTCGCCGAGGAGAAGAACACGACGGCGCGGCAGCTGCTGTCGGCGGCCGGCGTCAGCCGCAAGGATCTGCTCGCGGCGCTGGAGGGTGTGCGCGGCGCCCATCGCGTCACGGATCAGGAGCCGGAGAACAAGTATCAGGCGCTGCAGCGCTTCACGCGTGACCTCACCGAGATCGCCCGCAAGGGCAAGCTCGACCCGGTCATCGGTCGCGACGAAGAGATCCGCCGCGTCATGCAGGTGTTGTCGCGCCGCACCAAAAACAACCCCGTCCTGATCGGCGAGCCGGGCGTCGGCAAGACCGCGATCGTCGAAGGCCTGGCACAGCGCATCATCAACGGCGACGTCCCCGACTCGCTCAAGAACAAGCATTTGATCGCGCTCGACATCGGGGCGCTGGTGGCGGGGACCAAGTATCGCGGCGAGTTCGAGGAGCGGCTCAAGTCCGTTCTCAAGGAGATCACGGCGACCGAAGGCCGCTACATCGTCTTTATCGACGAGCTGCACACTCTGGTGGGAGCCGGTGGGGCCGAGGGCGCGGTGGATGCATCCAACATGCTCAAGCCCGCGCTGGCGCGCGGCGAGCTGCACGTCGTCGGCGCGACGACGCTCGACGAATACCGCAAGCACATCGAGAAGGACGCGGCGTTGGAGCGGCGCTTCCAGCCGGTGTTCGTGGGCGAGCCGTCGGTGGAGGACACGATCGCGATCCTGCGCGGCCTGAAGGAGCGCTACGAGGTTCACCACGGAATACGGATAACCGATAACGCTCTCGTTGCCGCTGCAACTCTTTCGCATCGTTACATCACCGACCGGTTCCTGCCCGACAAGGCGATCGACCTGATCGACGAGGCGGCGGCGCGGCTGCGCATCGCGATCGATTCGCTGCCGCAGGAGATCGACGAGGTCGAGCGCAAGATCGTGCAGCTCGAGATCGAGCTGGCGGCGCTCGCCAAGGAGAAGGACAAGGCGTCCAAGGAGCGCCGGGCGAAGATCGAGCAGGAGGTCGCCGGGCTGCGCGAGAAGTCCAACGCGATGAAGGCGCAGTGGCAGGCGGAGAAGGACGCGATCCAGAAGATCCAGGCGAAGAAGGCCGAGCTGGAGAAGCTGCGGATGGAGGCGGAGCAGGCGACGCGGCGCGGCGACCTCCAGAAGGCGGCCGAGATCAGCTATGGAAAGTTGCCGCAGATCGAGAAAGAGATTCAGGGCCTCGAGAAGCGGCTCGCCGAAATTCAAAAGAAGGGGAAATACCTAAAGGAAGAGGTGGACGCCGAGGACATCGCCGAGATCGTGTCGAAGTGGACCGGCATTCCCGTCACCAAGATGCTCGAGTCTGAGAAGGAGCGGCTGCTCAAGCTCGAGGACGAGCTGGGGCAGCGTGTCATCGGGCAGCGGGAGGCGCTGGCGGCGGTCGCCAACGCGGTGCGGCGCGCGCGCGCGGGGCTCCAGGATCCGCATCGCCCCACCGGCTCCTTCATCTTCCTCGGCCCCACCGGCGTCGGGAAGACGGAGACGGCGCGGGCGCTCGCCGAGTTTCTGTTCGACGACGAGCGGGCGCTGGTGCGGCTCGACATGTCGGAGTACATGGAGAAGCACGCGGTCGCTCGCATGATCGGTGCACCGCCCGGATACGTCGGCTACGAAGAAGGCGGCCAGCTCACCGAGGCGATCCGGCGCCGGCCCTATTCGGTGATCCTGTTCGACGAAATCGAGAAAGCGCACCCGGACGTCTTCAACATCCTGCTGCAGATTCTCGACGACGGCCGTCTCACCGATTCGCAAGGAAGGACGGTGGACTTCCGCAACGCCGTGCTGATCATGACGTCGAACATCGGGTCGCAGTATCTGATCGAGGCGGGCACGGAACAGGTCACGTGGGAGCAGGCTGAGACGAAGGTGATGGAGCTGCTGCGTCAGGCGTTCAAGCCGGAGTTCCTGAACCGGGTGGACGACATCATCATGTTCCGGCCGCTCTCGCACGAAGACATCGCGCAGATCGTCGATATTCAGATCAAGCGGGTGGAGAAGCTGATCGCCGATCGCAAACTGACGCTCGAGGTCACGCCCGCAGCCAAGCAGCTGCTCGTCGCCGAAGGCTACGACCCCGTATACGGCGCGCGGCCCTTGAAGCGCGCGATCCAGCGCTTGTTGCAGAATCCGCTCGCCGTGGCGGTGCTTGAGGGGCAATACGCCGAGGGCGACCGCATCCTGGTCGACCGCGCGAACGACGGCAATTCGTTGAGCTTCGAGAAGGTGCGCGAGCGCGTGCGCGCCTAACGATTCGGCTGGGGCTGCGACAGGTAGCCGCCCGCCGGGTTCATCTGCCGGACTAAGACCATCTTTCCGGTCCAGAGCCGGACCACGGCGCCGATCGCGTCGCGGTTGCTCTTGGTTGCCGTCAGTCGGAAGGCGATCTCGAGCCGGCCGTCACCGTCGAAATCGGCCGTAA
>DASPXJ010000028.1:0-11982 GCA_035637355.1 Gemmatimonadales bacterium
AAGCGGGCGAACGGAGAGCGACTCATTCTGGTGGCGAGAAACGATGACCGCCTACAAGTCATTCGCCTGCGTGCGCTAAATCAGATAGCCGCGCTTCATTAGACTCCGCCCCGAGGCAGCGTAGCCGGCGCCGTCCGGCAGGTGCCAGCCGAGCGAATCCGCCAGGCGATCGTAAATGTTGAACAGGACGCAGGCGTGGATCGCGTCCTCGATGCCTTCATCACTCACGCCTGCGGCGCGCAGCGGCGCGACGTCGGCGGGACGGACGTCGTCAGGACGAAGCGTGAGCTTTTCCAGGAACTGCAGTGCGGCGCGCAGTTTCACATTCACCGGGGCCGTGCGCCAATCGTGCAGCACCGCCTCGACCAGCTTGTCATCCTCGAGCGCCAGCGACGCGACCGCGCCGTGAGCCCCCGTTCAGAAGACGCATTGGTTGAGGCGCGAGGTGAACGCGGCGAACAGCTCGCGCTCGCCCACGCTCCACTCCGAGGGCCCGCGCATCACCGCCTGCGTCCACGCGGTCATCGACCGCCCCCACAGCTCCGGCCGGTACAGGATCGTCTTCACGACGTCGGGCACTCGGCGCCGGCCCACCAGGCGAATGAGTATCAGCTTCAGCTTTTCGCCAAGCCGGTGGCCGTGCTCCACGCGACTGAGGCGCATCAGTCGGGTTCCTCGCCGCGCAGCGCCGCCATGCCGCGCTCGAGCCGGTGCAGCGCCGCACCCACCGTGGCCGCGACGGTCAGCTCGAACAGCGTGTCATCCGAATGGCTCGCCTGCAGCGATTCGACTTCCGCGTCGGTGATCTTGTACGCGTGGCGGGCGACCTTGTCGACGTAGAACGCGAGCTCCGGAGGAAGGGCGTCCCGTGCTGCGGCTCCTGGACGTTTGCCTCGTTCCAGAACGTCGCGCCGCAATGCGGATGTCGCGGCACCAGGGGTATCGAGCACACCTTGCCTGAGGCGTTGCACCAACTCGTCGTAACGACTGGTCCGACTCATGCGCCTAAAGCTCTCACTTAATGTAAAATTCTGCCATGCATACCGTCCTCTGTCTCCTCGCGATTCTGCAGGCCCCCCCCCCTCAGCGCGACATCGCCCGCTGGCAACAGCAAGCGCAGAGCGTCACGATCATCCGCGACGACTGGGGCATCGCGCACGTGTACGGCAAAACCGATGCGGACGCCGTGTTCGGCATGGAGTACGCGCAGGCCGAGGACGATTTCAACCGGATCGAGACGAACTACCTGAATGCGCTGGGCCGTCTTGCGGAAGCGGAGGGCGAGTCGGCGGTTTACCAGGATCTGCGGATGAAGCTGTTCATCGACCCCGATTCGCTGCGCGCACAGTACGCCGCGAGCCCGGCGTGGCTGCGGCACCTCATGGACGCCTTCGCCGACGGTCTCAACTTCTTCCTCTATAAGCATCCGGCAGTGAAGCCGCGGGTGATCACGCATTTCGAGCCGTGGATGGCGTTGTCGTTTACCGAGGGGAGCATCGGCGGCGACATCGAGCGCATCAATGTGCGCGACCTCGCGGCGTTGTACGGCGATTCAGGTGCCGTGGCACCGCGCAGCGGGGACGAAGATGAAGGGGAGGCGGATCCGTCCGGGTCCAACGGCATCGCCATCGCGCCGCCGCTCACCGCCAACCATCACGCGTTGCTCTGGATCAATCCGCATACGTCGTTCTACTTCCGCTCCGAATTGCAGATGGTGAGCCAGGAAGGCCTCAACGCCTACGGCGCCGTGACGTGGGGCCAGTTCTTCATCTATCAGGGCTTCAACAAGACGGCGGGATGGATGCACACGTCGAGCGGCGTGGACAACATCGACGAGTTTCTGGAGACTGCACCGCTCCCCTCGCGTCGCATCACCGTGCCCTTCAAGACCGACACCGGACTGGCACGCAAAACCTTTACGATCTACTACTCGCAGCACGGGCCCATCGTCCGGAAAGAGGGCGACCGCCTCGTCAGCGTAAGCCTGATGAGCAGTCACGTGAACGCGTTGATTCAGTCGTACTCCCGCACCAAGGCCCGCGACTTCGCGGCGTTCCGCAAGATCATGGACCTGCACACCAACTCGTCCAACAACACCGTGTTTGCAGACGCCTCCGGCAACATCGCGTATCTCCACTCCAACTACATCCCGCGCCGCGACACGTCGTTTGACTGGACCGAGCCGGTCGATGGCGCCAATCCGGCGACGTCCTACCGCGGCGTGCTCTCGTTCGCGGAAACGCCCAACGTCGTGAATCCGCGGAGCGGCTGGGTCTACAACTCGAACAACTGGCCCTGGTCGGCCGCTGGAGCCGGATCGAGCCCCGAGCGCAAGAACTTTCCGCGTTACGTCGAGACGGGCACCGAGGAAACCGCGCGCGGCTATCACGCGCTGCGGGTGTTGGCAGGTAGGAGCGACTGGACGATGACTTCGCTGACTGCGGCGGCATTCGACAGCTATCTCCCCGCCTTCGAGCGCATGATTCCGCCGCTGCTCTCGGCGTACGATCAGCTCCCCGCGGCCGATACGCTCAAGACAAGGCTCGCCGAGCCGGTAGCGGCCTTGCGGGCGTGGGACTATCGCTGGGGTGCCGAGTCGGCGCCGACGTCGCTCGCCGTGTTCTGGGGCGAGCGTGCCGGCCGGCGCGTGGCCACGGATGCCCGCGCGTCAGGGATCTCCGTGATGCAGTACATCGCGTCGTCGCGCGCCGCGCCGGGCGACCTGCTCGCGGCACTCTCGGCCGCCGTCGATGCGCTCACCGCCGATTTCGGGACGTGGCGCACGCCGTGGGGGCAGATCAATCGCTTCCAGCGCATCAACGACGACATCGCGCCGCATTTCGACGACGCCCAGCCCAGCATCCCGGTGCCCTTCACCGCGAGCATCTGGGGTTCGCTCGCCGCCTTCGGCGCCCGCCCCTACCCCAACACGAAGCAGTGGTACGGCACGAGCGGCAACAGCTTCGTGGCCGTGGTCGAATTCGGCGACAGCGTGAAGGCGCGGGCGATTACAGCGGGCGGCGAGAGCGGCGACCCGCGCTCACCGCACTTCAACGATGAAGCAGAGCGGTACACCGCAGGCAACCTGCGGGACGTCTATTTCTATCGTTCGCAGCTCGTGGGGCATACCGAAAGGCAGTATCACCCCGGTCTGCGATAAGCGCGGTAACCGAAGCCAAACATGACAACCCCGAACACGAACAACACAATGCCCCACCACAGATTCACGTTGATGCCGAGCGAGCGTTCGTAGATCGCGGAGTCCGACAGCATCCCATAGGCCGTCAGGATCACCCCGAAGATCGTAAACATTCCGCCGATCGGCAGTCGCAGATCCAGGTTCATCGCGGCATCACCAAAAGATCACGTTGAGAATGGTCGAGACGACGAGCACGGCGACCGCGAGCGCGACAGGGCGTTTGTACCACGGCAGGTAGCCCTCCTCCACGCGTGGCGTTAACGAACGCACCAGGCCGCGCAGCTCCTCGTCAGACTTGGTACGCTTGGTGAATAGTGAGATCAGGAACGTCGCGACGAAACAGCCGGTCCATGCGAACAGCGCGGTCCAGAAATTCAGCGCCATCTCGCTCGGGTAAGTATGTAGCACTGCGCCGAGGAACCCGCCCTTGATACCGGGCACGGCGCCGCGCGGCAGCGTCAGCCCGTAGTGCAGCGCCGCCGTGATCGTCCCCGTCAACAAGCCGTAGAACGCCCCGTGACCCGTCGTGCGCTTCCAGAACATTCCCAGCAGGAACGTCGCGAACAGCGGGCCGTTCACGAACGAGAATACGAGCTGGAGCATGTCGAGGATGTTGTTGAACCGCGTCGCCGAATAGGCCGCCAGCACGCTGGCGAAGATGCCGAATACCGTCGCCGCGTGCCCTACGCGGAGATAGTGCGCGTCGGGCTGCCCCGGCCGGATGTACGATTGATAGATGTCGTAGGTCCAGACGCTGTTGAAGGCGGTGACATTGCCCGCCATCCCGGACATGAACGACGCCATCAGCGCGGTGAGACCGAGGCCGAGCAGCCCTGACGGCAGGTAATGCGCCAGCATCATCGGGATGGCGAGGTTGTAGTTCGGCTGGCCGTCGCTGCCGATCGGCAGAAACCCGCCCCGCGTCGCGTGCAGGCCGATCGCCAGCATGCCCGGCAGAATTACCAGCGCGGGCATCAGCATCTTGGGGACCGCCGCGATCAGCGGCGTGCGGCGCGCCGCCGTCATCGAGCCGGCCGCCATCGCCCGCTGCACCACCAGAAAGTCCGTGCACCAATACCCGAACGACAACGCGAATCCCAATCCCATCACCAGCCCAAACCACTCCATCCCCATCGGATTGTGACTGGGCGAGTCCATGTACTTCCACGAATGCGTCCAGGCGCCCGGCTCGAATCCGGCGTTGGTCGCCACCGTCGCGAGCTTGGCCGTCAGACCGTCCCACCCGCCCACGTCCTTGAGCCCCAGCAGCACCAGCGGCAGGAACCCGAGCACGATGAGGAAGAACTGCAGCACTTCATTGTAGATCGCCGACCTAAGCCCGCCCAGGAAGATGTAGGCCAGCACGATGAGGCCCGTGAGGACGATGCTGGCGTGAAAGCTCCAGCCGAGCACCAGCTCGAGCAGCTTCGCCAGCGCGTACATCGAAATCCCCGAAGAGAAGATCGTCATCCACGCGAACGTGATGGCGTTCAAGCCGCGGGTCTTCTCGTCGAAGCGGAGCTTCAGGTACTCGGGCACGGAGCGCGCCCGCGAGCCGTAGTAGAACGGCATCATGAAGAGGCCGACGAACACCATCGCCGGCATCGCGCCGACCCAGTAGAAGTGGCTCGTCATGATGCCGTACTTGGCGCCTGAGGCGGCCATCCCGATCACTTCCTGCGCGCCGAGATTTGCCGAGATGAATGCCAGCCCCGCGATCCACGCGGGCATCGACCGCCCGGCGATGAAAAAGTCTTCGCTGTTGCGCACCAGGCGCCGCAGCACCCAGCCGATGCCGAGTACGAAGGCGAAATAAGTGATCAGGATGGCGTAGTCGATCGTGCCGAGCTGGATGTGTGGCACGCTATTGTCTCAGCTCGTAGATGTGGGCCTGGCGGGGCGGCAGCGCAGGGGACCTCGTCCGGTCGGGAAGCGCAAAGGGCGCAGAGGGTGTGGTGCCAAGGTTCGCCACGACTAACACGGCACGCGATCCTGCCTTCCGGATGTAGGCGAGGACCGACTCGCTCCCCGTCTCGACCGGAATCAGCTCGCCATTCCGCAACGCCGGATTCGATGCGCGCTGGTGGATGAGGTGCTGGTAGAGACTCAGCAGCGAATTGGGCGCATGGTCCTCCGCCACGACGTTCACCGTGAGCGAATCGGCTTGTGCCGTCTCCCACGGTGTGCCGCTCGTGAAACCGGCGCTCGTTCCACTCCACTGCATCGGCGTGCGCAGCCGCTCGTCGGGTTTGTCACCCGTCATCCCGATCTCTTCGCCGTAATAGATGAACGGCACACCGGGCAGCGTGAGCAGAATGGTCACCGCCAGCTTTGCCGCAGCGACGTCGTTGCCCAAGACAGTCATGGTGCGCGTCTCGTCGTGATTGCGCTGGAACGGCGCCCAGCGCCACGCCGGTTGGGCGCGCTGGAATTGCGCGACCGTGGGAAGCAGCGCACCCGTCTTGCCGGTTCGGACGGCGTCCATGAGGGCTTCCGAAATCGGGAACGCGAAGTAGGCGTCGAGTTGATCGGGATAGTAGGTGAGGATCACGTCCGTGTTGTCCCACACTTCGCCGATCGTGTACGACTGCGGCGCAACGCTCCGGACATATTGCCCAAACTGGCGCAGCACCGCGTGGGTCCCCGGGGTGTTTGACTTCTGTTCCCCCACTTCGATCAGGTGGCGCACCGCGTCCAGCCGAAAACCGTCGACGTGCATCGAATCCAGCCAAAAGCGGGCCACATGCTTCATCTCTGCGAGCACCGCCGGGTTCTCGTAATTCAGGTCCGGCATCCCGCTCCAGAACAGGCCGTAGTAGTACTCGTCGCGCACGGGCGAGTGGTGCCAGTTGTTCCCACCGGTCTTCGACCAGCGAAACCACCCGCGGTGCGGCGCGGTCGAGTCGCGCAGCGCCTCCTGAAAAAAGGGATGCTCGCTCGACACGTGGTTCAGCACGAGATCGACGAGCACACGCACGTGGCGCTGGTGCGCCGCCGTCACGAACGCCCTGAAATCGTCGTTCGTCCCGTAATCGGGCTCGATCTTGTAGTAGTTCGTGACGTCGTAGCCGTGATAACTCGGCGACTCTGCCACGGGCATCAGCCACACGCAATCGGCGCCCAACCCTTCGACGTAATCGAGCTTCTGCGTCAGGCCGCGCAAATCGCCGATCCCGTCGCCGTTGCTGTCGTAAAACGACCGTACGAAAATTTCGTAGCACACCGTCGGGTGTGCCTGAAGCAACGCGACGAGAATCAGGGAATGCATTCGAAGCTCGCTTCGAGACCCTCCGCGGAATTGGGTCCTACGTAGATGCGGAACGTGCCGGGCTCGACGACCGGCTTCATGTCCAACCCGATGAACCAGAGGTCGCGCACGGCCACGCGCAGGCTCACGGCGCGCGATTCGCCGGGTTTCAGGGTCACGCGCTGAAACGCCTTCAGCTCCCGGACACGCGGGCTCACACTGGCGACTTCGTCCCGCACGTAGAGTTGCACGACCTCGGTGCCTTCGCGCTTTCCGGTGTTGGCCACCGTCACGGTCGCGGTGACCGTGTCGGTCACACGGACGCGCGGCGCGCTGAGCTTGAGATCGCTGTACACGAACGTCGTGTATGAGAGACCGAAGCCGAACGGGTAGCGTGGCGTGTTGGGAACGTCGATGTACTTTGACGTAAACTTGTTGTTCGCGTCGTACGGCCGCCCCGTGTTCCGATGGTTGTAGTAGATCGGCACCTGGCCGAGCACGCGCGGGAATGTGACGGGCAGCCGGCCGCTCGGACTCACGTCGCCGAACAGCACGTCGGCCGTCGCATTCCCCGCCTCGACGCCGAGGAACCACGTCTCGACGATCGCCGGCACATGATCGGATGCCCATTCGAGGATCAGCGGGCGGCCGTTCATCAGGACGAGCACGACCGGCGTGCCGGTTGCGGCGACTGCCTCGAGCAGCTGCTGCTGTACCCCGGGCAAGCCGAGGGACGAGCGACTCGCCGCCTCACCGCTCATCTCGCCGCGCTCGCCGAGGACCAGCACCGCAACGTTCGCGCGCTTCGCCGCCGCCACCGCCGCCGCGAATCCCGCCGTCGAGGTATCCTCGACGCCGGCACCTTGTGCGTAGACCACCTGCACTCCTGACGCCCGACTCCGAATTCCTTGCAGTACAGTCACGACGTCCTCGGCCTGGCCTTGCGTATGCCAGGGGCCGAGTGGCTCCGGCTTGTTGTCGGCGAGCGGGCCGATGACGGCGATCGTCGCCGTTTTCGGATCGAGGGGGAGAATCGCGCGGTCATTCTTGAGCAGGACAATCGACTCGCGAGCGGCGCGGCGCGCGAGCGCCCGCAGCTCGGCGTTGGCGGGCGCCGTGCGTGCACGATAGGGATCGCGGAACAAGCCGAGGTACAGCTTGGCGCGCAGCACGCGCATCACCGCCGTGTCGACGACGGCCATGGGAATGCGGTTGGAGCGCACCAGGGCGGCGAGGGCGTCGATGTAAATGCCGCTCTGCATGTCCATGTCGACGCCTGCGGTCAGCGCGCGCCGCCCCGCTTCTGCCTGCGAGCCTGCGACCCCGTGCTGCATTAATTCAGCGACGGACGTCCAGTCGCTCACGACGAAACCCTTGAAACCCCATTCGCGACGCAGCACCGTATCGGTGAGCCAGGCATTGCCCGACGCTGGCACGCCCGCGATGTCGTTGAACGCCGACATCAGGCTCGCCACGCCGGCGTCCACGGCAGCCTTGAAGGGCGGGAGATAGATCTCGCGCATGGTACGCTCGGAGATCTCCGTCTCGTTGTACTCACGCCCCGCCTCCGCCGCGCCGTAGCCGGCGAAGTGCTTGACCGTCGCGAAGATGGATTGCTGGAAGCCGCGCACGCGCGCCGCCGCCATCAGCGAGCCGAGATACGGATCCTCGCCTGAGCCTTCGGCGATGCGCCCCCAGCGCGGGTCGCGGGCGATATCCACCATCGGCGCGTACGTCCAGTTGATTCCCGCGGCGGCCGCTTCGACGCCCGCCGCTCGGGCCGTCGCCTCCGCCACCTCGGGGTCGAACGAGCTCGCTTCGCCGAGTGGAATCGGGAAGATCGTGCGATAGCCGTGGATCACGTCGAGGCCGAACAGCAGCGGGATCTTGAGCCGCGACTCCGTCACCGCGATGCGCTGCACCGGCGTCGTGTTCTCGGCGCCGATGACGTTGAACAGCCCCCCGAGCTTCCCGGCCCGGACGAGCTGCATCTGTTGCGGTGAGGCGCGCCCGTCGGCCGAGAGCAGGTTCAATTGGCCGAGCTTTTCTTCCAGGGTCATCCGGGCGAGGAGGGAGTCGAGGTTTTGCGCGGCGGCGGGGGAAGCCAGTAAAACCGCCAAGAACAGCGTGTGGCCAAGGCGCGACATAGCAGTCTGTCTCCGGGTGCGGGAATTGGCAGCGGGAAAGTTACGGCTCAAAACGGCACGACGTGAAGGTCTAGCGTATTCCCGTTCCGACCCGTCAACTTAGGGCCACAACTCGTTATCCCGGGAGATCGTGCCATGATTCGTCATCGTTTTCTGTGGCTCGTCTGCATCAGTCTGCTGTCTCTCGTCCTCCCGCTGTCCCTCGGCGCACAAACCACCACCGGCACCGTTCGCGGCTACGTCAAGGATCAGAACGGCGCGGCGGTGGCGGATGCGAATGTGGACGCACGACAGACCGGGACCGGGATCTTGCGCAGCACGACTTCCCGTGCCGACGGATCGTATATCCTCCCCGGTCTGGTTCCGGGCGACTACGAGCTGTCCGTTCGCAAGATCGGATTCACTCCGCAACGACGACCCGTCACGGTACAGATCGGCGCAACGCAGCTGATCGACGTTGCACTTCAGGCGGGAGCGGTCGAGCTCCAGGCAGTCACGGTCGAGGCGGCTCCTGCGGTCGAGCTGCGCACGTCCGAAGTCGCGGTCAACGTCACACCGCAGCAGATGCAGCAGCTTCCCACCGCCAGTCGAAATTTCCTCGATCTCGCGAGCCTCGCTCCAGGCGTAGTCGGGACTGAGGATCGCGTCGACGGTACGTCACGCACGTTTCGAGGCGGTGGCATGGGCTCGAACTCCTCCAACGTCTACGTGGACGGAGCGAGCCTCAAGAACGACCTGACGCAGGGTGGGGTGAGCGGGCAGGACAACAGTCGCGGCAATCCGTTCCCGCGCAGCGCGATTCAGGAGTACCGAGTGATCGCGCAGAATTTCAAGGCGGAATACCAGAAGGCGGCTGGCGCCATCATCACGGCGACGACGCGGTCCGGCACCAACGTTTGGCGCGGCAACGTGCTGGTGGGCTACCAGAACAAGGGGCTCCTCGCTCTGGATACCTTCCAGATCGCCGACAAGAACGCCAACCCCTTGACGTTCAAGCGGCCGGACTACAGTCGAGTGCTGACATCGGTGAGCGCCGGCGGTCCGATCATGCGCGATCGCCTGTTCTTCTTCGGATCGTACGAAGGAAACTACCAAAACCGTGCCGGGCGCGTGGCGTTTGCGCCTCCCACCGGTTTCGCCGCGCTCGACACGGTAAACCTGACCCAGTACAACGGCAACTTCACTTCGCCATTCCGCGAACAGCTGTTGTTCGGCAAACTGACCTATCCCATTGACGCGCATTCTACCGCGGAGCTGAGCTTCAATACGCGGCACGAGACGGACATCAAGGGATTTGGCACGGAGACTTCTGAGCAGTCGGCGAACAATTTTCGTCAGGATGTGACGATCGGGCAGTTGCGCTACACTCGGTTCTGGGGCGCCTGGCTCAATGAGGCGAAGATCGACTACTCCCGGTTCCGCCGGAATCCATCGCCTAACACGACTGGATTCCCTGCCCGTCAGTATCACTATGGAAGTCAGAATCCGCGGATCGGCACTGACGTCAGCACGCAAGACTTCATTCAAAAGCGGATTGGTCTGCGCAACGATCTGACCTACAGCGGTTATCAGCAGCATACGTTCAAGGGCGGCGTCAGCATAGACTTCGTGAATTACGACGTCCGCAAACTCAATGACGAAGTGCCTCTGTTCGAGTACGCTGACTTCGTCAATCCAGGTTGTTGGTGCCGGGATACGGCAGGGCAGCCGTTTGCGTTCCGCTCGCCCTATCAGATGACGTATGCAACCGGCGCGGGATTGGTCTCTGTCCCCAACACACAAGTTGGTGCCTACCTGCAGGATGACTGGAGCCCGACCACACGTCTGACGCTCAACCTTGGCGTGCGCTGGGACTTCGAGTCCAACATGATCAACACGGGCTACGTCACCCCGCAAATGGTCGGCGATACCGTGACGCGCTACAACGACTCGATGCCCACACCGCTCGATCTGAATCGGTACCTCAGCACCGGCAACAACCGCAGTCCGTTCTACGGCGCATTCCAGCCGCGCCTGGGGTTCTCCTACGCGCTCGATGCGAGCAATCTCACAACCGTGTTCGGTGGTTGGGGGATCTACTACGACCGCTCGCTGTTTGACTTCTCGGTCGACGAGATTCAAAAAATCGCACGCCCCAGATATGTGGTCCGGTTTGCCCATCCGGACTCCGCGGCGGCACCGAATCAAGCGGTCTGGAACGACAGTTATCTCACGGCGGATACCAGCGTCATCAGCACACTCGCAAGGTCCACGGGTCTGCCTGAAGCGTTCCTCATGGACAACAAGATGAAGCCGCCGAAGTCGACGCAGTGGAGCCTCGGCGTCCGTCGCGTCCTCGGCTCGATGGTGGCGTCTCTGACGTATCAGGGCCAGCGGGGAACGGACATCTTCATCTGGAACTGGCAAAACTTCAGTGTCGATTCCACCGGGGCGTGCTGCCGCAGCTTCAACATCAGCAATCACGGGTTCCAGAACATCATCTATTCGAGTAATGACGCGAAGACGTGGTATGACGCGGTCTCGCTCCAACTCGACCGCCCGTATCGCCGTGCTGAATCGAGGGGACTTGGCTGGGGGGCTGGAATCATCTACACGTACGCGCGTCGCTCGCTGGCAGGGGCTGATGCGCTGAACGACATCAATTCCTCTGGCGCATTTGCGTTCCCGAACGCGCTGTCGATCAAGAAGCACTCTGCCAATGACGGGAACGATGAGCGCCACCGTGTCGTGGGAAACTGGATCACGGACGTGCCCTACCTGTTCGGGATCCAGTTCAGCGGCCTCCTCACGCTCAGCAGCGGCGCCGTGTTGGATATTGGGTGCCCGTCGCGGTTCTGCGGTCCGGCGACGTACATCAACGGCGGGTTTAAGCCGAAGGGCTACAGCTTCCTCGGCATTCCGGGTTGGGGCTATCGCCGACTGGACTTCCGGCTGCGCAAAGATTTGCCGCAAATCAGTGGGACGCAGCTCGGCATAACGCTGGATGTGTTCAACGCGTTCAACTTCCAGAACTTTGGTTGCTACAACACTGGATTTGGCACACCGAATCCGGACCTCGGTAAGTCGGGTTGTGTCGTCAGCGACGCCCGGCGCGCCCAGATCGGTGCCGAGTACAGCTTCTGACGAGACGCTGTAGCCGTTTTGCGGCCGTCGCCCTTGCCCTGGCCCTCGGAGGCTGTTCGGGTAACTCCGGGGGCCCGGGCGTCTCGCCCGACACCGTCGCTTTCCTCGATACCCTCCAGCACAAAACCTTCAACTTCTTCTGGGACCTGACCCCGGCGACCAACGGCCTGACCCCCGACCGCTGGCCCACCCCGTCGTTCTCGAGCATCGCCGCGGTTGGATTCGCGCTGACGGCGTATCCGATCGGCGTCGAACACGGCTGGATC
>DASPXJ010000029.1:0-17382 GCA_035637355.1 Gemmatimonadales bacterium
CCCTTCCCCCCCCCCCCCGCCCCCCCCCACTGCCCGACCTCTTTGAGTGTGTCCGACGTCGGCACGGCGGCCACCGCGCCGACGCCCGCGCGAGCACGCGCAATCACGGCGTCGATCGTGTCGCGACTGACGAAGGGGCGCGCGGCGTCGTGCACGAGAATGATCGCGCTGTCGGCGGGGAGCGCGTCCAGGCCCGCGCGCACCGAATCGGCGCGCTGCGCACCGCCCGGCACCAGCCGCAGCCGATCGCCGCGCAGCTTGCCGAGCCATTCGGGCGGACGCTCGGCGTACCCGGGCGGCAGAGCCACGATCACCTGGCGCACTGCGGGGTGTCCGGTAAACGGACGCAGCGCGCGAAGCAGCATCGGCACGCCAAGGATGGGGCGAAACTGCTTCGGCTCGCCGGGCCCCGCCCGCACGCCCGCCCCCGCTGCGACGACGACCACGCCGACGTCAGGCTGCAAGTCGGCGGGCGAGCTCACCGATTCCCTCCAGCCCGATCACCTCGAGATCTTTACTCCCTTTCGAACGACTCGATAAAAACACCCTGCGAAAGCCCTGGCGCGCCGCCTCGGCGAGACGCCGTTCGACGCCGGCGACCGGCCGGATCTCACCACCCAGTCCCACCTCGCCCAGGAACAGCGCGTCCGCGGGCACGGGACGATCGTGCACCGTGGACACCAGGGCGGCAAGGACGGCAAGGTCGGTCGAGGGTTCGATGAGGCGAACGCCGCCCGTGACGTTGACGAAGACGTCGAGATTCCCGAACGGCAAGCCGCCGCGGCGCTCCAGCACGGCGAGCAGCAGGGCCAGGCGCCGATGATCGAGGCCGGTCGCCACGCGTTGCGGCGTCCCGAAGCCCGCCTTCGACGCGAGCGCCTGGATCTCGACGAGTATGGGGCGCGTGCCTTCCATCAGCGCGGTGACGGCGGAGCCGGACGCGCCGCTGCTGCGGCCGGAGAGGAATGCCGCCGCGGGGTTCGCGACGGGCTCGAGCCCCGCGCCCGTCATCCGAAAGACGCCGATCTCATCGACCGAACCGAAGCGGTTTTTCACCGCGCGCAGGATGCGATGATCGAGCGTCGTTTCGCCCTCGAAGTACAGCACCGTGTCGACGATGTGCTCGAGCGTCTTGGGCCCCGCGATTCCTCCACCCTTCGTCACGTGCCCGACGAGCAGGACGGCGGGCCCCCCCCCCGATTCTTTCGCGAAGCGCATCAGCCGGGCGGCGCATTCGCGCACCTGGCCGACGTTCCCGGGCGCGCCCTCGAGCGCTTCGGTGTACGTGGTCTGCACCGAATCGAGCAGTACGACGCTCGACTTGAGCTCGGTGGCATAATGCAGAATCGCTTCGAGGCGCGTTTCGCCGAGCACGTGGATGCCGCCGGCGTCCTCGGCGAGGCGATCGGCACGCAGGCGCAGCTGATCGGGCGATTCCTCGCCGGAGACGTAGAGCGTGGCGACGCCCTGGCTCTCGAGTCGCGCGGCGCACTGCATGAGCAGGGTCGACTTGCCGATGCCGGGCTCGCCGCCGACGAGCGTGACGGAGCCTGGAACGATCCCGCCGCCGAGCACGAAGTCGAACTCGGCGAGGCCGGTGCGCCAGCGCTCGACGGCTGCCCCCGCAACGGCGGATAGCCGGATGGGCGGATGGCCGGATGGAGCTTTGCGATCCGCCGATCCGCCGATCCGCCCAACCGGCTCTTCGACCAATGAGTTCCAGGCGCCACACGCATCACACTTCCCGCCCCACTTCGGCTGGTCCGCGCCGCATTCGGTGCAGCGAAACACGGACTTGCCCTTAGACACCGACCGGAGCCTCGCGGGCGGTGTAGTTGTCGAAGCGGGTGAATTCCTTCTTGAAGTGCAGCTTCACCGTCCCCGTCGGGCCATTGCGCTGCTTTCCGACGATCACTTCGGCGAGGCCCTCGATGCTCTCGTTCGTCTTGGGGTCGACCGGCCCGTCGTAGAACTCCTGCCGGTAGATGAAGCAGACGACATCGGCGTCCTGCTCGATGGCGCCCGACTCGCGGAGGTCGGAAAGCTGCGGGCGGCGATGCTCCCCGCCGCGCTGCTCGGGCGCCCGGGACAGCTGCGAGATCGCGACGACCGGAACGTCGAGCTCTTTGGCGAGCGCCTTGAGCGACCGCGAGATGTAGGAGATCTCCTGCTGGCGATTCTCGACGTCGCCTGGGCCCGACATCAGCTGCAAATAGTCCACGATCACGAGCGCAATGTCGTGCTCGGCCTTCAACCGGCGTGCCTTCGAGCGCATCGCGAGCGGCGTGAGCGCGGCGGAATCGTCAATCCAGATCGGGGCCGTGCCGAGCAAGCCCGCCGCGCGGGCCAGCTTGGGATAATCGTCGTCGCGCAACTGCCCGCGGCGCAGCCGCTGAGCGTCGACCAGGCCCTCGGAGCAGAGCAGCCGCTGCACGAGCTGGTCCTTGGACATTTCCAGCGAGAAGAACGCGATGGCGGTGTTGTGCTCGATCGCCGCGTGCTGCACGATGTTCAGCGCCAGCGCCGTCTTTCCCATCGATGGGCGCGCGGCGATGATGACCAGATCGGAGCGCTGGAAACCCGCGGTATAGCGATCGAGATCCACGAAGCCGCTGGGGACCCCGGTCAACGCGCCCGCGCCCGCCTGGACCTGCTCGATCCGCTCCATCGTCGGCCAGATCAGCTCTTTGATCCGAATGAACTCTTCGGCACGGCGGAATTGCGCCACCTGGAACACCCGGTGCTCGGCGTTGTCGAGCACCTCGCCCGCCGTGCCGTGGCCTTCGTAGACGTCCTGGATGATCCCGGTCGCCGCTTCCACGAGGCGGCGCAGCACGGCCTTGTCCCGCACGATCTTGGCGTGGTGGTCGACGTTCGCGGCGGTGGGGACTACGTCGATCAGCGCCGCGATGTACTCCATCCCGCCGGCCCGATCGAGGTCGCCGCGCCGGCTCAGCTCGTCGCGCAGCGTCACGGGATCGATCACGTCGCCGCGTTCGGTCAGCGACATCATCGACCGGAACAGGAGACGGTGGCCTTCGCGATAGAACATGCTGTCGTCCAGGATCTCGGCGGCCTTGAGCGCCGCGTCCTGGTCGAGCATCATCGCGCCTAAGACGGCTTGCTCGGCCTCGTTACTCCAGGGCGTCTGCCGGCCGGCGTATGGCTCAGTCGTCGAGGAGGCGGGCGGCGATACGGACGTCATCCCAGGTTGGTCTCTTCCAGTTGGGGTTGCGCAGCAGCGCGGCCGGATGGTAGGTCACGACCACGGGGATGCCGCGGAAGCGGTGCACCTGATTCCGGAGCGCGCCTAACGATTGTTTGGTGCTGAGCAGGCTCTGCGCCGCCGTCCCGCCCATCGCCAGAATGACTGTCGGCTTGACCAGCTCGATCTGGCGGTAGAGGTACGGCAGGCACGCCGCGATTTCGTCGTATTGCGGCAGGCGGTTCTCGGGCGGCCGGCATTTCACGACGTTGCAGATGAACACCTGCTCGCGCGGCAGCTTGATGGCCTCGAGGATCTTCGTGAGCAGCTCCCCGGCCCTGCCGACGAACGGGCGCCCCGTCTCGTCTTCGGTGCGTCCGGGACCTTCCCCGATGACGACGAGGCGGGCGGTGGCGGATCCTTCGCCCGGCACGGTGTTGGTGCGGCCCTCGCACAGCTTGCACTTGCGACAGGCCGCGATGAGCGTCGCGACGTCCTGGAGGCTTGCCGCCCGCTGGATTGGATCGGAGGCGAAGAGATCGACCGACGGTGGCTCGAAGGAGATGCCCGCCGGAGGCGCGTCGGGATGCGTCGATGCAGGAGCGGATTGTTCGCTTCTCGCATCCCGCATCTCGCTTCTCGGCTTCTCGGTGAGAATCACCGAGTCTCCGCCGAGTAGCCGTTGCTGTTCTAAGTAAGCAGCTGCCAGAGCCCGCGCGTCAGTCAAAGCGCTTCTTCCACCACGTCGAGGATTCGTTCGGCCACGTCGCGCTTGGGCAGCAACGGCAAGTCGACTTGCGTACCGTTGCGTCCCAGAATCGTCACGCGATTGGTCGTGACCTCGAATCCGGCGCCGGGCTCAGTGGCGTCATTCAGGATCACGAAATCGAGCGCCTTATTCTGCATCTTGGAACGCGCGTTGGCGAGTCCGTTTCCCGTCTCGAGCGCGAACCCGACCACGATGATGCGCTTGGGGCGCTTGAGGCTGCCGAGGATGTCGGGCGTCGCTTCCAGCTCCACGGTCAATGGGCCGTTCGCGCGGGTGCGCTTCTTCGCCGCCGGGCTCTTGGGCCGGTAATCGGCCGGCGCCGCACTCATGATCAGGGCGTCCGCAGTGGTGACCACGCTCTGCAACGCGCGCTGCATCTCTTCGGTCGTCTCCACGTGCGTGGTCGCGAGACCGGGGGGCGGCGAGAGCTCGGTCGGGCCCGTGATCAGCAGGACGTCGGCACCCCGCTGCTGCGCCGCTGCGGCGAGCGCGTAGCCCATCCGGCCGCTCGACGGATTCGTGATGACGCGCACGGGGTCGAGATGCTCGCGCGTCGGGCCGGCGGTCACGACCACCCGCTTCCCCGACCATTTGCTCTTGTGCGGATCGCCGAGCAGGCGCTCGGCCGCGGCGAAGATCGCCTCGGGCTCGCTCATCCGGCCGGGCCGCTCGCTCGGCCCCTCGGCGAGCGCGCCGACGTCCGGGCCGATGAATTGCCAGCCGCGCTGGGTGAGGGCCGTGATGTTGGCCGTGGTCGCCGGATTGGCATACATCGCGTCGTTCATCGCCGGTGCGGCGAGCACCGGGCGATCGGTGCGCGCCAGCAGCAGCGCCGTGAGCAGGTCGTCCGCCATCCCCATCGCCGCGCGCGCGAGCAGATGGGCGGTGGCGGGAGCGATGATGACGAGATCGGGATCCTTCGCGAGATCGATGTGCGCGAGCGCCCGGCCCCCCCCCCCCCGTGGTCCCAGAGGGACGTGAGGACGGGGCGTCCGGTCAACGCTTCGAACGTCAGGGGGCGCACGAATTCCGCGGCCGCGGCGGTGAGCACCACATCTACGGTGGCGCCCGCTTCGGTCAGCCGGCGCGCCAGGATACAGCTCTTGTAGCAGGCGATTCCGCCCGACACGCCCAACACGACGTGACGGCCGGGCAACGGCATCAGGCTTCCTGCTGGCGCCGCCGCCGGACCAGGCGGTACTTCAGGCCGCCGCGCACCAGCTCGTCGAAGGCGCGCGTGGTGAGCTTCTCTTCCCAGTCGACCGACCGGTCCCGCGGGAAATCATTCACGTAGCGCGCGAACTTGGCGGCCACGAGCACGCCCAGGTACTTGTTCTGTGTCTGGCCTGCGACTTCTGCCGGTGTCACGATCCGCATGGTTCAGCCTTTCTGTTGGTGCCGTTCATCATATAGACGCTGGGCCTCGTCCTGCAGGCCACGTCCGTAATTGGTGATCCACTCGAAGTCCTTCTTCTCGCGCGTCCTGCCGCGCGTGTCGTCCGCGATGGCGACAACTTGCTGCACCGCCGTCTTCAAGTCGTCGTTGCGGATCCAGCGATCGAACAGGGTCGACTGCTGCAGCTCGTGCTCCGCCCGCTCCAGCCGCCACCGGATCTGCTCGATCGACTCGCTCTTGCGCGAGCGCAACCGCTCCAGCAACACCTTCGGGTCGCTCGGCAAAATGAAGATCGAGACCGAGCGCGGCGCCGGATACTGCTCGCGCACCTGCCGTGCCCCTTCTACCTCGATGTCGAGGAGCACGTGCTTCCCTGACTGCAATACCTTCTCCACCTCGACCTTCGGGGTGCCGTACAGCTCCCCACCGTACTTTGCGTACTCGAGAAACTGCCCGGCGCCCACGCCCTCGAGAAAGTCCGTCTGGGTCTTGAAATGATAATCGACCCCGTCCCGCTCATCCGGCCGCGGCCGCCGCGTCGTCGCCGATACGGAGAAGCCGAATCGATCCGGATGTTGCTCGCGCACGGCCTTCGCGATCGTCGTCTTGCCGCCACCCGATGGTGCGGACAGGACGACTATGCGGGGCCCCCCCGTCACTCCAGGTTCTCCAGCTGCTCCCGAAACTTCTCGAGGTCGCCCTTCATCGCGATCACCGTGTGCGTGATGCGGGCGTCGTTCGCCTTGGAGCCCATCGTATTCACCTCGCGCAGCAGCTCCTGCGCCAGGAACCCGAGCTGCTTCCCCACCGCCTGGTCCGACGCCAGCGCCGCGCGAGCCGCCGCCACGTGCGACCGAAACCGCACCAGCTCCTCCGTGATGTCCAGGCGGTCCGCCAGCAGCGCGATCTCGAGCGCGAGCCGTTGCGCGTCGATCGTGGCGCCTCCGGTCAGCTCCGCCACGGCCTGCTTCAACCGCTCGTGCTCCGCCGTGAGACGCGCCGGCGCCTGCTCTTCGATCGTGCGCGCCGCCGCCTCGAGCGCGGCGAGCCGGGCGTTGAGCTCGGCCGCGAGGGCCTGGCCTTCCCGCTCACGCATCGCGACGACGTCCCGCGCCGCGCGCTCGACCACCGGCTGCACGTCCGACCACTGGACGGGCGGCTCGCTGCCCGCGCCACCGTTCGTTGCCGTCAGGACGTCGGGATGCCTGGCGACGAAGGCCAGGTCGACGCTGCCTTTCAGCTTCAGCTTCTTCTTGAGCTGCTGGGCGGCCGCCACGACCTGCTTGGCACGCGACAGATCGACGGTGACCTCCCGCGCGGCCGCCGGCCCTTCGATCCAGCGTGCCGTCACGGCGACGTGACCACGCTCGAGCAGCTGGCGCAGCCGCTCGCGCATCTCGATCTCGACGCCGCCGAGCTCCGCCGGCAGCTTCAGCTGCGCGTTGAAATAGCGGTGATTGACGGTGCGGATCTCGATGCGCAGCCGTCCGCTTGACACCCGATCTTCGGCCGAACCGAAGCCTGTCATACTGCGTGGCACAGGGTCTTAAATGTAGTCCCGGCCGCCAGCCCTAGTTAGTGAAGAACCAGCGGGCGCCGTATTCCTGGATGCTCTTGGGATAACCCAGGCCCTCCACGTAGCTCGACCGCATGATATTGACGTTCTGCACGCTCCAGAACAGCGTCACGCCGGCGAGCTGCATCTCGATGTTCGTCTCGACGAAGCTCGCGCCCGCCATCGTGCGCTGCGTCGCTCCCTGGCGGCCCCCGAGGCCCCAGCGGCTCCAGGACTCCATCGCGATCTCACCGCGCAACGCGAAGATGCCGCTTTTGAAGACGCGCCAGAACTTCGAGTAGAACGCGGCCGACACGCGCCCGTGCCGCGGCGGCTCGAAATCACCGCCGCCCACCACCGGATCGAAATACCATCCGGAGAGTGCCAGCCCGGGGACGACGGTGACGCGGGCGCGCGCGGCGATGAACCCGGTGAGCGGCGTGGGATTCAGCGAGTCCACGGTTTGAATGCCCTTGGCGAATCCCAGCGGGGCGAACGGGTCACGCCGGCCACGGCCCACCTCGATGGTGAACCGGCGATTCTCGAGACGCAGCCAGCCGGCCATGTCGCGCGCGGTATGCGTCTGGTCGGTCGTCACGAACACCGCCTGGACGTCCTTCTGCCAGGTGACCTCGGCGCGCGCGGACAATCCCAGCGGCAGGGCGAGCCCGGTGGTGCCATAGACCTGCACCCCTTCGCGCTGGGCGCTGTAGAGCCCCTGCCGAAACGCGCCGGCGATGGTAAACGGACGAATCGGTCTCCACCCGCCGCGTGCCTCGAACTGTTGCGGCAGCCCGCCGGCGCCGAACCGGGCCGTCCCGGCGAGCGTGAGCGTGGGCCACACGCGGCTCAATTCGACGATGGCCGTCGAAACGGTGCGTGGCGCGATGGCGGTGTCGTGACTGACGGCACTTGTCGCGACGGTCGTCGTCAGCCGCCACCCGAGGCCATCGTCGCGATCGGCGACGAACAACCGCAGGATGCGGTCGCGCCGCTCCTGGCGCCAGGCATCCACGTTGGGACCCGCGTTGCGGTGCCAGCTCGACGCGGCGAGCTGAAATGACGCTCCCATCCGTCCCCCTGGCGGGACGTAATCCGCCTTGAGCCACAGGTCGCTGGTCCCGAACGACGTCGATGAGCTGTTACTCGGACCCTGGCCGATGCTGCTCCAATCCGCGAGCAGCGCGACGCCGAAGCCCGATCGCGTACGGATCGAGTATCCGGCGCGATAATCGGCGACGTCCTGCTGGCCGGTGACGACGCCGACTTGCGTGCGCGGTGTGGTCGAGCGGTGCCGGGCCGTGACGAGGTACACCTGTAGCGTCGCGGGCAGTACGATCACATCCACGCGCTCGATCGGGGCGAGCGGGATCCGAGCGGGATCGAGGTAGACCGAATCGCGACCCAGCGGCGCGATGGGGACGCCGTCCCAGTAGATCTCGAGCGATGCGGCACCGCGCCCGCCGTACAGTACGATTTCCGCCTGGCCGTACCACCCGCCCCGGGCGACGTAGACACCGGGGATGTGGATGAGCAGATCGCTCAGCGTTCGGGTGCTCGATAACAGGATCGAGTCGACCGTGAACGTATAGCGGGCGCCCGCGGGGAGTGGACCGGGAGCAATCGCGGCCGGCATCGTGGGGAGCAGCATCGCGGCCGTGTCGGGTTTCGTCGTGTCGGCAGCCACGGTCGTGTCGCGCCTGGTCGAATCGACCTGGGCGGCCAGCGCCGCGGGCAGGCAGACCAGGGCGATCAGCCCCGCCCCCCTCCGGATCAGGTGCCGGCGCGTTTTAGCAGGAATTCCGTGAATAGCCGAACACCGATGGCCGTGGGACCCTTCGCGTGGCTCGCGCCTTCCCCTTCGAGGTAGGCGGTCCCGGCGATGTCCAGATGGACCCAGGGGAAGCCGTCCACGAATTCGCGCAGGAACCACGCGCCGGCAATCGTGCCGGCCGCGCGCCCGCCGGAATTCTTGACGTCGGCAACGTCGGATTTCAGCAGGTCGCGATAGTCGTCCCACAGCGGCAACGGCCAGCAGCGCTCACCGGCGCGCTCGCCGGCGTCCCGCACTTCGGCGAGCAGCGCCTCATCGTTGCCGAGCATGCCGATGGCGTGATGCCCGAGTGCGACGACGACCGCGCCGGTGAGCGTGGCGGCATCGATTGCCGCGGCCGGTTTGAAGCGCCGCGCGTACGAGAGCGCGTCGCAGAGAATGAGGCGGCCTTCCGCGTCGGTGTTGATGATCTCGATCGTCTTGCCGAGATGGCTCTTCACGACATCGCCGGGTTTGATCGCCGTACCGGAAGGAAGATTCTCCGTCGCCGGAATCAGCCCCACCACGTTGATCTTCGGTTTGAGGCGCCCCAACGCCTCGAAGGTGCCAAGCACCGCCGTGGCGCCGGACTTGTCGAACTTCATGTCCTCCATGTTCAACGCGGGCTTGATTGAGATGCCGCCCGAATCGAACGTGACCCCTTTGCCGATCAACACCACGGGAGCACCCGATCCACCCGCGTACTCCATCACGATGAACCGCGGTTCTTCGGCACTCCCCTGCGCGACGGCCAGGAGGGCACCCATCCCTTCCTTCTTTATCTGCGCCTTGTCCAGGATGGTGACTTTGAAGCCGTGCGCCGCCGCCAGCTTCTTCGCCTGCTCGGCGAGGTAACTCGGGGTGGCCACGTTGCCCGGCTGCATCTGGAGGTTGCGGGTAAGCAAGTATCCGGCCGCGACCGCGTCGCCGATGCGGCGCCCAGCCTCCGCTTCTTCCTTGTCCGCTGGTTCGACCACCAGCTCGAGGGACTCGACCTCGGGCTTCGGGTCCTCCGGCTGTTTCTTGAGCTCGGTGAACTGCCAGCCACCCTGCGCGGCGCCTTCGATCACCACCTGCGCCAGCTCGGCAGCGCCCAACCCGCCGCGCGCTTCCTTCGCGACCGCCAGCGCGAACGCCTTGGTGCCGAGGCCGCGCGCGCGCTTGGCCGCAATCGCCGCCGCCCGACGCACCGAGCTGCGCGTGACCTCGGCGGGCTTGCCGACGCCGACCAGCAGGATGCGCTGCGCTTTGCCGCCGCCGTAGACGAGCAGGGTCTCGTCCTTCTTTCCTTTATAGTCGCCGATGGCGATGGCGCGCTCGAGGCTCCCCTCCTTGATCGGCGCAGATGCTCCCTGCGCTATGACGATCACGAGCAATGGCGCTTCCAGGTTGGAAAGCGAGTGGGTCGAGATCAGAGTCTTCATGCCAGGTGCTCGATGATCGCGTCGGCAAACGCCGAGGTCGAGACTTCGGTCGCACCGGGCAGCTGACGCGCGAGGTCATAGGTGACGCGCTGCGACGCGATCGCGCCTTCGAGCCCGCGGACAATTGCGCGGGCCACGTCGTCCCATCCCAGCTCTTCGAACATCATCACGCCGGACAGGATCACGCTGCTCGGATTGACTTTGTCCTGTCCCGCGTACTTGGGAGCGGTCCCATGCGTGGCTTCGTACACCGCAAATCCGTCGCCTACATTGCCCCCCGGGGCGAGCCCCAGACCGCCCACCTGGGCCGCCGCGGCGTCCGACAGGTAATCGCCGTTCAGGTTCGGCGCCGCGATCACCGAGTACTCGTCCGGACGCAGCACGAGCTGCTGGAACATCGCGTCGGCGATGCGGTCCTTGATCACGACCTTGCTCACGTCCTCTTTGCGCTTGGCGCCTTCCGCCTCCGTCACCGTCTGCTCGCTGAAGCGCTCCTTCGCGACCTCGTAGCCCCAGTCGCGGAAGCCCCCTTCGGTGAACTTCATGATGTTGCCTTTGTGGACCAGCGTGACGGAGGGGCGCTTGCGTTTGATGGCGTATTGTATCGCCTTCACGATGAGCCGCTGGGAGCCGAATTTGGACATCGGTTTCACGCCGATGGCGCTGCCGTCGCGGATCTTCGCCCCAAAGCGACTGGTGAGGAACTCGATCACGGCGTCGGCTTCCGCGCTGCCGGCTTTGTATTCGATACCCGCATACACGTCTTCGATATTCTCGCGAAAGATCACGACGTCGAGCTTGCGCGGTTCTTTCACGGGCGCAGGCACGCCGGCGAAGTAGCGCACCGGGCGGATGCAGGCGTACAGATCGAGGATCTGCCGCAGCGCGACGTTCAACGAGCGGATCCCGCCACCTACCGGCGTCGTGAGCGGCCCCTTGATCGCCACCCGGTGCTCGCGGATCACGCCGAGCGTCTCTTCGGGCAGCCAGCTGCCGCTCTGATTGAACGCTTTTTCTCCCGCCAGGACCTCGCGCCAGACGATACTGCGCTTGCCGCCCGACGTGCGCGCGACTGCGGCGTCGAACACCTTGGACGCGGCCCGCCAAATGTCCGGGCCCGTGCCGTCACCTTCGATGAACGGGATGATGGGGTGGTCGGGCACGATCCAATGCCCGTCCCGAAAGTCGATTTTTGCACCGACGGTCCCGCCGCGGCGGCCTTCGACCTGTGTTGGCATGGCCCCCATCTTACCACAAAAAGGTGACCTGGCGGAACGGCTTAGGGCTGTACGGGTAATGGCAAAGTATGCGACTATCTAACTCCAATATCATGCGCGCGCTGATCACCCTCGCGATCGGCGGTTGCAATACCGGTTCGCTTTTGACCGGCATCTCCGGGAACGGGGGCGGGGGTGGCGGCGGCGGGGGGGGCAGCACGCCTCCCGTGCTGTCCTTCTTCGTGCAACCCAATACAGCGAACGTCGGTCAGGCCATCTCGCCGCCGGTGGAGGTCCTCGCCCGCGATTCGCTCGGCAATCCCGATTCGGCATTCACCGGCTCGATCACGGTAAGCCTGGCGTCCAACTCCACGGGCGCGTCGCTGAGCGGCGCGACGGCGAGGAGACCTGTAAACGGCATCGCGACCTTCGGGAGCATGGCCGTCAACAAGGCGGGGACCTACACGCTCCAGGCGAGCGCCAGCGGCGCCGCCACCGTGACGAGTTCGGCCTTTTCGATTACGACCGTTACGGAACCATAACGCTGGAAACCGGTCTGTTAGTAGGGGCGCAGCATGCTGCGCCCCTACTGTTTTTCTACGATCTCACAACCGGTAGCCGGCCAACGTCCCGGGCGCCGTCCGCAGGAACAGCATTCCCGCAATATCGTCCACCGCATAGACGGGCTCGCGCTCCTTCCCCAGATCGACGCGCCCCCGCGGCTGCGCGTTGTCCTTGTCGATCTGCAGCAGCACGTTGCCGTTCCCATCGGGTGAGCGCGTCAGCATGAATACCGACGTCGGCGTGGCGAGCGAGGCCTTGAAGCGTTTTGACGCGAGCGACGCTGCCTGGCTCGAGTATCCCTGCAGCTGGGCCCCGCCCTGGGTGTAGGCCGCCGCAAGCTGTCCCGTGATCCGTTTCGCGGTCGTGTCGGTCGCCTGCCGTGAGGCTTGCGCGAACGCGTCGCCGTACGACGAGGCGGCGGCGCCGTAGAGACCGGCGCGGATGGAGTTGATCCGGTAGAGGGCGCGCAACAGGCCGGGGAGCTGCGGTGCGGGATAATAGGCTTGCTGCTTGATCTGCCCGTCGCGTCCGAGCACGACGAGGTTTTGCGACGCGATGAGCGCGATCCCCGCGGGACGGATCTCCAGCGTGGTCGGATCTTCGTTGCCTTGCAGCTTGATCTCGGGGCTCAGCGCGCGATACGTGCCGTCCTGGCGATCGACCGAATACAGCCTGTGATCGCGGCTGGTAAAGATGTACAGCGTGCGCCCATCCACGCCGTGCAGCAGCGCCGCCGATTTCGTGCCCTCGATGGCATCCTTGTACTTCGGCTCGCCGCGCGTCAGATCGATGACGTTGACTTCGCCGTTGGTGGCCGCGTCGGAGCGCGAGACGTAGAGCAGCCCGGCGGGCGTCAGCTCCGCGTACGCGAGCTGCCCCTTGATCTTCACGTCTTTGGGAAGCCGCACGGTCGCCGTGGCGACGTCGAGCACATTCACGAACGTGCGCGACTCGGCATCCACGGCGAGCACCGCGGATCCACCGGTGATGATGGCATTCGTGACGGTGCCGCGCATGCGCAGCGGCTTGGCGGCGATCGTCGTGCCGTCCTCATAGCGCGCGACGTTCAGCCCCGTCCGCCCCACGCCGCTCATGTCCGTCTCCTGGCTCGCGGGGGGCGATTCCGGGAGGATGATGATCCCGCTCGGATGCTCCACGATGTCGTGCACCCAACCGCCGATGATCGAGGGCTTGGCCCACAGGGCCCGGCCGTCAGCGAGGGCGTACGCCATGAGCCGGTTGTCGAACCCCACGTACATGCGATCGGGTCGCCCGAGCGACGGAAAGAGCCGCACGTGATCCGCGAGGTGCCCCGCGCGGATCACGGGCAGGGTCGCGGACCACCGCACCGCGCCCGTGCGGGCGTCGAGCGCCCGGAGGCCCAGCAGCGTGTGGACCACGATGATCTCAGGACCTGCCTGCAGGATTTCCAGCTCGGTGGCGCCGGCCACCGCTCGCGTGAGGCCCTGCATCAACCCGGCCAACCCCCGCTTTGCCGGCCCGCTTTGCTGGAAGAGCGATTCGCTCGCCCAGCGCTGCGCCCCGCTCGTGAGATCGTACAGTGCGACGACCGGGGGCCCGGACGCGCGCCGCCCGTGGACGAGTAGCGTGCCGCTCTGCGGCAGCACGCGGCGCGTGACGACCTGCGTCAGGTTCAGGCGTCGCGAATCGAACAGAACGGTGCCCGTGACCGGATCGAAGATCATCGAGAGACCGGGCTTCGCCGCTTCCATCAGCAGTGATCCCTCGACCATGCGGACACTGTCGACCGGCAGGCCGCCCAGCTCGGGCTTCTGCCAGGCGATCTGGCCCCGCTCGATGTCGACGCCGGCCAGGGCCCCGTCGGTCGAGACGAGGAGCGCGCCGGCGGGGGTGACTTGCTGCCAGCGGATGTCGCCACTGAAGCGCACGGTCCACGCAGGAGCCGCGCCGACTACGGGTGCTTGGGCAGTGACGGCCTGCAACAGGACGAGGAGCGACGCGAATGCCATGGGGCCTCCTGGGGGAGGCACCATATCCCCCCATGGCGGGCCGCCGCGCAAGTGTCTAGGGCACCGGCACAGGGCGGCGAAAGCGAACCTCTAGCGTGCGCTGCGTTTCGATGCGAGGGCCCTGGCCGAAGCGATAGGTCGTGATGGCGGTGAGCGAGTCCTGCAACGCAATGCCGAGGGTAACGTTACGAAAGCGCGTTCGGAATCGCACCTCGAGGACGTTCGTCAGGGCGGATCGCTCCGGTCGCGTCAGCGTGGTCTCGGTGAAGCGTAATCGATACGTGATCGAGTCGAGGTATGCCGCGCCCGCGATGTCGGCTGTGGGAATGCGCGTCGCCGGCTCGAAGTCAATGCGCACCAGCGTCTCTCCTCCCATCGTGTCACGTCCTGCGAGCCGGAAGCAGTGATTCGCGACGAAGCTGGGGTTGCCCAGGTCCTCCAGATCGGCGCTATGGATCAGGAGCACATCGTCGCCCCAGGGACCCCAGCCGCGCTCGACGACGCGGCCGCCCGCATACGGGTGCTCGCGGTTGTCGCTGCTGGAGAGCCACATCCGCTTCGTCATTGGCCGTCCCGTGTCCCCGCGCTGATTCACGTAGCGCACGGTTTGCTCGAGCTGGTAGCGGAACGGGTAGGAGTCGGCGAGCAGCTCGAAGCGGCGTGCGTTTTCCTGGAGCTGATCGAAGACGGCCCGCAACGCGGTATCGCTCGAATCGGGCGGTCCGGGGTTGGTGCACTGCGTCGCAGCGATCGTGACGGGTGGCAGCTCGATCGCGAGGTGGCGTAGTCGGAGCACCAAGGTAGTCGCGCTGTCTGCGCGGACGACGATGGGCGTGTCGAGTGGCGCGTAGCCGATCTGGCGCACACTGAGCACGTAATTCCCCGCTACAATGTCCGGGAATGCAAACGTACCAGTCGCGTTCGTAAATCGCTTGCTCGACGAGGGGATCAGACTGACGATGCTGAAGCCGAGGGGCTGACCGGTTTCGGCGCCGACGACCGTGCCGCGCAGGGCGGGCCCTGGTGCAGCCACGAGCTGAGCAGCGGTAGGCAACAGCAGAAACGTCATCGCCTAGGGATAGGGCGGCACGGTCATGACGGCGTAATTCTGGGTGGCGCGCCAATCGAGCAGTTGTATCAATGCGGGACACGGGCGACTGGTCCCGGTGCACAACCTGCCGTCGAACGTCATGAGGGCTTTCCAGCGGCCGCGGGAGGTGCTGAATTCGGCGATGCCCCGGGGCTGCGCCTCACTCACACCGTGGGGATCCATCCGCACCTTTCTCGTGCGCGCCCATTGCTGCTGCATCACGCTCAGCTCCTTGTCGAATATCAGATCCCGTCCCGTTCCGTACTCCGACTTGTCCGGCGCGAACGACAGATACAGCACTCGGCCGTCGGGACCCGCGAGCGCTTCGAGTCGACCCCAGATCCAGCTCGTGTGGCGTTCGCAGCGGCGGACGCCCGAGCCCAGGTCTTCGCACTTTCCCCAAGGGACATTGTCCTGCCTGAGGAGGAACTGCTCGACGCTGTCGAGCTGCATACCCGGGCGCATTCCCCACAGGAAGAAGGGCGATAGAGCCGCCTTGTCGGGGTCGGAACAGGCGAGCAGCAGCGCGGCAATTCCGAGGACGCCAACCGTGCGGGCGAGCATGGTCACCTCCGCGGCGCGGGAGTGGGATACGATGCCCGAGGAGAGAGTCGAACTCTCATGGGGTTGCCCCCGACGGATTTTGAGTCCGTTGCGTCTGCCATTTCGCCACTCGGGCCGGTCTCAGCGCACGAAATATACCCTCAGAAGCTCAGCCGCAGTTGGGCCACGACCGTCCTGCTCTGCTGCGAGCAGCTGTCCGAGACCTGACCTCAGTCGCGGGCGGATGTAACAGGAGGGGCGCAGCATGCTGCGCCCCTCTGATTTCATGCTGCGCCCCTGCTGTTTGCTGCTACCGCATGCCTACCAGCGTACCCGGATCAGATCGGCCGGCGCCGCGGTGCCCGCGTTCCCCGCCCCATCCCCTCGCCTCTTCCCATCCCTCGCCCTTCCCGGCGCTCCATCCGCATCTCCGCGGCCCGCTGCATGAGGCGCGCGCGCATCTGTTGATAGCGCGCGCGTTGCACCGCCGTGAGATACCCGGACATCTCCCGATCTTCATCCTGCTCGATCTTGAGCATCTCGGCCCGGCCGGAGCGCATCCCATCCATCAGTTTGCTTACGCTGTCGGCGTTGGCCGCCACGCCCGGCTCCATCTGGTCGTCGAGCGCCCGGTGCCGCTGCATTTGCTGCTGCATGACCTGGCGCCGCCGCGCGCTGAAACGCTCCTGGCTGGCGCGCAGCTTCGTCGCCTGATCCTGCGTCAGCTTCAAGTCGTGCTGCACGCGCGCGCTGAAGCGCTGCTCGATCTGCGCGCGCAGCCGCTCCGCTTCGGCCGTATCGCCGCGTTGCTGCATGCTGTCGCGCTGCTGGGCGGAAAGCCCCCCCCCCGGCGCGAGCAGGACGGCAAGACTGAAGACCACGAGTCTATTCATTCATCCCTCCGGGGAACGCAGCAACGCGCGCAGCTGCTGCGTGTCGAGTTCGTTGAGATCAGTGCCGCTCTCCGGCACGACCACGCTGTCGCCGGCGACGATCTCATCGAACGACGTGAGGACCTCGCGCAGCTCGTCCGCCGAGAGATCGCTCAGATCATCCGCCACGAAATGGGGGATATGCTCGGCCGAGTCTCTGCCGATCCGCACCTGCCGCAGGGCGACCGCCCCGCCCACCAGGATCACGACCGTGGCCGCGATGCGGAGCCACGCCTGCTGGATCCAGATCGCCCGGCGCGCAGGCTGCTCGCGCAGCCGCTGCACGACCTTGCGCGCCGTGGCGTCGACATCTAGGCGCTCCGCGGTATCCGCTCCCAGCCGCCGGGCCAATTCGTTCAACCGGTCTTCATTCATCTTGCACCATCTCCTTCAGTCGTCGCACCGCGTGATGGTAATGCACCCGCGCTGCTCCGGACGTCGTCGCCAATGCCGCCGCGATCTCTTCGTACTCGAGGCCCTGCTGCGCCCGCAGCAGGAAGACTTCGCGCTGTAACCGCGGCAACTGCTTCAGTCCCGCCAGCAACAACGCTTCCGCTTCACTGGCCTCGGCATGGGCATGAGGATCGCCCCGGCCGTCGCGAACTCCCTCGTCGAGCGGCATCACTTTCCGCCGCCCTGCCCTGCGCCCGAAATCCTTCAGCACATTGCCACCGATCGTCAGCAGCCAGGTGCGAAACTGACACTGGCTGCGGAAGCGATGCACGCCGCGAAATGCACGGATGAATGTCTCCTGCACCAGGTCGTCCACATCGGCTTCCGGTGCGCCCGCTCCCGCGAGAAAGCGCGCCAACGGCCGGGCGTGGCGCCCGACGAGCTCGGCCGCCGCCTGTTCATCCCCCGCCTGCCACGCGGCAATCAGCGC
>DASPXJ010000030.1:0-8148 GCA_035637355.1 Gemmatimonadales bacterium
GAAGCGAAAAACGTCACCGCGCGCTCGCAAATCGAAATGCTCGGCGCCGCGCTCGACGCCTATCGCCTCGACACCGGCCGTTACCCCACCACCAGCCAGGGCCTCGGCGCTCTTTGGAAGGCGCCGCCAACCGATGGACAATCCCTTCCGTGGCGCGGGCCCTACCTCCGCAAAGATGTCCCGCTCGACCCCTGGGGTCGTCCCTACATCTATAAGGCGCCCGGCGAGCAAAACCCGACCGGCTACGACCTCGTTTCCTACGGCGCCGATGGTCAACCTGGCGGCGACGGCGAAGCAGCCGACATCGTGAGCTGGAAGTAGCGTGCCGGACTTCGCCTACCAGGCCGTGGATGTCGCGGGCCGGCGCGTGCGAGGCCGCGAGGAAGCCGCCAGCCCCCTCGCCCTGACCCGCGGCCTCGAAGCCCGCGGCCTCGTCGTCATCGAGGTGGGCGACGCCCCCGCCGAGCGCAACGGCGGGTTCCGGTTCGGCCAACGCCAGGAGGTGCTCGAGCTAACGCGCGCCGTAGCGGCCCTCCTCAAGGCCGGCCTGCCGCTCGCCCGCGCCCTCGGTGCCGCTGCTCATGTCGTGACCGGCGCCACGCGCGACGCGACCAGCGCCGTCCGCGCCCGCGTCGAGCGCGGCGAATCGCTAGCCGACGCCCTCGGCGCCTACCCTGCGCTCTTCTCTCCGTTATACGTCGGCCTGGTCCGCGCGGGAGAGCGAAGCGGCGATCTGGCCGGCGCCTTCGCGCGCCTCGCCGAACAGCTCGAGCGCGATGAGCGGCTGCGTGCCCGACTATTCTCGCTGTCGATCTACCCAATCGTCCTCGCCACGGCCGGCACCGTCGCACTCTGCGTGCTCGCCTTCTTCGTGCTGCCCCGGTTCGCCGAGCTGCTCCGCGGCACGGGTGCCACGCTGCCGCGCTCGACCGCACTCGTGCTCGGCGTCGCGACCGCGTTGAAACGTGCCTGGCCGGTGCTCGCCGGCTTCGCTGTCGCGCTGCCACTGGCGGTTCCGTGGATCCGGAACACGGAGGACGGCCGGCGTCTTGCCGCGCGCGTACTCCTCGAGCTTCCGATCATCCGCACGCTGCGCCAACAAGCGCTGGGCGCCCGCGTGACACGGCTTGTCGGCGTGCTCCTCGGTGGCGGCGCCCCATTGCTCGCCGCACTCGAGCAGGCGACCGAGTGCCTTCCCGATCCGCTCGCGCGCGACGAGCTCACGCGCGTCCGCACGCGCGTCCGCGAAGGCGTGGCGCTGCACACCGCGCTGGGCGAAACGGGATTCTTCCATCCGCTGCTTCCCCAGCTCGTCGCCGTTGGCGAGGAGTCGGGCCGTCTACACGATTTCCTGCTGAAGGCCGCCGAGATCTTTGAGGAGCGCACCGAACGCGGCGCGCAACGGCTCGTCACGTTGCTCGAGCCGGCCATGATCCTGTCGTTCGGACTGCTCGTGGCGATCGTCGCCCTTTCGGTGCTGCAGGCGATCTACGGCGTCAACGCCGGGGTGTACCGGTGAGTCGCGGCTTTACACTGGTCGAGATCGTCGTGGTGCTCGCCATTCTGGGCATCACGGCTGCTGCAGTCGTCCCGGCATTCACGCGCGTCGCGCCCGACGACGAGTTCACCCGCGCGACCCGGCGGCTGGACAGCCTGATCGAGACAGCGCGTGAAGCCGCGCTCCAGCGCGCAGTCACGGTCGAGCTCACCTTTGTTCCCGAGGCCGACCGCTATTGGATCCGGCTCGGTGACGGCGGCACGCTGGACTCAGGAGCGATCACGCGCGAGGAGAACGTGCGCCTGTGGAGTACGGTGCCGCGCCCGCGCATCCGCTTTCATTCCGTTGGCACCGTCGATGCGGACACTGTATCGCTGCTCGGCCCGACCGGCGCAGCCGCCGTCCGCATCGATCGCTGGACGGGAACGGTTCATGTTGACCCGCGCTGAACACGGCTTCACGCTCCTCGAAGCAGTGGTCGCGCTCGCGATCGTAGGGCTCGCCGGCGTCGCGGCACTGGAGGCCGTCGGCGGGGAGATCCGTGGCGTCGAGCGCGCGCGCGAGGCATACACGACCGCCGCACTGGCGCAGGACCGCATGGCTGCGATTACCATCCTGCCGCCCGAGGACTTGAATCCACTTCCGGACTCGCTCGCGCGCGGGACGTTCGCCGAGCCATTCACGGGCTATCGCTGGACCGCGACGCTACGCCCTCTGTTCGGTGAACGCGACATGTACGAGTTGGCCGTCGCGATCGACAGCGATCACGCCCATTACGCCGTGGCGACTCGGCTGTATCGGCCTCACGTGCCCTCCCTGGGCTCCTCATGAACGCGCGAGCCGGAGGAATGACGCTGCTCGAGCTGATCGTCGGCATCACGGTGACCGGTGTTGCGGTGTCGGCGGGAATGGCGGCCGTGGCGGTGCTGGCCGACCGGCGGCGGCAGATGGAAACTGCTGGAGCAGAAACGGCGCGCAGCGCCGTCGAACGGGCGGAGATCATCGCATGGCTCAATGGCGCGAGACTCACCGCCGATGAAGGGGGGCCGTTGTTCAATGGCCTCGACGGACTCGACGATCACACCCCGTCCGACGAAGTGAGCTTTCTGACCACGTCCCCAACACCGCTCGGCACCGGCGAGACCATCGTTCGCCTGTACGTGGACCGCGACACGACAACCCGCGAGCGCGGCCTCGTCGCCGCATTCAGCGAGTGGCGCGGCCCGCGCAGCGCGCGACTCGAGCTCGATTCCACGGTCGCAGGGATGGACATGCGCTATCTCAGCGGTCTGCTGGGTCCACGTGCCTGGCTGCCGAGCTGGATCTCGTCGACCCTACTGCCGGCGGCGGTCGAGATCCGTGTGATTGCAAAACTGGGAACGAGCCTGCCGCCGCTGCTGCAAATGCCGATCCTCGTTCCGCTGCGGGGCCGATGACGGGCCGCCGCGGTTTCGCGTTGCTCGTCGCGCTCTGGCTGCTCGTGGCGTTGTCGGCAGCCGGCCTGGCGCTCGCCACAGTATCGCGCACGCGACGGCTTGCGGCCGCGAACTACGCCGAAGGCATTCGGGCACGGGCCGCGGCAGAGGCCGGGATCGAGCTGATGCGCGCGCGCCTCGCCGACCGGCTGGCGAAAGCGATCGACGGCCGCGATCCGTGGAGCGGCATCGATTCCCTCAGCGATACGTTGCTCCTCGACGATGCCAAGGCGACGACCGTGCTCTACGACGTCGCATCCGCGCTCAATCTGAACCGAGCGGACGAAGACCAGCTGCGACGCTTCTTCACCGCGCTCCGGGTCGATGCCGGCATTGCCGATCGCCTGGCACAGGCGATCGCCGATTGGCGCGATGCGGACGATTTTCGCCGGCCGCGGGGCGCCGAGCAGGACGAGTACGTGAAGAGCGGTGCCGCGGCGCTGCCGGGTAACGGGCCGTTCGGGGCGGTCAGCGAGTTGCAACTCGTGCAGGGAATGACGGCCGCGCTCTTTGAGGAGATCCGGCCCTACGTGACGGTGCTGGGCAGCGGGCAGATCAACATCAATACCGCGCCACGCCCCGTGCTGCTGTCGTTACCGGGAATCACGGAACAGACTGCCGGCATCCTGCTGCGAAATCGCTCTCGCGGCCGCGACCTGGCAAGCCTTGCCGACCTCGAGCGCGAGCTTCCCCCCACCGCGCGGGAAGCGCTTCGCGTACAGCTGCCCGCATTGATGTCCCGGACCACGACAGAGACACCCGAAGTCGCAGTCGTGAGCGTTGGCGGCCTCCCCGGGAGCCCGGTCACCGCGCGTATGACCGCGCTGCTGGTCCGCGCGCGCGAGGCCGTGTTCTACGTCTGGAGCCGAACCGAATGAAGGCAATCGGCATTGCGCTCGGGACCGATCGCCTCGTCGCGGTGTTGCCAGGCGGTCGCCAGCTGGAGACCTCGGACACGGCCGATTTGCGACAGGTCTTCGCGGACTTGAAGACGACGGCGGCCCTCACACGCGCGCGCGCGAGCATCGCGCTACTGCCGCCGTTCGTCGACGTGCGGCGCGTGCGGCTGCCGCCGATGCGCTCTGCAGATCGTGAACGGGTGCTCGAGCGCGACGCCGCGCGGCATTTCGTTGGCGTGCGCGAGCCGCAGGTGGTCGCGACCGACGCGAGGCTGGCCGCCGCCGCGCCCGCTCGCCTCGTCGAAGAGATCGAAGCTGCCGTCGCCGCGGTCGGCTGGGAGCTGGGGATCCTCACGCCTGCCCACGTCGCCTGGGCTCTCAGCCTGCCGGACGGCCGCCACGCGATTTCTCTGTGCGGGAGCACTGCGGGCGAGTGGATCTCCGTGGCGGGGAGCCGGATCACCGACCGCGGGCGCCTGCGGCCGGCCGACCCACCGATCACCGTTGCCGACATCGATCCGTATTTCGTGGCGGCCGCGCAGGTCATCCACGCGCGCCGGCTTGGCCTCTGCTCCGGATCGCGTCGCGCCGAGCTCCGCAAGGCCGCGCGCCGGCGGTCCGGGATCCAGGTCGTGGCTGCCGGTGCCTGTCTCATTGCCGCAGCCATCCTGGACTACTGGGGATTGGGCCGCGAGATCGAGGCGCTGCGCGCTCGCCGCGAGGGCATCGCGACTCGAGTCGCCACGGCCATGCGGACGCGTGACTCGCTGAGCGCATTGAGCAGCGTTGCAGGGGCGATCGGTAGCTTGGAGGCACGCAAGCCCCGATGGTCCGCGTTCCTCGCGGATCTGGCTGACGATCTGCCACCTGACGCCTATCTCAGCGCATTCGAATCGCGCGGCGACAGCGTGGTGGTCACGGGCATCGCGGGCGACGCCGCGGGCGTGTTGCACGGTCTGGAGCAGTTACCCGCACTCGTCGGGGTGCACGCCGATGGCCCGATCCGGCAGGACGTCAGCCCGGCAGGTGTCGTGCGCGAGCACTTCCGGTTCTCGGGTCGCTGGACTCCGGGCGGCAGCGGAGGTCCACCATGAGCGTGTGGGGACGCCTCAGCGCCAAAGATCAGCGCGCGCTCATCTGGGGCGCGCTGCTGCTGGGTCCCGCCCTCGCGGGCAATTTCGTCATCCGGCCCTACCTGCGCGCCCGCGCGACGCTTGGGGCGCGTGTCGCCGAGCAGCGCGACTTGCTGGCGCGCGAGCTCAGCCTGCTCCGCGAGGCCGGAACGCAGGGAGATGACCTCCGACTGGTGAGCGCGTCGCTCGACCGACAACGGGTCCATCTGCTCGCCGGCCGGGATCCACTCGCCGCTACGGCGGCGCTCGTCGGTCTCGTGGGCGAGGAGGCCAGGACCCGGGGAATCGAGGTGCAAGCGCTCGAGAGCCGGCCGGTCGAGCGCGTCGGCAGCGGCCTGACCGGTGTGCGGATCGAAGTCAGCGCGCGCGGCGATTTCGAGGGCCTGCTGCGGTGGCTGCACGCGCTGGAAAGCGACACGCGCCTGCTGCACATCGACTGGCTCACCGTGGCGGCATCGGAGGCGGCCGATTCCGCCGCGGCCGAGCAGCTCGGCATCACGGCAGTCGTGCGCGCGTTTGTCCGCGACGGTGCAGGGGCGCCGTGACCCGGCTTGCGACGCTCGCGCTGGGGATCGCCGCGGCCGTACTCGGCTGGTCGGCCCTGAATGCCTGGCGCATCGATGACGTCTCCGACCGCATGTTCGAAGATCGCGCCGCGGTTGTCACGCACGCGCCGGCGGATTCGCGTGGCTCGTATGCCCTGACGCGCGTGCTGGTCGCCGTGGAGAAGGACCCCTTCCGGGTTGATCGCCGCCGGCCGGCGCAACGCTTTCTCGCGGCCGCCGACCTCGCGCATGCGTCCACGCCGGTGGCCGGGGCACACACGCCTCCTGCCGTCGAGCTCGTCGGAACGGCCGTGTCTCCTGACGGCGGCTTCGCGGTATGCGCCGTGAGCGGCGCTCCTCCCCGGATCGTGCGCGTCGGTCAGCGCGTTGGAGACTGGACGCTGAGCCGAGTCACGCAAGGCGCGGCGGAATTCGCCACGCCGAATGGAACGACAGTCGTCATCCGCATCGCGAAGGCGGGCACCTGATGAAGCTCTGGCGTAGTCCCCTGCTGGGATTGTTGTTCGCTGCCGTCGGCGCAACGACAGTCGCGGCGCAGGACTCGACGTCCGTTCGCACATCGCCGCAGGGTGTGCTGTTCGATTTCCAGGACGCCGATTTGCGCTTCGTGCTGTCCGCGTTGGGCGAAGCAGGGCAATTGAATCTGACATACGCGGACCTCCCGACGCGCCACGTGACGCTGCGGACGAATCGGCCCGTGCCGCCCGATCAAATTCTTCCACTGCTGAAAAGCGTGGCCGCCGCCAACGGGCTCAGGGTCGTCGAGGACGGAGCCTTTATCAGGATCGAGGACGCCGGATTGGGCCTGCGCGGGAGGGGGGGGGCCGGAGCCGCGACGAAGGACACAACGGCGGAGCCGGAGGTGCGCCTTTTCGTGTACCGGCTGAAGCACGCACGCGCCGTGCGACTCGCCACGACGCTACAGTCCCTCTTTGGCGGCACGAGTGGACGCGGCGCCGGTCCCGCGACGCCGTCACGCACGCTGTCTGAGGAATTGCGCCAGCAGCAGGTTTCTCCCCTGAACATTCAGCCAAGTCCGTCCGTCAGTGTGCAGCTGGGGCCCGCGGGACCCGGGCAGGAGCAGGGCCTACCGGGACGTTTGCGCGGCGAGGTTCAGATTGTCGCCGACGAAGCCACGAACTCCTTGCTCGTGCGTGCCGCAGCGGACGACTGGACCATCATCCGCCAGTCGATCGAAACGCTCGATCTGCGGCCACTGCAGGTGCTCATCGAGGTATTGATCGCGGAGGTGCGCCGCACATCCGACTTGCAGCTCGGGTTGGCGGGTCGCTTTGGCGACGATTCGAGCGCGTTCAAGGGCCGCAACGCCACTGGCGCCACGTTACAGGGCGCGTCAGCCGGCGATTTCGCCTTACGCGTGATGCGCGTCGGGAAGGTGGATCTCGACGTGACGCTGTCCGCGCTCTCCTCGTCCGGAAGAGTGCGAATTCTTTCCCGCCCGGTCTTGCTCGCGCAGAACAATCAGGAAGCGCGCATTCTCATCGGCAGCGAACGCCCGTTCGTACAGGTCTTCCGCTCGCTGCCGACTGATGCCGCCGTCCGCGATCAGGTCGTGCAGTACCGGGACGTGGGGACCCAGCTGACCCTGACGCCCACGATCAACGACGACGGCTACGTCAACCTTCAGCTCAGCCAACAGGTCAGCAACGCGACGAGCGAGGTGCAATTCGGTGCGCCGGTCATCAGCACGCGTGAGGCGGCGACCCATCTGTTCGTGCGCGACGGCCAGACCGTCGTGATCGGCGGGTTGGTGGACCGGCAGCAGGATCGCTCGCGCTCGGGCATTCCGTTCCTCAAGGATTTGCCGCTGCTCGGGTTCCTGTTCGGCTCCACGCAGCGCTCGGACATTCAGAGTGAGCTGTTCCTGTTCGTCACTCCTCATATCATCGCCGGCGATGCGGACGTCGATCGCATCAACGATGGCCTCAATCAGGGCACCGAGCTGCTCAGGCCCGCCGTTCCCAAGCCCCTGATCCAGCTCCCTCAGCCGGCGCCGGGCACGCCGCGGCGAGACAGTATTCCGTGACCAGCCATACGGCGCTCGATCTCACGTCTGTCGCGCAGCTTTCCGACCGACTTACCGCCGACTACCTGGAATTCAACGCCGTGTTGCCGCTGCGGGTACAGGGAGGACGCGTAGACGTGGCGACCTGGATGCCCGAGGTCGATCCGCAAGTTGTGGACGATCTCCGTTTTGTATTCGATGCGGAAGTCGATATCGTCTCCGGCCCTGAGGCGGACCTGCGGGCCGCGATTCGCCGCGTGTACGGTGACGACAGCATCACCGCGCAGGGATTGATCGCGGGACTTGGGGCAGAGCGGGCCGAGCAGTCACCGCGCCCGGACGTCGCATTGGACGACTTGGTGCATCTCGCCAATGAAGCGCCCGTCGTCCGGCTTGTGAACCTGCTGCTGCTCGAGGCGCTCGAGGCGCGCGCGTCGGATGTGCACCTCGAGGGCTATGCCGACGAATTGCGCGTGCGCTATCGCATCGACGGCGTGCTCCAGGACGGACCGGCGCCGCCGGCCCATCTTGCCGCCGCGATCGTGAGTCGC
>DASPXJ010000031.1:0-25471 GCA_035637355.1 Gemmatimonadales bacterium
ATCGCAGGTTCGCTCATACCACCCTTTTCAGTACCCCTTCCAGGACTCGCTCGACGGCGTCGCCGTTCAATTCCCAGCGCAGCGCGAGCTGAGCGACGAGCGGTTCCGGAGCATCAGCGGGCCAGCGGCTGCGCAGCTTCACCGCATCCTTCTCGGTGACTACAACATAATCGGCGTCTTGTGCGGCCCGCGCGAGCCGGGCCACGTCGCCCGGCGGATAGGCGTGATGATCTTGATACGCCGTGAGTTGCACGCTCGCGCCGCAGCCGCGGACTTGCGCCGCGAAGCTGACCGGATCGGCGATGCCCGCGGCCACGATCACGCGCCGCTTCGCGAGGGCCGACAGCTCCACGCGCCGCGTCGAGCGGAGGCCCACCAGACTATCGAGGGCGAGGTGCACACTCGCCACCACGGCGTCCGGCCACCGTGCCGCGATGCGTCCCGCGAGTGCGCGCGACTCGGCCACCGCGGCGCGGCGGCGCGTGATGACGATGACGTCGGCGCGCCCCAGCGCGCTCCAATCCTCGCGCCACGGGCCGGCGGGGAGCGGCCACGCCACATGGCGCGGCGGCGAGCTCTCGGTGCTCACGACCGCAACGTTGACATCCCGGCGGACATTGAGCCGCTGGTAGGCGTCATCGAGCACGAGCACCCGCGCGCCTTTCGCCCGCGCCTGCTCCGCGCCCTTCACACGGTCGGGCTCGGGCACGACGATCGCCTCCGGCACCAGCCGTTGATGCACGGCTTGCTCGTCGCCGCGATATCCCCGCAAGAGAATCCCGGGCTTCACCCCGCGGCGGGCGAAGAACGCCGCCGTCCACGCCGCCAGCGGCGTCTTCCCCGCCCCGCCGACGGCAAGATTGCCGATCGCGATTGCCGGCAACGGCAACGCCCGCTGGCGGAGCCACCCGCGGGCGAACGCCTTCGCCCGCGCGCTCATGATCGTGCGGTACAAGAACGCGACGGGGAGCAGCGCGCCGCGCGCCGCGCGCGCCGGCACCGCGTTGCTCCACCACAGCCATTGGGCGAGGCGCTGACCGCTCACGCGGTTCCCCCCGCCCCCCCCATGACCGTGTGCAGGTTTCGGGATACGATATCCATGCCTCGACGCAATCCCTCCTTCCCTGCCGCGATCTCGATCGGCGGCGCGTACGTCACGTCGATGGTGCTGAACGGTTTGGGAATGCACAGGCGATCCCAGGAACCCAGGTACCACGCCGAGGCGACGCGCGCGCCCACGGCCACAATCGGCACGCCGGCGTGCTGCGCGGCGGCGATCGCGCCCGGCTGCACCCGCTCGGCCGGTCCGCGGGGCCCGTCGGGGGTGATCGCCACCTCGGCGCCTCCTTCCAACGCCCGCACGATTCCCAACAACCCCACCTCGCCTCCACGCCGCGTGGAGCCGCGCACCGAGCGGTACCCCCAGCGCGTCCCCAGGTCGGCGAGGTAGCCGCCGTCCCGGTGGCGGCTGATCAGCATGACGACGTTCTCGTCACGATGCCGGTACAAGAGCGGCAGAATGCGGCTGTGCCAGAGAACGAATACGAACGGGCGCCGCGACTCGCGCAACGCCCGTATGTAGTCGTACCCCGTCACGCGGTAGCGCCACGTCGCGGCCAGGGCACGGACCAATGACGATCCGATCCGTGTCGCGATCGGCTCCGCCCAGCGGAGTTTCATCTGATCAGTCCGGCCGCGAGCTCGGCCACGCGGTCCGCCGCGCCGGGCGCGCCGAGGCGATCGCGCACCAGCTGCAACCCTTCCCGCTGGCGTCGGGTGACGGGGTTGGCGGCATCGAGCAGCGGCAGGACCCCGTCGGCCAGCGTTTCGGCCGTCGCGCGACGCTGCAGGAACTCCGGCGCCACCTCGTACCCGGCGACGAGATTCACGAGCCCCACCCACGGCACGCGGAGCACGCGGAACGCGATGAACGACGAGATCGGATGGACGCGATAGGTGATGACCATCGGCACGTCGGCGATCGCCGCTTCGAGTGTCGTCGTGCCCGACTTGCAGATTCCCGCGTCGGCCGCGGCAAACACGAGTAGCGGATCGCCCTGATGCACCGTGATCGCGCCCGGGTCGGGGTACTCCGCACCCGACGTGCCGGCCACCACGATCTGCAGATCGGCGCGCGCGGCGGCGACGCGCGCCGCCGCCGCGCGAAACATGGCCCAGTGCCGCTTCACTTCTTGCGCGCGGCTCCCCGGAAAGAGCCCGAGTGTCTGCCGGCCGGGGTCGAGGCCGAGGGCGCGCCGTGCGTCTACCCGTGACGGCGGGGCCGGCCGGTCCTTGAGCGGATGCCCGACGAAGGTCGCGGCCACGCCGCGTTCGCGAAAAAACGCTTCCTCGAACGGCAGGATGACGGCGAGCCGATTCACGCTGGCGAGCTTGCGCACGCGCTTCGGGCCCCAGGCCCACATCTGCGGCGCGATGTAGTACAGCACCGGGATCCCGGCGGCCGAGGCGGCAGCGGCGGCACGGAGGTGATACCCTGGGTAATCGACGAGGATGACCAGATCGTAGCGTTTTTCGTTGAACGCCTGCTTGACCCTCCCCAACAGCCGGTAGTGTGCGGGGATCTTGGCGAGGGCCTCGACGAATCCGACGACCGAGAACGATTCCATCCGGTCGAGCACGCGCACGCCGGCGCGCTCCAGCAGCGGCCCGCCGAGCGCTTCCAGCTCCAATCCGGGGATGCGGCGGCGCAACGCGGTCGCGACCGCGGCGGCATGCGCATCCGCCGATGGTTCGCCCGCCGAGATGTAGATGCGGGGGTGGGAAGAAGGGCTCACGGCCGCGCGGCGGCGAGCGGCGAAGCGCTGATGGCGTCGGCGACGCGATAGGCGAGTGCCAGCGCCTGCAGCCCAGCCGCGCCCGTCACGACGACGTCCCCGTCGCCGCGCACCGCGCGCAGGAAACTCTCCAGCTCCAGCTTCAACGGCTCCGCTTCGGGTGCGTCGAGACGCACGTGCTCCACGATCTCTTCGATCGTCGTGGCGCCGAATCCCTGCCAGCCCGATTTCAGGCGGTAGAAGTGGCCGTTCCCCTGTGCCAGATCGAGCGAGAAGTATCCCGTCGGCTGGAAGATGCGCAGCTTGCGCGTGCGCTCGCGCGACACGCGGCTCGCGGTGATGATCGCCACCGCGCCGTTGGCGAACTCGACCCGGGCGTTGGCGATGTCGACGTGCGGCGTGAGAATCGGGACGCCGGTCGCCCGCACCTCCCCGACCTCCGAGCGAACCAGCTCGAGGATCAGGTCCAGATCGTGGATCATCAGGTCGAGGATCACCGCGACGTCGGTGCCCCGGGGTTGGAACGGCGCCAGCCGTTCCGTCTGCAGGAACCGCGGCTCGTCGAGGTACGCGCCCGCGGCCCGCACGGCGCGATTGAATCGCTCCACGTGACCGACCTGCAGGCACACGCCGCGCTGCCGGGCGAGGTTCACCAGCTGCTCGGCGCCCGGCAACGTGTCGGCGAGCGGCTTCTCGATGAGCGCGTGGATGCCCCGCTCCAGCACCGCCAGCCCGACGTCCACGTGCGCCGGCGTCGGCACGACGACGGTGATCGCCTCGACACGGTCCAGCAGCGCCTCGAGCGACGGGAACGCGGTCGTCTCGAGCTCCTTGGCGACCTGCGCGGCACGCGGCGGGTTGTGGTCGTAGAACCCCACGAGATCCGCGCCTTCGATCTTCTTGAGGAGCCGGATGTGGTGGAAGCCGAGGGCGCCCGCACCCACCACACCGACACGGACCGGCCGAACCCTTCCCCCGTCGCCCTTCCCCCTTCCCTTCATACCATCACCCCGCGCTGCGATGCCTCGATGAACTGGAGGAACGTTTCGACCTCCGGCACCTGGGGCAGCTCGACGCGCGCGCGCGCGACGCCCTGGCTGACCGTCAGATCGGAGTTGAACACCAGGCGGTAGGCGCGCTTCAGCGTCAGCTTGAGCTCGGGCGAGAACCCGGCGCGCTGCAGCCCGACGGAGTTCAGGCCGTAGAGATGGACGGGATTGCCGGCCGCCTTGGTGTAGGGCGGCACGTCCTGGTTGACCCGCGAGCCGCCGCCGACGAACGAATAGGTGCCGATGCGCACGAACTGATGGATCGGCACGAGGCCGCTGATGATGGCCCGATCGTACACGGTGACGTGGCCGGCCATCTGCACCGAGTTGGCGATGATCACGTCGTTGCCGATGACGCAGTCATGGGCGATGTGGACGTACGTCATGAGAAAACAGCGCGCCCCGATCGTGGTCTTGCCGGTGGCGGTACTGCCGCGGTTGATCGTGCAGTATTCGCGAATGATCGTGCCGCTGCCGATTTCCACCCACGTTTCTTCGCCCTTGTACTTGAGGTCCTGCGGGTCGTTCCCGATGACGGTCCCGTAGCCGATCTTCACGCCTTCGGCGACGCGCGTATGGCGCTCGATCACGGCGTGCGCGGCGATGCTGCAGCGCTCGCCCACCGTCACGCGCGGCCCAATCACGCAGTACGGGCCGACCGACACATCGGCGCCGAGCTCGGCGGTCGGGTCGACCAGCGCGGTTCGATGAATCACTTATCGACCACCATCGCCATCATTTCCGCTTCCGCGACGACCTGGCCGTCCACGTACCCCACGCCCTTCATGCGGCACGTCTTGCCGCGGAATTGAATCATGTCGAGCTCGAAGCGGATCTGGTCCCCCGGGACCACCGGCCGCCGGAATTTCACGTTGTCGAGCGACATGAAGTAGACCACCTTGTTCGCCGTATCCTGACCCTCGAAGCGGCTCATCAACAGCATGCCGCCGGTCTGCGCCATCGCTTCGATAATGAGCACGCCCGGCATGATCGGGTGACCGGGGAAGTGTCCCTGAAAGAACGGCTCGTTGATGGTGACGTTCTTGATGCCCACGATGCGTTTCTGCCCTTCCACTTCGATGATCCGGTCTACGAGCAGGAACGGATAGCGGTGCGGCAGGTAGTCCATGATCTTCGCGATGTCCATCGCCGGCATTCCGGTGCGCCTCCCTGCGCGAGCGAGCGCCCGCGCCAGCGCGATGTTGCCGCCATGGCTGGGCCGCGTCGCCACCACATGAGCCTGAATCCGGGCGCCGGTCAGCGCCAGGTCCCCTAGGATGTCCGCCGCCTTGTGCCGCACGAATTCGTCGGGCCAGCGCAACTTCCCGCCGTGCACCACGCCGCGATCGTCGAGCACGATCGCATTCGTTTCCGATGCACCCTTGATCAACCCGCGCGCCTGCAGCTCGGCGACCTCGTGCGTGAAGCCGAACGTGCGCGCCGGCGCGAGCTCCGCCGCGAAACTCTCCGGCGTCACCTCGTACGTCCCCGCCTGCCGCCCGATCAACGGATGCGGCCATTCGATCGCGACCGTGAGCCGCAACGTCTTGGCGGGCGCGACCACGTACGCCGCGTCCTTCTCGGTCACGGTGAACGGCGCCGGCACGGTCAGCACCGATGCCTCGCCCCCCACGGACGCCGGCTCGGCTTTGGTCAACGCGTCGAAGTACGGCTGCACGCTGCCGTCGAGGATCGGCGGCTCAGGCCCGGTGAGCTCGATCGTCAAATCGTCGATCTCGTGCGCGGCGACCGCGGCCAGCAGATGCTCGACGGTGTGGATCGTGGCCGCACCATGGCCGATCGCGGTGCGGCGCTCGACGGCCGCGACTTCGGTCAGCCGCGCCGGCACCTCGGGCGTGCCCGCGAGATCCGTCCGCCGAAAGACGATCCCCTGCCCGGCCGGTGCGGGGAGGAACGTCGCCTCCGTCGTCGCGCCGGTATGCAGTCCCGTGCCGCGCAGTGCCGCGGGACGCGTGACCGAGCGCCTAGCGCTCGGTGACGGCAGGAGGCGCCTCGGCTTTGGATTGTACGAGCCGCTCGAGGTCATCCACGATCTTGGCGAGCCGGTAGAGCGCGAGCTGCGAGCGCAGAAACTCGCGGTGCGGGTGGGCCAGCGTGCCGAAGTACGTCGCCTCGGCGGGAATGTCGGCGATGGTCCCCGATTGGACGAGCAGTCGCGCGCCGTGCCCGATCGTGAGATGATCCGAGATGCCTGCCTGCCCGCCGATAATCACGTCGTCCTCCACCTGCACGCTGCCCGCGATCCCCGCCTGCGCCATGATGAGGCAACGCGCGCCGATGCGCACGTTATGGGCGATGTGGACGAGATTGTCGATCTTCGTGCCCGACCCGATCACGGTGTCGTCCACGCTGCCGCGGTCGACGCACGTATTGGCGCCGATCTCGATGTCGTCCCCGATGAGGCACCGCCCCACGTGGGGAATCTTGCGGTGGGCTTCGCCGCCTGTGCCGGGGATGTAGCCGAAGCCGTCGCTGCCGAGCACCGCGCCGGCGTGCACGATCACGCGCTTGCCGAGCGCCGTGCCGGCGTACAGCGTGACGCCCGCGTAGAGCTGCGTGTCGTCCCCGACCGCGACGCCGTCCCCCAGCACGCACCCGGCGCCGATGCGGACGTTGCGGCCCAGCTGCACGTCGCGGCCGAGACAGACGTGCGGGCCGATCGCGACCGGCTCCTGCCACGTGGCGCCCTGGCCGACGACGGCGGTCGGATGGACGCCCGCTTCCCAGACGGCCTGCGGATACAGCACGGGCAGCACCACCAGCAGCGCCGCGTAGGGATCGTCCACGATGACCCGGGTTTCCGGCCCCCCCCCCGCCCCCCCCGCCCCCCCCGCGGACGACTCGAGCGAGGGCGCCACCAGAACCACCGACGCGCTGGTGCGCTGAAAGTAGGGGACGTAGCGGGGCGCGGCAAGAAAAGACAGATCGCCGGGACCCGCGCGCTCCAGCGGCGCGATCCCGGCGACGGTCACGGTGCCCGGTCCCACCAGCCGCCCGCCGGTGAGCGCCGCGATCTCACTCGCGGAGAGCGGCCGCGTTCCCGCCGAATTCATCGGGGGGGCAGCCCGGGCCGCCGCTTACTGGGCCTGCGAGAGGCGCTGCAGCACGCGAGCCGTGATGTTGAGCGCTGGGTCAGCCGCAGCGATCAAACCTCCCGCGGCATCGGCGTCGAGGATCAGCGCATAGTTCAGCTCGGCGCGCAGGCCCTGGATGATCGAATTCACGCGGGCCTGAATCGGCGCCAGCAGCTCCTGCTCCCGCTGGCGGGCGCGATCCTGCAGCTCGTTGGTGCGGGTCTCCATGCGCTGCTGCATCGCCTGGAGGTCGCGCTGTTTCGTCTGCCGGGCCGCCGGCGACAAGGCGATCGACTGCTGGTCGAACGCCGTCACCGCCGAGTCGAGCTGCTGCTGCAGCTTCTGGATCTCGGTGCGGTAGCCATCCACTTCCTTGAGATACGTGGATTCGGCGACGGCGTAGCCGGGCGTGCGCTGCAGGATTTCCCGGGAGTTGATATAGGCGATCTTCAACGGCCCTGGCGCGGGCGACCCGCCTTGGGCGGCCGCGACACGAGGCGCTACCGCGAGCGCGGCGACGGCGGCGAGTGAAACGAGCACGAGACGCTGCATAAACCAGGAACTCCCGGGTAGGACTGTGGGTGTGGCTTAGAAGAAATTGCCGAGCTTGAAGTGCAGCTTCCAACCTGGCGTCGGCCGGCCGAGGGAGTCAACCCGGTCGAAGCCGTAGGCGTAATCGATGCCGAGCGGCCCCAGCGGAGAGATGATGGCCGCGCCGAGGCCGGCGCCCCGGAACAGCCGGGTCGGGTCGTACAGCGCGGGGCGCGCCCACACGTTCCCGGCATCGAAGAACGCCGACAGATACAGCATCTGGGACACGCGCATGCCCAGCTCGCCCGTCATCGAGAAGAACGCCTTGCCGAACGCGTTGGGATTGATTTGCGCGCCGGCGTTGGGGTCGTAGCCGAAGGGCGTGATCGACCCTTCGTCATAGCCGCGCAGCGGGATGAAGAATTGCGTGCCGCCGAGGGTGAACAGCTGCTCGAAGAACGGCGAGCTGCCGAACACGAATCCTGACCGCGTCGAGAGGCCGAGCACGAACTTCACGTTGGACGTCGGCGCGCTCCCGAGCGTGCCGATCGGCGCGTAGAAGTGCCCCTCGATGTCGACGCGCTGGAAGTTGCCCGAGCCGCCCAGCAGCCCGCCGCTCTGCGACAGCCCGGCCTGCACCATCGTGCCGGCGGTCGGGAACGGCAGGTCGATGCGCGTGTCGCGCAGCAGCGACGCGCCCACCGTCGAGCGCACGCAGTTATTGCAGCGGAAGGCGGGCGCCGTCACGTCCGTGCCGGTGAAGCTCTGCTGGTCGATGCCGTACGACACGTACAACCGCGTATAGTTGTCGCCGAACACGGGGAAGCCGAGCTGCAGGCTTGCGCCGCGGCGGCGCAACCGGCCGAAATTGCCCACGACGTACCGCACGCGCGTGTTGTGCACGCCGACGGTGGCGGAGATGCGCGACTCGCGCACGGCGGGATCGGTGAACGACACGTCGAAGTCGTTGATGTTCTTGCCGAACTGCCACTGGAACTTGCCGCGCTTCCCCTGGCCGAACAGGTTGGGCTCGTCGAGGCCGAGGAAGCCGCCCACGCCGGTCCCCTGCCCCACCGACGCGCCGAAGTTGATGTTGCCGGTGCGCTTTTCGGAGACGTGGAACACGACGTCGATGTCGCCTTGCTCGTTCGCGGGCTTCGTATCCGGGAACGGCAGCGGCTGATTGAAGAAGCCGAGGTTCGAGACGCGCTGGTAGGATGCGATCAACGCATCCTGGCGGAACACGTCGCCGGGCACCATCACGATCGCTTCGCGGATCACGCGCTCGTGGGTGACGTCGTTGCCGCGAATCTCGACGTGGTCCACGATCGCCGGCTGTCCTTCGGTGATCACCCAGCGCAGGTCGACGACCGGCTTGCCGTCGGGCGCGGTGCGGCGGATGACGTCGGGGCGCACGCTCACGTAGATGTAGCCGTTGTTGTAATAGAGCGTTTGCAGCTTGCGCGTCGCGTCCTGCCACAGCTGGTCGTCGAAGTACGAGATGTGCCGCTTCCCGCCCAGGCCCAACAGGCCGGTGCGCTGCTCCAGGGTGAACGGGTAGAAGACCTGGAGCTCGTCGGTCGAGAAGCGCCGGTTGCCGACGATCTCGAACGTCCCGATGCGGTACGGCTCGCCCTCGCTGACGCGGATCACGAGCGTCGCCTTGCCCGACTCTTCGTGCACGATAAGGGTGTCGTCGAGCACTTGAAAGTCGACGTATCCCTGCTTGCCGTAAAACGCCGGCAGCGTTTGCCGCAGGTCTTCCGCCAGCTTGTCGTCGTTGTACTCCCCCGACCGGAACCACCAGAAGCCTTCGGGCCGGGTCTTCATCTGCGCGACGATCTGCTGGTCGGTAAAGTGGGTGTTGCCCTGGACGTCGATGAGGGCGACCGCCACGCGCCGCCCCTCGTCGATGTCGAAGATGACGCGCACGGCCGCCGAGTCCTGCTGATAGACGAACAGCGGCTTGGTGTGCGCGAGATAATAGCCTTGCGCGTGGTACAGGGAATCGATGCGCGCGCGGGCGCGCGTCACGGCGGCGAGATCGAGCGGCCGGTTTTCGGCGAGCTGCACCTTGTCGCGCACGCTGCGCTCGGACAGCCGCTGCACGCCGCGGATCGCCCACTTCACGAGCTCGGGCCGCTCCCTGACGTGAATGACGAGGACGCTTTTTCCCGAGGGGCTCTGCGCCTGCGTCATCGCGACGTCGTCGAACTGCCCGCTCTGGTAGAGCGCCTGGATGGCGCGCTGCACGTCGCGATAGTTGATGGCGCGGCCCGGCACGAGGCCGCTGAGCTGGATGACGGCGGTCGCGCTATTGCGGCGCTGCCCCACCACCGCGATCGAGTCGGGCACCGGCACCGTGGGCCCGGGCCCCGCGCCCCCGCCCTGGGCCATGCACAGGCCCGGGGCTAGGACGGCGAGACTCCATAAGAATGAAAGGGAAAGCCGGCGAATCACGCCTTCGAGCCGGAGAGTGCCTTGAACGCCAGACGCTCTTTGTCGGTCGCGACGTCCACCTCGATTTCGTCGCCTTTCGCGAAATCGCCGACGAGGATCTTCTCCGACAGCGGATCCTCGACGTACTTCTGGATCGCGCGCTTGAGCGGCCGCGCGCCGTAGTGCTCGTCGTAACCGTGATCGACGAGGAAGTCGGTCGCCGCCTGCGTCAGCCGCAGCGTCAGCTCTTCCTCGCCCAGGCGTTTCTGGACGTCGCGCGCCAGAATGGCCACGATCAGCGCGATGTGCTCGCGGTTCAGCGCGTGGAACACGATCACGTCGTCCAGGCGGTTCAGGAACTCGGGATTGAAGACCTTGTTGACCTCTTCCTTGACCTTCTCGGACATCCGCTCGAACTCGTTCTTCGCGTCGGGCTGCCCGAAGCCCAGCGTCTTGCCCTTCACGACGTCGCGCGCGCCGACGTTCGAGGTCATGATCACGACCGTGTTCTTGAAGTCGATCAGCCGGCCGTAGTTATCCGTCAGGTGACCCTCGTCGAGCACCTGCAGCAGGATGTTGAACACGTCGGGGTGCGCCTTCTCGATTTCGTCCAGCAACACCACCGAGTACGGCTTGCGCCGCACCGCCTTGGTGAGCGTGCCGGAATCCTCGTAGCCCACGTATCCGGGCGGCGCGCCGATCAGCCGGCTCACGGAGAACTTCTCCATGTATTCCGACATATCGACGCGGATGAGCGCCTGGGCGTCGGCGAACAGGAAGCGGGCCAGCGCGCGCGCCAATTCGGTTTTGCCGACGCCCGTCGGGCCGCTGAAGATGAAGGAGCCGATGGGCCGCTTGGGATCCTTGAGGCCCGCCCGGCTGCGCCGGATGGCCCGCGAGATCACCTGAATGGCTTCGTTCTGACCCACCACGCTCTCGTGCAGCTCGTCTTCCATGCGCAGCAGACGCGCGGTCTCCGCCTCCTGGAGCCGCGTGACCGGAATGCCGGTCCAGCGCGACACGATGAAGGCGACGCCTTCTTCGCTGATCGTGGGCCGCCGGGTCTGCCGCTCGCGCTCCCACTCCTCCTGCTTGCGCCGGATCTCCGCCTGCAGCTCGCGCTCGGAGTCACGCAAGGAGGCCGCGCGCTCGAAGTTCTGATCGCGCACCGCGGCTTCCTTGTCGCCGTTGATGCCCTCGAGCTTGTCCTTCAGCTCGGCGACCTCCGGCGGCGGCACCTGCGCGGCCAGCCGGGCCCGGGCGCCTGCCTCGTCGATCACGTCGATCGCCTTGTCGGGCAGGAAGCGGTCGGTGATGTAGCGCTCCGACAGCTTCGCCGCCTCGACCAGCGTCTCGTCGGGGATCACGACGCGGTGATGGTCCTCGTAGCGCTTGCGCAGCCCTTTGAGGATCTCGATCGTCTCCTCGACGGTCGGCGGATCGACGATCACGGTCTGGAAGCGGCGCTCCAGCGCCCCATCCTTCTCGATGTACTTGCGGTACTCGTTCAGCGTCGACGCGCCGACGCACTGCAGCTCCCCGCGCGCCAACGCCGGCTTCAGCATGTTGGACGCGTCTACCGCGCCCTCGGCCGCGCCGGCACCGACGAGCGTGTGCAGCTCGTCGATGAAGAGGATGATGTTCTTGTTCTGCGCGATCTCGTTGATCACGGCCTTGAGCCGCTCTTCGAACTGGCCGCGGTACTTGGTACCGGCGATGACGGCGGCCATGTCGAGCGACAGCACGCGGTGATCCTTGAGCGCGTCGGGGCACTGCCCGCCCGCGATCAGCTGCGCCAGGCCCTCGACGATCGCCGTCTTGCCGACGCCCGGCTCGCCGATCAGCACCGGATTGTTCTTCTTGCGCCGCGACAGGATCTCCATCACGCGCTCGATCTCCTTCTGGCGGCCGATCGTGGGATCGAGCGAGCCTTCGGCGGCGAGCTGCGTGAGATCGCGGCAGAAATGATCGAGTGCCGGCGTCTTGGATTTCTTTTCGCTCTTGGGCGGCGTCGGCTGGGCGCCGGTGCCGCCGCCGGCGGGCGTGGCGGGCATCTCGCTGCCGAGCAGCCGCAGCGTCTCGGCGCGCGCCTGCTCGAGGTTCACGCCGGCGTCGGTCAGCACCTGCGCGGCGATGCCCTTCTCTTCGCGCAGCAGGCCGAGCAGCAGGTGCTCGGTGCCGACGTAGGAGTGATTCAGCTCCCGCGCCTCGCTCATCGCGAGCTCCAGCACCTTCTTGGCGCGCGAGGTATACGGCAGATCGGGTCCGGCGGCCGCCGCCGCTTTCCCCTTCTTCACCGTCTCTTCGATTTTCTGCTGAATCTCTTCGAGATCGACGTTGAGATTGGTCAAGACCGCCGCGGCGACGCCTTCGCCCTCGCGGATCAAGCCGAGCAGAATGTGCTCGGTGCCGACGTACTCGTGATGCAGACGCGCCGCTTCTTCGCGCGCCATCTGCAGAACTTTCCGGACTCGATCCGTGAAATTGTAGCCGTTCATCGCGATTCCGAGCTCACCCTTTCGCCCTTCAGCTGGGTTCCGCTTCGAGCAGGCGCCGGACAAACGCAGCGCGCACCGTCGGCAGTTCGCGGTCGCCGGTAGACCGGCCATCCATCGCTGCCAGGTGCGCGGGTTGGGTGTAGATCAGCAGTTTGTTGAGCGTATATACCCCCGGTCCGGGGAGCAGATTCAGCCCAACGCCCAAACGCACACCGCTCAACAGATTCATCGTCTCTTCAAACGACAGCTGGCGCGCGTGCTTCAGCAGACCGTACGCGCGCCATGTCTTGTCTTCCACCTCATCCGGCGCCGTCCGCAACAGGACGTCCCGTGCCTGTTCCTCGTATTCCACCACCTGGCGCACGATCTTCCCGAGGTGGTCGATCAGCTCGTCTTCTGTCTTCCCCAAGGTTGTTTGGTTGGACAACTGGAAGAAATTCCCGACGACTTCGCTGCCTTCCCCGTACAAGCCCCGAAAGGTCAATCCCACCTGCGTGAGACCTTGCAGAACTTTGTTGATTTCCTTGGTCAAAACAAGGCCCGGCAAATGGATAAGTACGCTGGCCCGGAGCCCCGTTCCCGCATTCGTCGGACAGGACGTAAGATAGCCAAATTCCGGATGAAAGGCGAAAGGAACGAGCCGGCCCAGTTCGACGTCGACGGCTTCCACCGCGGCATACGCGTCTTCCAAATCGAACCCGGACCACATGCCGTGCAACCGTAAGTGGTCCTCCTCATTCACCATCACGCCGACCTGGTCTTGCACCAGCAGCGCCGCGCCCGGGCGGGGCCGCGACTCGCGCTCCAACCCTGCCAATTCCTTACTGACTAAATGGCGCTCATGCAGCAATTGCCGTTCGGGGCGCTCCATTTGATCGAGATGGAAGGCCACGGCCGCCGCCAGATGATCGGAGGACGCCGCCGCGTCGCTGACCCGCTCCAACACCGCCGTCCGGTCGCCGTCCTTTGCCCGCTGGCTGAAGGGAATCCCACGGACGTTGCGCGCCAGCCGGATTCGCGTGGACAGCACGATGGTCGACTTGGGGCCCGATGCGTCCAGCCAGCGCATGCCGCCATCGGGCAGGAGCGAGAGATCCATTACTCGAGCACCCGAATGCGGTCCCGCAGCTCGGCCGCGAGCTCGAAGTTCTCGCCCTCGACGGCCTGGCGCAGCTGCGCCTTCAGCTCGAGCAGCCGGCTGCGGGGGTCCGCTGCGTCGCTCCCGCCTTCCCGTTCGCCCGGCGCCACATAGCGCTCGCCGACGTGCTGGCTGGAGCCGTGCAGCCGCCGCAGCAAATCGCGCAGATGCGCGTCGAACGACACATAGCATTGGTCGCAGCCGAGCCGGCCGGAGTCACGGAAGTCGCGCAGCGTGCTGCCGCACGCCGGGCAGCGTACGCCGTCGGCCGTGGCCGGAACGAGCGCGCCCCCCCCGCCACCTTTCCCGAGCGCGGTCAAGAAGCCGCCGAGCGGGGTCTTGAGCACGGCGCCGCCGGTTTCCACGCCCTTCTGCTGCGCGCACTGTTCGCACAGATGCAGGGTCACTTTGGAGTCGTGCTCCACCTGCGTCAGGTTGATGATCGCGTCGCGCTCCTTGCAGTTATCGCAGAGCATCAGGGGATCGCATCGACCGAGCTCACGGTGGTGAGCCGGCCGTCCTCCAGTAAGAGCACCCGGTCCGCCCGGCCGGCGAGCTGGCGGTTGTGCGTGACGACGACGACCGCCGTCTCGTATTCCCGCGCCAGGCGGAAGAAGATCTCGTGCAACCGCTCGGCATTGGCGTGATCCAGGTTGCCGGACGGCTCATCGGCGAGGACGACGCTCGGATCGTGCACCAGCGCGCGCGCGACCGCGCAGCGTTGCTGCTCGCCGCCGGACAGCTCGGCGGGGCGATGGGTCATCCGTCCGGCCAGACCGACCTCGGACAGCACCTCTTCGGCGCGCGAGCGCGCGGTGCGCGGCGACGAGCCGCCGATCAGCAGCGGCATCATGACGTTTTCCAACGCCGAGAACTCGCGCAGTAAGTGATGAAACTGGAACACAAATCCGAGCTTGCGGTTCCGGAGCTCCGCCGCGCCGCGGGCGTCGAGATCGGCATAGCGCGAGCCGTCGAGCCAGATGTCCCCGGTCGTGGGGCTGTCCAGCGCGCCGAGCAACTGCAGCAGCGTGCTCTTGCCGGCGCCGGACGCGCCGACGATGGCGACGAACTCGCCGCGCCGGACCTCGACATCGACGCCGCGCAGGATCTCGAGCAGGTGCCCATCGCCGCCCGCGAAGACCCGGCGGATCGCCTTGGCTACGACGAGCGCGTTCATTCGTAGCGGATGGCGCTCACCGGATCGAGCCGGGCGGCCTGGGTGCTGGGGTACAGCGGCGCCAGCGTCGCGATCACCAGGCTCGCGGCAACGACCGCCAGCGCGTCGAGGGGGTTGTTCAGGACCGGGAGATGGTCGATGAAATAGATCGAGGGGTCGATCGGGATCAGGTGCCCGCGGTTCACGCTCGCGCCGACGATCAGGCCCAGCACCGCTCCCAGCGCGGTGCCCACGAGGCCGATGAAGACGCCCTGAATGAGGAAGATGCGCCGGATGCGGCCCCGCTGCATGCCCATGGCGAGCAGGATGCCGATCTCGCGGGTCTTGTCGCGCACCACCATCGTCAGCGTCCCCACGACGTTGAACGCCGCGACGACGCAGATGAGGAAGACGACCAGCCCCATCGCGAGCTTCTCGAGCTTCAAGGCGGAGAACAGCGAGCGGTTTTGCAATTGCCAGTCGAGCGCGCGATATGGATAGCCGAGCATGTTCTCCAGCTGCTCGGCGTATTCGCTGGCGCGTTCCGGATGGGCGAGCCGCACCTCGAGCCCGGTCACCGCCCCGCCCAGCCCGGCGAAGTCCTGCGCCGCCTGGCGCGGCATCACCACATAGCTGTTGTCGTAGTCGTACATCCCCGTTTCGAACAGGCCGGTGACTTCGTAGCGCCGATATTTCGGGACGAACGCGCCGAGACTGCGGTTGAACTGCGAGCCGGCCGGCGCGACCATCGTCACGATGTCCCCGGGATACGCCGACAGCTTGCTCGCGAGCCGGGTCCCGATCGCAATGCCGCCTTCCACGCCCGGTTGCGTCGTCCGGAACGTCAGGTCGCCCTTCGTGAAGTAGTGCGGCAGGCTCGTCACCGCGCGCGACCCCGTGTCCGACTCGACGCCGATCACCGCCACGCCCTCGGCGTAGTCGTGCCCCGCGGAGATCAATCCCTGCGTCAGGACGAACGGCGCCGCCGCGACGACACCGGACGTCCGTCGCACCTTGGTGATCACCTCGGGCCAATCATCGAGCCGCAGCCCTTCCCCGTAGGTCAGGATCCGCAAGTGCGGATTCACGACGAGGATCTTCTCGCGCAGGTCGTTTTGCATCCCGTTCATCACGCCCAGCACGATCACGAGCGCCATGACGCCGATGGTGACGCCGCCGACGGCGATGACCGTGATCAGCGACAGCAGCCGGGATGAGCGGCGGCTGCGCAGATAGCGCATCGCCACCCGCAGATCGAGGCGCGACGGCCAATTGGTGGCGATCACGAAGACCGCCGTGGCCGCGGCTCCCAGGAGCAGCACCTGCAGCACCACGCTGAGGATCGGCATCATTCCGGCCGCAGCATCGGGAACAGCATGACGTCGCGAATGTTCGTCTGGTCGGCGAGGATCATCGTCAGCCGGTCCACGCCCATCCCCACCCCGCCGGCGGGCGGCATGCCGTACTCCAGCGCCCGCAGGAAATCCTCGTCCAGCTGCTGCGCCTCGTCATCGCCCGCGGCGCGCAGGGCGGCCTGCTGCTCGAAGCGGCGCCGCTGCTCATCGGGGTCGTTCAGCTCGCTGAACGCGTTCGCCAGCTCGCGATGCTGCACGAACAACTCCCAGCGCTCGACCCTGTTCGGGTCGCCGCGCTTCGGCTTGGCGAGCGGCGACAACGCGAGCGGATAGTCGAAGACGAACGTCGGTTGCACGAGCTTCGGCTCGACGCAGGTCTTGAAGACCTCGTCGACCAGTTTCGGCCCGTTGAGCTTCTCCGCGTCCGGTGCGTTGTGCTGCTTGAGCACGGCGCGCAGCTCGGCGTCCTTCGCTCTCGTAAGATCGACACCGGCATGCTCGCGCACGAGCCCATAATAGTCTGTGCGCGCGAACGGGCGCTCGAACGACAGCGTGGCGCCGTGACGCTCGAGCATGGTGGTGCCGAACAGCTGCACCACGAGCCCGGCCAGCATCTCCTCGGTGAGCGCGGCCATGTCGTTGTAGTCCGCGTACGCCTGATACCACTCCGCCATCGTGAATTCCGGATTGTGAAACCGCGACAGCCCCTCGTTGCGAAAATCGTGACCGATCTCGTACACCCGCTCGAGCCCGCCGACGAGACAGCGCTTGAGGTACAGCTCGTCGGCGATGCGGAGATAGAACGTCGTGTCCAGTGCCGCGTAACGCGTCTCGAACGGTACCGCCGCGGCGCCGCCGTACAGCGGCTGCAGCACCGGCGTCTCCACTTCCAGATACCCCCGGCCATCGAGGAAAGCCCGAATTCCTTGCACAATCCGGCTGCGCAGCCGGAAGACTTCCCGCACCTCCGGATGCACGGCGAGATCGGCATACCGCTGCCGGGACCGGACCTCGGGATCGGACAGCTCGCCGTGTTTGACGCCGCTCGCGTCCTCTTTGCCGAGCGGCAGCGGCCGCAGCGCCTTGGACAGCAGCGTGAACCGCGCCACGCGCAGCGTGATTTCGCCGGTGCGCGTCTTCATCAGGCGACCCTCGACGCCGAGGTGGTCGCCGAGATCGAGCAGCTCCAGCAACGCATACGTTGCGGTACCGAGCTCATCGCCCTTGAAGTAGAGCTGGATCTTTCCGCTCGGGTCTTCGAGGTGGGCGAACGTCGTCTTGCCGTGCGGCCGCAGCGCGACCAGCCGGCCAGCGAGGGCATACTGCGCCGGATCGTCGTCCCTCTTGTAGGCCGCCAGCGCCTGCTGCGCCGTCGCGGTGCGCTCGAACCGGTAGGCGTACGGCGCCACGCCGCGCTCCAGCAGCTCTTTCAGCTTCTCGCGCCGTGCCGCTTCTACAAATCCCGTCACTACGCCGCCTTATTCCCGAAGCGCTTCAGGAACGCTTCGATGAAAGGATCGAGGTCACCGTCCATCACCTTGTGCACGTCACTGACCTTCAACTCCGTGCGGTGATCGTTCACCATGGTGTACGGCTGGAAGACGTACGAGCGGATCTGGTTGCCCCACGCGATGTCGGTCTTCTGCTTGTCGACTTCCGCCTTCTTCGCATCGCGCTCGGCGACCGCCCGTTCGTACAGCCGCGCCTTCAACATCTTCATCGCCGTCGCCTTGTTCTTCCCCTGGCTGCGCTCCTGCTGGCAGGAGACGACGATGCCGGTCGGCAGATGCGTGATCCGCACCGCCGACGACGTCTTGTTGACGTGCTGGCCGCCCTTGCCGGACGCCCGGAACACATCGATACGCAGATCGTCGTCCTTGATTTCGATTTCGATCTCGTCGTCGACTTCCGGATAGACGAACACCGAGGCGAACGAGGTATGCCGCCGGGACTGCGAGTCGAACGGGGAGATGCGCACCAGGCGATGCACGCCCTTCTCCGCCCGCAGCAGCCCGAACGCGTAACGGCCCCGGATCTCGATCTCGGCCGACTTGATCCCCGCTTCTTCGCCCGGCAGGATGTCGAGCACCGCGACCGCAAACCCGTGCCGCTCGGCCCAGCGGGTGTACATGCGCACGAGCATCTCGGCCCAGTCCTGGGACTCGGTGCCCCCCGCGCCGGGATGAATGGTGAGCAGCGCATCGCGCGCGTCGTCGGGCCCGCGCAGCATGTTCTGCATCTCGAGCGCCTCGAGCCGCCCGGCGATCTGCTCCGCCTCCGTCTCGAGGGAACGCTGCAACGAGAGATCGATATGGGATTCGGCTTCGAGCAACTCGTTCAGCTCACGGCCCTCATCCACCCGCTTGCGCAGCGCGTGGTAGGGCTCGAGCCACCCCTTCAGCGATTTGACTTCAGTGACGGTCTGGCGGGCGCGGTCGGCGTCGGCCCAGAGCGCGCCGTCCGCCATTTTCTGCTCGAGCTCCGCGAGGCGCGCGGTCTTTCCGTCGACGTCAAAGAAAGCTCCTGAGCTCGGTGAGCCGGCGATCGAAATCGGCGAAACGTTCTGAAAGGCTCATTAGAACAGCTTATGCCCCCCCGCTAAAATTTCGTTCAGCGCCTCGGTCCAGAACGGCGTGCTCTGCGCCATCTCGGCGCCGACTTGCTCCACGTACTCCTGCCAGCTCTTCTCGATCTCGTCCTTGAACAGCTGCGGCAGTGTGCCGTCGCGAATGCCCTGCTGCCGCTTCTCCGGATGATAGACCAGCATGTCGGAAATGAGCGCCCGCGCGAGCCGCCGCGCCTTCTGTTTCGGATCCTGAACCATAAATGGATTGACGGGACGCAGCGGCCCCGTGGGACGCTTGCCCGGCGTGCTCACACCTGGACCAGGCGCAGCAGACGTAGCAGGCGCAGCAGGCGCAGCGGGCGGCGGCGGCGGCGGCGCGGCCGCGCGGGGCGGCGCAACCGGCGGCGGCGCGACCGACCGGGGCGACGGCATTGCGGGCGCGGGGGCCGGAGGAGCGGTCGGACGAGGAGGAGCCGCGGGAGCCGCGAACGCGGGCCGCGCCGGAGCGGCGGGCCGCGCTACTGGCGGAGCCACCGGCATCGCCGGCCGAGTCGCTGGAGTTGGCGGAGCCATCGCCGGCGGAGCCATCGCCGGTCGAGCCGGCGGGGGAGGTCCGGGCATTGCTACTGGAGGCTTGGGCGGTGCCGCGGCGAGGGCGCCGGCACCACCGTCGGGGCTCACCGCGAATACGTTGCTGCACACACTGCAGCGCGCACGCAGGCCCCCCGCGGGGACCTTGGCCGGATCCACGCGGTACACCGTTTCGCACGACGGACAAGTGACGTTCACGCCTTATGCCTCGGTCTCTCCGCTTTCTACGTCCCCGCGATCGTGGCGGCGATCGACCACAAAAACCGACCCCGCCTGGGTCTTCGCGTAGCTCTTCATCTCGGTCGCCAGCTCGCTCACCTGCGCCGGGTGCAGGAAGCGCCGGTGCTGATTCGTCACGACACCGATCGACAGCGTCATCAGCGGCACGCGATGCAGCTGGCCACGGCGGTCCTTGCCGAAGTAATAGCCGGCCCGCCGGTCCTGCTCGTTGTACTGATACGGCACCAGCGTGTCGAACACGTCCAATATCTCGCTACACACCGGGCTGATGCTCTCGATCGGCAACACGAAAATGAAATCGTCGCCGCCGATGTGTCCCACGAACCCCTGCTTGCCGATCATGCCCCGCACCACGTCGTGCAGGATGCGCGAGAGCAGATAGATCACGCGATCGCCGTCGTTATAGCTGTAGCGATCGTTGTACTCCTTGAAGTGATCGAGGTCGGCGTAGCAGACGGCAAAGAATTCGCCGAGCTCCATGCGCCGCTTGATCTCCCGCTCGATCTCCGTCGTCCCCGGGAGGAGCGTCGACGGATTCACCGCGACGTCGCGCAATGCCCGCGTCACGAGGGCGTCGAGCCGGCCCGCCTGCTCGCCCGGCTCGAACAGCGGCGTGATCACCTCGTCGGCACCGGCCGCGAACCAGCGGCGGACCGCGTCGGTCGCGTGGCGATTGGTGACCACGGCGAGCGGGACGATCGCGGTGTAGGCATCGCCCTTGAGGCGGGCGCACAGCTCGATGCCTTCGTCCCCGGCGCTGTCCCCGTCCACGACCACCAGGGTCGGCAAGGCGCGTAACACGCGCTCCTGCACCAGCGCGGCCTGCGGGAGGGTGGTGACGGGTAGCCCCTTCCCGTTGACCCATGCGGTCACGAAGTCAGGTACGGAACGTCCAGCCGGCGAGAAGAAGAGAATGGCTTGGCGCGACCGCACCTTACTCCTCTCGTAAGGGTAGAAACCGCCTAAACTTAGGCCTCGTCGCCTGCGGTGTCAAATTAAGTCGTGTAGGGCTCCCGCAACCGCACCGGAGGCGTGCGCGCCCGCACGCGGATGTTGAGCAGCTCGACGAACACGGAAAACCCCATCGCGAAATAGATGTAGCCCTTGGCGATGTGCTGGCCGAGGCCGTCGGCGATCAGCGACACGCCGATCATCAGCAGGAAACTCAACGCCAGCATTCTCACGGTCGGATGACGGTGCACGAACTCGCTGATCGGCGTTGCGGCGAACATCATCACGCCGACGGCGAGGACGACCGCGGCGATCATGACTGCCAGGTGTCGCGCCATCCCCACCGCGGTGATGACGGAGTCGAGCGAAAAGACGATGTCGAGCAGCATGATCTGTCCGACGACCGACGCGAACGATGCGCGCACGGCGGTGCCGGCGCGGCCGGCATCGCCTTCGAGGCCCTCGTGAATCTCGCGCGTGCTTTTGGCGAGCAGGAACAGTCCGCCCGCGATCAGAATGAGATCTCGACCGGCGAACGGGCGGCCGAGCACGGAAAACAGCGGCGCCGTCAGCCGAATGATCCACGCGAGCGCGGCGAGCAGCGCGATGCGCGTGAGCATCGCGCCGATGAGACCGGCGCGGCGGGCGCGCGCCTGCTGCTCGACCGGCAGTTTGCCGGCCAGGATGGAGATGAAGATGATGTTGTCGATGCCGAGGACGATCTCGAGCACCGTCAACGTGAGCAGCCCGAGCCACGCTTCGGGACTTGTGATCCAGCTCATGAGTATGGTCGCTGAGAAGGGTTAGAACGCTACGGCAAACCGGATTTGGCGGACGTTGCCAGGACCGAGCTGCAGGTGCATTTCCGCCGGCCGGCCCGCGGCGGCCGTCAGGCGGGCGGAAATCAGCGCGTCCACGGCGCTCACGACGTGGTTGGCCAGCAGCAACCCGATCTGATTCTGCGCGCGGCGAAACGCGTTGTCACTGCGCTGGATGAAATCGCGGAACACCTCGTGCTCGAGCGAATGATCGCGCCAGCTCCACTGAAAATTGGGGCCCACCGCGCGCGCCTGGTAGAACTGCAGCGCCTTCCAGTATTGCGGCGAGGTCGGATCGGGCGGCACCGCGGGATCCTCCCAGAACGTGCGCCGCGCGAGCAACCAGACCGAGCCGTTGTAGGTGCGCGGGTCGCTCTCGGGAACGAACGCGGCACCGGGATCGGTGTCGTAGTTGCCGCTTTCGGCGAACCGCTCCATCTGCTCGTAGTACTCGAAGATGGTGTCGCGGCGCGTCGGTCCGAATTGCCGCCGCGCCACTTCGAAGGCGAGGTTCTGAAACCGCCGCTGCTCACTCATCGCTTCGTGGTCGAGCTGCAGGTAGCGCGAGACGAGGTAGACCTCCGCCGCCAGATACACGGCCCCACGATCCTGGTGCGCGAGCAGCTGGCCCGTGCCGGGAATGATCAGCGAGGCCAATGGGCGCACCAGCGCCCCGGCCGGCGGCACGGTCGTGTCGGCCTGCTGCGCCACGGCCGAGGACATCCCCCCAAGCCCCCAAACGGCCAGAGCGATCAGGATCCCCTTCATTAGAAGGTGACCCGGAACGAGAAGAACGTCGGGCTTGCGACCTGCAAGTCCGAGTTCGTGAGAAACGCGCGCGCGAGATCCACGCCGAGCGACCCGCTCTCGATGCCCAGGCCCACACTGGGCCCGCTCAATCCGTCCTGCACGAACGCGTAGCCCGCGCGCACGCGCACGAGGCGCTGATATCCGACGTCCAGGCCGAGCCGCGTCTCGGACTGCCCCACCTGTCCCCAGGGGCTGTCCACGTCGGCGGCGAGTTTGACATCGAATGCCTCGTCGAGTGCGCCTCCCATCGCGGGGCGCAGTCGGACCTGGTACAGCGCGCCGACGGCGAGCCGGGTGGGCAAGGGATCGGCTTGCGCCTGGTTCTGGACCTGCAGCCGGAATCCGATGTTGCGCAGCGCCACGCCCACGCGCAACGGCCCGGCGGCTCCGATCCGGAACTGGCCGCCGACGTCGAGCGCGTGTGTGGCACCCGTCCCCGCCGGAAAGTCGCGGCAGTCGCCGCTGCAGTCGACCCGGAACTGCACGAGCTTGTAGCTCAGGCCGAACACGAACGAGCCGGTGAGATTCGTCGCGTACGAGGCCAGGAATTCGAAGTTGCGCGGCGCGATGCGGGCGATCGTATTGCCGTTGGCATCCGTGCGATCGAGGTCGCCGTAGTCGACCAGATACACCGCGCCCCCGATCACGCCGATGCCACGCGAGGGAAAGTACGCGCCCAGCACGTTGCTCCGGCCGGCGACCAGATTGGCGCTGTGCAGCGCGAACTCGTCCTCGGACAGCGTGGCGAGGCCGGCCGGATTCCAGAACGCCGCTTCGCCCCGCCCCGCCGCGGCGGTGGCCGTCTGGCCCATCCCCACCGCCTGCGCCCCCACCGGAAACACGAGGAACAACGCGCCGGCGTTGAGGGGGAGATCCTGGCTGGAAAGTTGGAACGTTGGAATGATGGAAAGTGCGATCGCAGCCAGAATGGAGGATCGAACCCCCATTCCAACCTTCCAACATTCCGTCATTCCGTCAAAAAGGCTTCGCCTCATCGATGAGCATGATGGGGATGTCATCTTCGACGGCGTAGATCAGCCGGCAGGCGTGGCAGGCGAGCGCCTCCGGGTTGGTCCGGTACTCGAGCGCCCCTTTGCACTTGGGGCAGACGAGGATTTCGAGCAGGTCGGGGGCGAGACTCATGACGTGGCGTACCCCAGCCGCTTCAACGCCGGCTCGTCGCGGCGCCACTTGGGCAGCACTTTCACATGCAGGTCGAGAAACACGCGTTGGTCGAGCAGCGCTTCGATCTTGCCACGCGCCGCGGCGCCGAGGGCCTTGATGGTGCGGCCGCCCTCGCCGATGACGATGCCCTTCTGGCTGTCGCGCTCGACGTACAACACGGCCCGAATATATACCGGCTCGGCGCCCTCCCGGAACTCATCGATCTCACACGCCACGCTGTACGGCAGCTCTTCATGCAGCTGCTCGAAGGCCGCTTCGCGGATGAATTCCGCGGCAAAGAACCGCAGCGGTTGGGTGGCAAGCTCAGCGGGGTCGTAATGGAACGGGCTCTGGGGCAAGCGACCGGCGATCTCGGCCAGGAATGCGTCGATGCCCTCCCCCGTGGTGGCGGACGTGAAAACTTCCGACGGCCGGACGGCCGGCCGGGCTGACGGCCGCACGAAATCCGACTTGGTGTACACGGTCACGACGGGCGCGCGGGGAGTGTGCTCGAGGCCCGCGACGCGCGCCAGCGGCGGCGCCGGATACTCGCTGAGCGGATGCAGGTACGCGATGACCTCGGCGTCCTCGATCGCGCGCAATGCCGCGGCGCGCATCACTTCATGGAGCCGGTACTCCGGCTCGAGCAGGCCCGGGGAGTCGGTGAAGATGTATTGCGTGTCGTCTTTGGTGAGCAGCCCGACGACCGGCAGCCGCGTCGACTGCGGTTTGGGGGAGACGATGGCGAGGTGTTCGCCCACGAGGGCGTTGAGCAACGTCGATTTCCCGACGTTGGGCCGGCCGGCGAGGACGATGGTGCCGCAGCGCGTCATTCAAGGAAGGTAACGTGTATAATGGAAGAGCCTAGATCGTGCACCGCCCTTCGAGGATATAGCCATGACCCTCCTCTCCGTACTCGCGTTCTCCCTCGCGTCGGCTCACTGGCAAGTTCCTCAGCCTCCCCCACCTCCCGCCGTCACGCGGCTCGGGTCGAAGGACGCGTACGGCGCGGGCATCGTGGCGATTCAGGAGGATGCGATACTCGTGGAGCTGTCGCGCCCGGGGCATGTCATCCTGGTGCGTGTCGACGGGGACGGCAGCATTCAACCGGTCTTCCCGACACCTGGGGATACGAGCAACGCGCTGCCGGCGGGGCGGCACATCGTAGGGATCGTGGGACTGCAGACGAACTGGAGCGGCCCCGTGCCGGCGGCGCCCTCATACGAGCCGGTCGTGCGCAGCGCCGATGCGCTGGCGCGCCAGGGGCGAACGGCGCGACCCTCGGCGACGGGGGACGACGATCCGCTCGCTCCGCCGGCGGCCGTCGCCCACTGGCTGCTCGTCGTGGCCGACGTTCCGACAAGTGCCAAGGACGTCGAGGCGCTGCTCCGCTCGATGCGGGATTTTTCGAGCATGAAGGCCGAGCTTGAAGCGGTGGCGCGAGCGTTGACGAGACGGCGCACGCCGCTCTGGTCCGCATTTTACGCACCGGTGCGAACAAACAAATGATCAATGTCCAATGATCAACAAAACAAGAATGTCCAATGTTCGTCGATCATTGGTCATTGATCATTGAACATTGGACATTCGGTTTGGAGACGCTGGCGGCGGCCTACTCTCCCACGACCTCGCGATCGCAGTACCATCGGCGCTGACAGGCTTAACGACCGTGTTCGGGATGGGAACGGGTGTGGCCCTGTCGCGCTAGTCGCCAGCAAAACTGCAGTCGTCGGTTATCGGTTGTCGGTAATCGGGTTGTTCCGATAACTGATGACCGATGACCGACGACAATGCAAAGACGAGTGCGTGATGTGATGATGTCAGGGATCCATCCGAGCGGGAAAACAGCGGAGAGATCAAGCCTCACGGGCAATTAGTACGGCTCGGCTGAAGCGCTCGCGCGCCTTACACCTGCCGCCTATCAACCTGGTAGTCTCCCAGGGCCCTTCAGGAGCCTTGCGGCTCGGGAGTGTTCATCTTGGGGAGGGTTTCCCACTTAGATGCATTCAGCGGTTATCCCCGCGCGACATCGCTAACCGGCGTTGCCCTTGGCAGGACAGCCGGGACACGAGAGGTCGCTTCGTCCGGGTCCTCTCGTACTACGGACGACATCCCTCAACACTCCAACGCCCATACCGGATACAGACCGAACTGTCTCACGACGTTCTGAACCCAGCTCATGTGCCACTTTAACCGGCGAACAGCCGGACCCTTGGGACCTTCTCCAGCCCCAGGATGTGACAAGCCGACATCGAGGTGCCAAACCGCGCCGTCG